>DASYZC010000133.1:0-2084 GCA_035949735.1 Candidatus Acidiferrales bacterium | reverse complement strand
TCCTGAATTGTATCTGGAGGCAACCAAATCCAGTTTCCGATACCCTGCGTGCCTCCGATGGATGTTACCGTGAACATGCCGGGAGGAACGTCGGCCATAGGAGGGCCGCCGTCGAAGGTACCAACTCCTGCAACCCCGAACTCGGCAGCCCAATCACTTCCGAAGTCACCGCTACTGCCATACGGATTAACGTGTGACACGCAGCCGTTCTGCTGCGGAGGATCGGCACTCCCAGCGTCTCCGTCAGTTTCCGCATCCGAATTGTCCACGTCTGAGTGACCGCCGCCAGAGGCTTGCTCCGATTTGTCTTTAGGATTTGCTTGGGCTGTCGTGCAGCCGGAGACAGGCTCGGCTCCCGAAGGATCGGTGATGTTCGCCGGATCGTTGATCGAATAGCTGTAGCGATTCAGCGACTGCGGATTGGCTATCGAACCGGCAATCGGGTCCGGCGACGACAGCCGCCCCAAGCGGCTCACGTGGTACCGCGCCATCGCGTAGTGGTTCCCCGACTCTGCGTCATACTCGTAGGTCGTAAAGTACAGCTTGTCGTTAGTCGCGTTGTACCACGATTCTCCAAATGGGAAGTGCCCCATCTCCGCCGCTACGCCACCGCTGGAATTGGTCACCATGCGATTCGATAGGTGATCCTGATGGTAATAATTCGTGCCCGAGGAATCGATCCGGGCCAGCAACGCTCCGCCCGCGTAAATATACTCGCGCGTCGGTGAGCTTGGCGCTGCGCCGTTCGCGTACTCAGCTATCACCTTCGATCCCGAGAAGATATACACGGTTGCGGTGCTGCCCGCCACCTTCTTCACCCGCAAGCCGTTTCCGTCGTAAGTGTATGTCCCGGAACCCAGCCCTCCACTCGCTGTGACCATGTGCAATTTTGTCATGTGCGATTCGCGAAAAGGACCCGAATCCTCAATATAACATAAAGACAAGGCCGAAGGCCGTGAGCACCATGCAGCGCAAAAATCGAATTCAGCCATCGTGAATTCTGATATAAACACCGTCGGTCATCAGCCACGTAGCGGAGGAGAATTCATGAAGCGCGCCCTGATTTTAGCCTCGTTATTCTTTGTCGTCACAGCATTGTCCGCCATCGCTCAAAGTACGAAAACAAGCGCCGAGGCAAAACCGCTCCCCAGCATCGACCAGAAGACGACGGGCATGCAAAAGCTCCCGGGTTTTTTCACGTATTACTGGGACGCGCGCGAAGGAAAAATCTGGCTGCAGATCGACAAATGGAACACGGAATTCCTGTACGTTGAATCGCTGCCAGATGGCGTCGGCTCGAACGACATCGGCCTCGATCGCGGCCAACCGGGCGACACGCAGGTCGTGCATTTCGAGCGCAGCGGGCCGCGCGTGCTGCTGGTGGCGGAAAACGAGCGCTACCGCGCCGTAACGGACGACGCCGCGCAACGGGAGGCAGTCAAGCAGGCGTTCGCGCAATCCGTCCTTTGGGGATTCGATGCCGCAGCCGAAAACGGCGACGCCGTGCTCGTCGACGCCACTCCATTCTTTCTCCACGACGCTCACAACGTCATAGAGAAGCTAAAAGCCACGAAGCAGGGCGCCTTCCATCTGGATCCCTCGCGCTGCGCCGTCTACTTGCCCCGCACCAAAAATTTCCCGGAAAATTCCGACGTGGAATCCACGTTGACGTTCACCACGGAAGAGCCCGGACGCTGGGTGCAGGAAGTAACGCCAGACCCGCAAAGCGTCACCGTTCGCGAACATTTTTCATTTGTGCAGTCGCCTCCGCCCGGTTTTCATCCGCGCGAATACGACCCGCGCTCCGGATTCTTCGGCATGCAGTACATGGACTTCGCCACGCCAGTCGACGAATCCATTCACAAACGCTTCATCGTGCATTTCCGGCTAGAGAAAAAAGATCCCTCAGCCGCCGTCAGCGAGCCCGTAAAGCCCATCATTTATTACGTTGATCACGCGGTGCCCGAGCCAATCCGTTCCGCGCTGGTCGAGGGCGCGAGTTGGTGGAACCAGGCCTTCACTGCGGCAGGCTACAAAGACGCGTTTCAGGTGAAAGTGCTGCCCGACGGCGTCGATCCCATGGA
>DASYZC010000132.1:0-26341 GCA_035949735.1 Candidatus Acidiferrales bacterium | reverse complement strand
CTATCTAGGGCATCTGGAAGCTTTCGATTGGAACCTGTTGGCGCCTGCGCTGGATCTCGAGTCGCACGACCCCGCTTTCGATAATCTTTTCGCCTTCGGAATCGATCCAGTGGGAGGGGGATTGCCGACCGACGAACCTGGAGACTGGCCGAATATCGCTCAGGTGGAGAAATATAATTGGCGCGTTCGAGATAGGCTGGATGAAAGCCTGCGCGGTTCGCGCGCGCGCCGTTCCGCCGATCCTTATCTACGAGATGGAACGCTTCTTCAGACGGCGATCGAGCACCGCCTGATGCACGGCGAGACCCTGGCGTATCTGCTGCACAATCTGCCGGCGGAGCGGAAAACTCCGCAGGCCGCAGCCTTCGCCGATCCGAGACCCGCGCCGAGACCGCGCCAGGTGACAATTCCCGCGGGAATCGCAACGCTGGGACTCTCCCGCAGCGGCGGAGCTTTCGGCTGGGACAATGAATTCGAAGAACAACAAATTGAGGCGCCCAGTTTTTCCGTAGATGTATTCCCGGTGACGAACGAGGAATATCTGAAGTTCGTGCGCGCGGGCGGCTACGAGGATCGCAATTATTGGAAGCCGGAAGACTGGGAGTGGATACGCCGCGGTCGAATCGCGCATCCACGTTACTGGGTTCAGCGATCAAGTTCGCGGGCGGCCGATCCGGACACGCAGTGGGAATACCGGGCGATGTTTGGCACGATTCCGTTGCCGCTTTCCTGGCCCGTATATGTGAGCCACGCCGAAGCGTCCGCTTTCGCGCACTGGGCGGGGAAGAAGCTTCCGACGGAAGCCCAGTGGCATCGAGCCGCGTACGGCACGCCAAATGAAGCTGAGCAAGCATATCCCTGGGGCAGCGCAGCTCCCGAATCGTCGCGCGGCAATTTCCATCATCAGAATTGGGATGCCACTCCGGTGGATGCACATCCGGCCGGCGCCAGCGCATTCGGCGTGGAAGACCTGATCGGCAACGGGTGGGAATGGACCTCGACGCCATTCGGTCCCTTGCCTGGATTTAAGCGCTCCTCCTTTTATCCCGGCTACTCGGCTAATTTTTTCGACGGCAAACATTTCGTGATGAAGGGCGGATCGCCGCGGACCGATGCATGCATGCTGCGGCGATCTTTCCGGAACTGGTTCCAGCCACACTACCCCCACGTGTACGCTACCTTCCGCTGCATAGAGGAATAGTCATGGGATCGGCTCCGCGAATGTCGGCCGCAAGCGCTCCGAGCCATGCGCTGTCTGAATTCTGTTCAGAGGTGATGGTGGGGCTCACCCAACCGGGACAGAAAGAACTCCCGTCGAAGTATCTGTACGACGCGGTGGGTTCCGCGCTCTTCGATGTGATCTGCATGTTGCCGGAATATGGACTGGCGCGCGCGGGAATGCGCATGCTTGAACGATATTCCGGCGAAATAGTCGGGCGCGTGCCCGGGCCCGTGGTGGTTGCCGAACTGGGAAGCGGAAGCGGCCAACAGACGCGCTGGCTGCTCGAGGCCCTGGCCCGGCGGCAGGGCGTGAATTATTATCCGATCGACATCTCCAGTAGCGCGCTCTTCCGCTGCCAGCAGGAATTGGGCCAGATGGACAGGGTAAGCATCGTGGGATTTGAACGCGCTTATCTGGATGGTCTTCAGGAAGCAGCGGCACGGCGGCGCGGAGACGAAAAACTGTTTGTCCTCTTTCTGGGAAGCACGATCGGAAATTTCGAACGGCCGGCCGGAGAGCAATTTCTGCGCGAAGTACGTTCGATTTTGCGCGAAAACGACGCGCTTTTGCTGACGACCGACCTCGAGAAACCGGTTTCCACTTTGATGCTGGCCTACGATGATCCGACAGGGGTGACGGCGGCGTTTAATAAGAATCTGCTGGCGCGGATCAATCGCGAACTCGACGGAGATTTCAATCTTTCGCAATTCGAGCATGTGGTCCGGTACGACGAACGGGAACGCCGCATCGAAATGCACCTGCGCTCGAGAAAATGGCAGCGAATAACGATTCGCAAGGCGGGTTTTCGATTTTACCTTCGCGAAGGAGAGACGATCTGGACCGAAAGCTCGCATAAGTACCACCCGCGGGAAGTGATTCAGATGGGCGAGAGGGCGGGCTACCGCTGCGCCGGACAGTGGTTCGATTCGGAATGGCCGCTGGCACAGAACCTCTTCTTCGCGGTCTAAGAGCATAGGAGGATGAAGATGGCGAAAGCTGTGTGGAAGGACGCGGTGCTGGCCGAAAGCGACCGCACCGTTGTGGTTGAAGGGAATCACTACTTTCCCGTGGACTCGGTGCGTTCGGAATATCTGCGGCCGAGCGAAACACATACCGTGTGCGCCTGGAAGGGAACCGCGAGCTACTACGACGTTGAGGTAAACGGCCAGAGAAACCCCGATGCAGCGTGGTATTACCCCTCTCCGAAGCCTGCCGCAGCGGAGATCCAGGACCGTGTCGCGTTCTGGAAAGGTGTTCACGTCGAGGCGTAATTCCGGCGTGTGCTATAGTTCCTGGCCTCATGGCTGGAAAGAAAAAGAAGGCGTCGGCGCGCACGCCGAGAAAAGGTCAGCCCGCAAGGAAATCTGCGAGGCTCGCGCCTGCTAAAGCGGGCGCCCCGAAAAATGGGGCTGGGCGTGGAACGAACCCCGCCCGAGTGCGAGCGATTCTGAAGGCGCTCGACGAAGCCTATCCAGCAGCCACCTGCGCACTGACCCATGAGAATCCCTTCCAACTGCTGATTTCGACGATTCTCTCGGCGCAGTGCACGGACGAGCGCGTGAATCAGGTCACTTCAACGCTCTACCGGAAATATCCAAACCCGGAAGCATTCGCGTACGCCAATCCCGCGGAACTCGAGCAGGAAATTCGTCCCACCGGATTTTTCCGCAACAAAACCAAATCGATCATGGGCGCAAGCAAACTGATTGTCGAGGAATTCGGCTGCCAAGTGCCAAAGACGATGGAGGAATTGTTGACGCTGCCGGGTGTGGCGCGAAAGACCGCGAATGTGGTCCTCGGAACCGCCTTTGGGATCGCGAGCGGCGTGGTGGTGGATACGCATGTTCAAAGGCTCGCGGAACGGCTAGACCTTTCGAAAAATACCGATCCGAAGAAAATTGAGAAAGATTTAATGAAGATAATTCCGCAGGAAAAATGGATTATCTTTTCGCACCAGTTGATCTGGCATGGGAGGCGAGTTTGCCGCGCGCGGTACCCGATGTGCGCTGAATGCAATCTCTATCGGCTATGCTATTACCCGCACAAGACTGCGTGAAGAACGCTTCCTACGGATTTGTCTGCGTTTGCGAATCGGGCGAAGCGGGCGCGACGGGAGGCGCGGAGCTGGGTGTTTGCGGCGGCTGCTCAAGGGCGAGGTAGGCGCGGCCGAATGCGAACTGCTGTGTCCCTGCGGCGACGACCACGGCTTGCACCGTGTAGCGCCCGGACGGAAGCTTCGCGAGCGGCAGGCTGATTCGAAACGATGCGGTGTGCGTTTTTTCGTCGATCTGCGTGGGCTCGATCAGCGGAGTCATATTCACTTCCACTCCGCCGCGAAAAAACATCAGGCCCGCGCGCAAGGTAGCCGGATCGAAGGCCTGATTCCTTTCCGGTTTCTCGGGATAGTACGCCTGGAAGAAAACGTACAGCGTTTGCCGCTGCGTGAAGAATCGCGTCACGCTGGGGACGATTCTTTCACCCGCAATTTCAAGCGGCGTAGTCGCCAATTTCGCGCGAAATCCCTCACCTTTTGTCTCCGCCTCCGCCGATTTTTCAACTGGCACAAGCTGGCTCGATAGCAACACGGAGCTGAGGCTGATCCGCGCAGGTGGACGCGGAGGCACGGTTAAGTTTTCTTCGAAAGTGCCTATTTTGCCGGACTCGTTTTCGCGGGCGACCAACTTGAGCCGATAGTTTCCCGGCGCGAGAATCACTCCACCCTGATAAACCAAGCTGCTGCGGTTTACCTCCGCGAAGCGCTGCTGATCGAGGCGCACATTGATCGTATCTCTTAAAGCGGCGACGGACTGGCCGGAGGGCACGGCGCGCACTTGGACTGCGAAGTCGAAGGCTGCTTCACGCCGGTCGTGTTTTTGCGCCCAATCCAGAGCGCGCGGGGAAAGTTTTGTGGAAATTGGGACGTAGGCTTGCGCGTCGTTGAGACGAAAGACAGACGTCTCGACCACGATCGGCAAATCGACTTCGGGATTCTCGGAATTCAAAGCGTCCGCGAGCTGCTGATCGCGGCTTTCTTTTTCGAGATGCTGAAAATCTCGGGGAGCGTAGTAGCCATTGCGGTAGCGGACGCGCGCCCCGGGGACTTTCACCTTCACGCGAACGGCATGCCAGCGGCCGTCGCGTTTCGCGTCCGCAGGCAGATCGTAGCCGACGAGATAGTATCCGCCATTTTCCTGCTGGATTTTCGGGAAGGCGTCGCTGAGATCGCCAAGATCGAAGAAGGCGCGCCCGCCGGTGTCGGTGGAAAGTGTCGCGAGCGTGTCGCGCGAATCCTCTCGCTGATCTGTCTGATGGAACAGGGAAGCGCCGCTAAACATGGATGTGCCGCTGGCCGCGGCGGTTGTGACGTCGCCTCCGGGCGGAGTGGTATACATGCCGCGGGCGTCGATGGAATAGATGGAAATGTCGGCGCGATTCGCGGCGTCCGTGGCCGCCTGCAACTCGGCGCGGTTTTCTTCTCCGGTTTGCGTGATGCCGCCGGTGAATTCGACTAGCGCCTTTCGCCCAGGAATCGAGGCGAGGACATTGGCCAGCCCTTCGATCGCCAGCAGCTTTTGGTCGGTATTGAACACGTTGAATTCGGTTTCGTCGGCCATATAGGCGTCGCCGGTATATTGCTGCACGTCGTATTCGCCGTTTTGGGCGGCTGCGTAGGGAGGATTTGCAATCCCGGACGAAACGCCTGGAATCAGTTGCGCGACGGCCTTTTCCAGAATGGCACGGTTGTTGGTAAAGTTTGCGAGCACGGAAAGATTCGAGCCAAAGGTGACCACGGCGACCAAGTCCGGCGGCTTCATTTGCTGCTTGAGAAACTTCACGGCGGCATCGTGTGCGCGAATCAAGTCGCCCGTTTCCATCGACGTGAGATCGAAGAACAGCACGATCATGCGGCGATTGCGGATTTGATCAGCGATAGTGTCCGTGGAAGTCGGACCGGCAACGGGCGCTGGGTTGTCAACTGGAACGACGAGCGGCTTGAGGTCTTCCGCGCCGGCCTGCTCAACGGCTTCGATATTCGCATAAGAGAAGCTGGAGATTTTTTGGTCTCTGCCATCGTCTGTGATGACGAACTGGTCGGCTCGCAGACCTTTGATAGGCTTTCCATCGCGGCCAGTTACTTCGATATCGATGCGCACGACATTGGATTGCGCGCGGAGAACGGAATGCGAATTCAGTTGATTGGTCCGCGGGGAAGCTTGCGACTCGCGGGAAGAGGGCACGGTGGTGGGCCTGGATTGCTGCGCGTACAACGGTAAAGGAGCAAGGTAACTCGCGGCCAGCAGCACCGCGACGATTGCTTTGGCGGCGGTCACAGAATGCTTCGCGATTTTTGTCATACTGAGGTCACCCTAAAAATTGAATCTGACCATTAGATCCATGGTGCGCATAGAGCCTGCGCTGGTTACTTGGCCGAAGTAGCGCGAGCCGAGGGAGGTGCCGACGCCACTGTAGTTGACCGTGTTTGTAAGATTCTGCACTTCCCAACGCGCGTCGACGCGGTGGCGCTGCTCCGGGCCGAAGCGGAAAGCTTTCGCCAGAGAAATGTTCCAGCCGATCGTGCATGGGCCTTCGACAGCGCCGCGGTGCTCGTTGCCATAAGCAAAGGCGGGCGGGGCGACAAACGCGCTCGTATTGAAGAACTGCGCGGGAGAGCCGCCGCAGATGCCTACGTTTGGATCGCCCACTTGATCGGCACGCAAGGAAAAGTTGGCGCCCGTGCCGTTGTCCGTCGCGGCGCCACCGACAAGGACGGTGTAGGGAGTTCCGGTTTGCCACGTGAAAACATTCTGAAGGCGCCAATCGCCGAAGAGATTTTTGCGCCAGCCGTGATTGGCATGGCGATTACGTTCGCCAAAAGGGAGTTGATAGACCGAGAGCAGCCGAAATTGATTCCGGACGTCGAATGAAGACAATCCATATTCAGCGTGGATGTTTCCGTCTCGCTGCTGTACTGTCGCCGACGTGCCGCCAACCGAGCCGGCGTCATCCAGCAATTTTCCCCAAGTATAGATGGCCTGCATCATGAACCCATGCGTGAAGCGGTGCATCAGGCGCACCTGCAGGGCGTTATAAATGGAGTTGGCATTTGACTGTAGATAGTAAAAGCTGGTGGCGTCTGGAATTTGCAGATCGAGTTGGGTCTGATTCGGCGGCGTGCCTGGCGGCGCCCGATTTGGCGAGCGTAAAGTTTCGAGATCGGTGCCCTTCGTTCCGGTGTAGGTCAAGTCCAAAATCCAATTCTGCGAGAAAGATGTTTCCGTACCCACCGTCCAAATCTGCGCATAGGGATCTCCATAGTATGGGTCGATGCTGCCAGTGTTCGAGATGGTCGAGAACGACTGGCCCTGTACCAGGAGACCGTCGGAGAGCGTCAGAGGTTGCTGAGGCGTGGTGAGGACGGTGTGCGAAACGTCGAACGGCGCCTGGTAGGCTAGATATCGCTGAGCGAGTGTGTTGTAAATGGATGTATCGTAAAAAATTGAAAAGCCACCGCGGATGACGGTCTTAGGCCTGATTCCAGGCTGCCACGCGAAGCCGATCCGAGGCGCCCAATTGCGGTAGTCACCGTGGATCAATGCCCGCGGATACGCGCCGTGGAACGGCCCAAGATTGCCGGGGACGGCAACACCATTCTCGAGACCGGGCACACCAGGCGTAACGACCGCTACGGCGCTTGCAGTGGAATTCAAATCCAAATTTGCGATTTGATTGGCAAGCTCCACTGGAGGCGTGACAGCGTCGTAGCGAATTCCGTATTGGAACGTGAAGGTTTTGCTCACCCGAAAGTCGTCCTGGGCGTAGAGGGCGAAGCCCCAACTTCGAAAGTGCGTGCTCGGATTTCCAAACTGGACGCGCGTGTTGTAGGGGAACCCCAGGAGAAAATCCGCGAAGTCGTTTCCCGTGCCTTCGAGGGGAAAGCCATTCGAAGCTTCCTGTGCAGTGACGAGTCCTGTAAACGTGAACTGGCCGCGCGGAATGGGATTCGAATCGTTGTTGAGCTGGATGCGGCGGACCTCTCCGCCGAATCGCATGCTGTGCTTCGTGCGAACCCAAGTTATACCGTCGTCAAAACGCAACGTTTGATCGCGCACCAACGATGGAACTGGATCGTTCAAACTCGAAAAATTTGTGAACTGGATCAGCGGAAGGCCGAAATCGATCGGGATGGTTGCTATACCGTTGATGCCAAGATCACCCGCAACATTGTTGATGAATGAATTGTCGCTCAGGATTTGCGCCCGGCTGCGGCTCCAATTGATCGAAGTGCTTTCGACCAATCTTGGAGACCAATTGTGAGCCAGGCTCAGATTGAAGCCTTGATTCCGCGTGGATTCGTTTCCTGCGGTATCCAGGAAATTGGAGAGAGTGTTCTCGCGCACGGAATTGAAATTGTAGCCGCCGTTCAGGTTGAACTTGGCGTTGAGCGTGTGCAGCACGTGGAGATTCACGGAATCGGTATTTGAAGGAGTGGTGGCTTCCAGCAAATAGTTCCGAGTGACGGGGCATCCTGCTGCCGCGCAGGGTACATTCGGCGCCGGAATGTATGCCAGCAAGGCCTGAGAAATTGCGCTGACGGGAACTTGCTGGCAACCTGGACTCACCGAAGGGAATGGAGTGCCGGGAATCGAAAAAGGCTCGTATAAAGTGGTGCCGCAAAAGATGCCCTGCCGCTCCTCAAGCGTTGGCACGGTCGAAAATGTGTTTATAGGGCTTTGCTGGGTATCGTGCTGATAGTTGGCGAAGAAATAGGTGCGGTCTTTGCCGTTGTAAATGTGCGGAATTGCCAGCGGACCACCTGCGTTCCCCCCAAACCGCTCGTTGTAGTGGCTAATCTTTGGAAACTGGTTGCCTGTCAGCGAATATGGCTTTGCGTCGAATGCCGAATTTTCGTAGCGGTTGTAAAAGCTAAAGCGGACGCGATTGACGGCCTGGCGAAACAATCTAACGCCACCACCACCTCCTCCTCGAGGGCCGCCTCCCGGCCCACCGCCCGGTCCACGACCGAAGAAGACAGCTCGGCCGGCTCCTTGCACGGCCCCAGGTCCTCGAGCTCCCCGACCGCCTACACCAACGGGCCCGCCAGGTATCGCAACCGCAGGAGCATCGGGAACGAGTCCGCCAGGACCGAAGGCTCCAAAGCCGCCGCCCGGACCGCCCGGCCCCGTCGGGGACAATCCCATGCCGACGGTGCCTTGCAACAGAAACGCGTCGGAAGATGATCCTGCTGCATTGGAAGACATCTCGGTGGGAGGAGGGCCCGCTTCCTGATTCTCCCCGGTTGACTCGTCCGCTAAATCGGTTTGCTGAAAGCCGCCTGTGGGCATTCCCTGGGTCATCGCATTCAACACGCCGGGAGGGAGTTGGCCCCGGCCACGTTGTCTGGCGCGTGCGCCGGGCGCGTTCGACCCCGCATTCGAGGCAGGCGTGTTTCCGACGAGTGCACTCCTGTTGCCGCGCCCCTCGTCTGCGTTTGTCTGGTTTGCGCTCTTCTCGTGCCCCACCGGAACTGCAAGCTGCGCAAGCGTTGCCACGCGGAGCACAAACTGCAACGGGGGCGGGGCTGGCCTCGCGCCGATCTGTACCTCAAGCGAGGATGAGACGAAGCCAAGCTGGCTCGCTTCCGCTCGATAAAGCCCCGCGGGAAGAGTGGGGAGTTCGAATTTGCCTGATTGGTCCGTCCAGCTTACCCATACCTGATTCGTATCGGTGTTCGTAAAGCGAACCGTCGCGCCGGGAATCGGAGTGCTGTCGGCTGACCGCACTAGTCCGCCAATGCTGAAAGTAGCCGAAGACGATGGGGCTGTAGGTCCCGGCTGCGATTGTTGCTGGCCAGTTTGCGCCTGCGAGTCTGGCCTCTCAGCCGCGGAGAGCAGGCGGGCGTAATTCCCGCAGGGCGCGACGAGAATCGTCGCGATTACCATCAACGGGAAGGCCGCAATTCGTTTCACCATCCTACTGTTGCACAATAACCGTTCCCCCCGGCGCATGAGCCACAGCAGGTGGCTCCTTGGAGTACCGTGACGAGAGAAAGCTACTCGCTAGACTTGATTGAATCGTACACGAAGCGAAAGGCAACCGGCTGGCTTAGTCGCTGATTTTCAATACGTGTTGTCACGTAGAGTTGTTTGCCGTCCGGGGAGAGTTCGTAGCTGCGAGTTGTCGAGCCGACGCGAGTTCGTGTTGTCACAACGAGCTGATTCTGCTGCCATTGCGCTGTGGGAGAATCTTCCTCCGTCCCTGACTTATCGGAGGTGTTCGAAGAATACAAGGCGAGAACGCGGCCTGGTTCGCCGGTTACCTTGGCGATCGAAGCCGTTTGCGTAATGGTGAGCTGGGAGAACTCTTTCATCATATCGCCAGATTGGCCTTGGCGCCGGCGGCCTCCGCCCATTCTTCTGCCCCCCCATCGGCCACCCCCTCCTTCATTCCCTTGCTCGCTCCACGCCTCGCGCATTTTCTCGCGCGGATCGTCGCTCTGTTTCTTGTTGAGCTGCCAGGTTCCCGCCAGATTCGGATGCGCGTCTGGAGAAGCGGCTGGAGTTCGGGTCTGTGTCGCTGGCGTTTGATCGGCTGCTGTACCGGGAGTCATCGGTCCGGCTGGGGCGTTCTGGGCCGAAGCGCCGAGGGGCATCAAAACGAATGCACATCCCAACACAACCGCAGGGAAGTAAGGCAAAGATTTGTTGCGAAAAAGCTCAGTCATGAAAGAAATCCTCACGATCGGCTAAATTCCTTGCTGATGCTGGGTCGCCGCAACAGATATGATTCCGTGCCGGGCTTGCTTGAGTTCCACGATTTGGCGGAAGGGCTACTTTGCAAGCGCGGTCGCAACTAGCGGACCAAGCGGGAGGGCTTCATCACATTGTAGGCGCTACATTTTGTGACCTATGTCTCCCGGTCGGACCCCGAAAATCCGTTCGGTCCAAAAGTGCTACCCATGTGACCGGTACGTTCTGTAACCCATGTCTCCGGGCTGGACCGTTTTGGGATGGCGCGCCCGGAGGGATTCGAACCCCCGACCCTCTGCTTAGAAGGCAGACGCTCTTTCCAACTGAGCTACGGGCGCTCTCTCCCTAATTTCTCACACTACAAGCACTTACGCTACTGCTTCCTCCGTCTGCACAACTGTCATTTTCGGTACATTCGGTACAACTGGAGCCAAAATCGAGCTGGGCAAGGCAAACCCAGCGCCAATTTTGTCCGCAATTTGCTTTCGAAACTTCACGTTCTTGTTGAGCATAGAGTAGTCATCGCCAACCGTTTGGTTGGCGTGACCAAGCCAAAAACGCTCGATGTCCGCAGGAACGGAATTCTCGCGCAACCACGTCATACGAAACCGCCGGAAGATGTGGCATCCCCCAAGCGGTAATCCCCTCTCTCGCAGTAGGGGATGAATGACGCGATTCCGAATGTTCGAAGGGTTAAGCGGTTTACCGAAGCGGTTCGGGAACACCAATCCTGAGTTTAGACCTCCGACGAACTCCTTGAGGAGGGCGGCTACCTCTGGACAGAGGTCCACGAACCGAGCCGAGTTGACCGTCTTAAGTTCCGAAGTAATTCTCGTGCCCTTGGCCTGCTGAACGACTCGAATTGTTGTGAAGTCATCCAGCAAGTCCTTGATCTCGAGCCCGAGAAGCTCCCCGATGCGGCACCCGGTGGAAGCGGTCAGAATCACGAGTATCCGGTACTTTGGCTTCTTGGTCCTGGCGAGTTCGGCCATAACTTCCGAATTGATTGACGGCCTACGCTGCTTTGAGGTCACAACCATCGGAAGATCCAACTTGTCCGCGTCCCACTTGTGCGGATACAGCTCGTTGCCGTCCGCATCCTCAGCGGATTTCACGACGGCTGCTGCGATGCGGAAGTAGGCGTTTACGGTTTGAGCCGAAAGCCCGCCCGTGTTCATTTTTGCTACGAGAGACTTCATCACTGGGTATCTGGCTGTTTCAGACAAAGGGAGATCCCCAATTTCGGGCAGAATCCACTTTTCCAAAGCCCCTTGGATGGTTGGAACTGTTGTAGCGCGGATCGGCTTTCGCCGCCGTGCTTGGGATTGGTGAAGCCAAAGCTTTGATTGTTCTTTGAATGTAACGCCGAATTGGTGCTTGACGACGCGGTTGAAATACTGCGCCGTATCCACCTCCGACTCGGCGATTATTTCTTTTGCCCTCCTCTCCCGTTCGCTTCGATTCATGGAACCGGGTCCAGCGATGGGGCAGATGCGTTCCCGAATCAGCACCCGCTTGTCTTGGCCGTCGACATCCTTCCAGAACCGTACGACGAACCATCTCCCTGATGCTTCAATGTGACCGTTTTGGCCAGTTCTGCGTGACAAGGCTTTGCCTCGTTTCCGCTTTGCTGGCGTCGCTTGAGCGACTGTATCAACGGCTTGGGTCCACAGCAAGGGGCTGTTTGAATCCATGCTGGCGCTCTACTCTTTCTAGATCGAAATCGGGAACTCTCTTGGCGACGGCCTCCGTTCCGTTTCGCTTCCCATATGCGTTACGAAAATGTCGGTCGCGTGAGGACGGCCATGTTAAGCGGTTGAACTCCGCAGTCAAACTTTCGAGGAAGCGGGAGACAGCAATGGCCGTTCGATGAACTGTACGAGCTTTCAAGTTTGGGAAATGCAATTGCCAGGGAACGTGGGACTTGCGTGGGCTAGGGCCTCGATCGCCTTGCATGTTGGACTACGGTTTCCCGAAGTGACTCTTTCCTGGCAATTCGTCGTTTCATAGCTAATTTCCTGCCCCTAGCCGAGCGAAGTCTCAGCGTAATCCAAGGACTCGCCGAGTCCCGCCTTTAGTTCCTTCAGCCAGGCGTCCGATCTACGGCCATGGATCAAGCGACCAATGAACCTAAGTTTTTCAGCCACGTTGCCACGGTTTTGAAGAATGTCTTCTCTGCCAGCCCTACTGTAGATCGCCAAGAATTCGTGCATGCTGGAGGGCTTTGCAAACAGATACGTGGCGTGGCCGAGTTGGGGAGTCTCGACAACCACCGCCTTCTCAAGATCAAAGAGGTACTCCGACCGAAAGAGGTACAGAGACCGAGCACGCTCGCAGAGTTCTTTGTAGAAAAAGGCGTCATAGTCGGGCTTCCAGGTGATCAAAGCAACGTCGAAATCGCCCGGCATGCCCAAACGAGAGCAGAGCTTCTGTAGTTCACCCCGCTCGATCGGTACAGATTCCAGGCGCGCTCGAATTCGATCGAGGGCCTCGGCAAACTCACCGAACCGATGATTGGTTGTTCGGGCTTCGGCGACTTGTTCGCCAATGTTTGACGGCAGCGCGACTTCGAGGCGGCTTGGAAGCGCAGTTTCCCACTTCACCAGGTGCCATGCACCCGCTCGGTGTTGATACTTACCGCTCTGAATGAAGGGAGCCTTGACTCCGACCTTGGTGCCTAGCAAATGTTTCCATTGATTCCAACTTGAATCCCACGACAGCGGCAACGATGCTTGGTCGAAGAGCACTTCGATCCGATGGCGTGAATCCCGAAAGATTGCGTAATCCTTATAAAACGTGATCTTTCGCACCGGCGCTTGGAGGCGTTTGAAGTTTTGGTCGGGACGAAAGGATAAGATGCGAGACGCGTAAAGAGTCTTCCCGTCTCTTGAGAGATCTCCGGCAACAAGCAGTGAACCAAAGCCACCATAAGGGAAGATCGCAGGGGATGTGGGATCGTTCCGAAGCGCGTGATAACACGCGCGCAATTCTGGTTGCGCGAGAGTGTTGAAGGCGCGCTCCAACGCATGAAGGTGTTCAGTTGCTGCGTGTGCTGTGTGGAGTTCGAGGCTGCGCAATTTGAAAGCGATGCGCAGCTCCGCCGGCGATACGCTGGGATCGACGCGCAAGAGTTCGTACAACGAGGGCTGACGGACCCAAGAGCGGTGGCGATTGCCGACGTAGAAATAATCTCTCAGCGCATCACAAGGAAGGTCAATGGCTGAGATACCCAGGCACGAGCCGCGAACTTCAGCGGCAACGAAGAAGCTGTCCCTTCTCTCCTTTCTGGGTTGGGTGACGTAGCCGATCTCTGCCTGGAAGATGTCCCTCCTTCTTTCCTCGGGATTCGTATTGCGAATGTAGATCTGTGTGCCGGCGTCCGCCGTTTCAAGGTCCCGGGGAAATCGCAATTCATCGCGCACGTGAATCAAGGACGCCAAGAAATTCGAGACCAAGATGGCGGTGCCATCTCCGAAAACGCATTCCGTCTTGGTGCCTTTTGGATTCGTTCTCAGAACCAGTCGCTGGCACACATTACGTGGCGGGTTGGTTCTGGCCCGGATTGCGACATCCATAGTGGCGCGGACTCTAGCATTGGCCCATCGTCTTGCCAAATGAGTGGGGCCATTTGGCGATCTTCGATGCAGCGGCTTACGGGATGTCGGGCACGCCCGACTCCAACGCCTTAGCACTACCCTCGTGGGCCCGAAATTCCGCGACACTTTTGAAAAACGCAAGCCAAAGGAGGCTTTCCATGCGCCTCGCCGGACGTGAACGTTTGGGCTTCTATCCCCTTCCAATTGCGGAGGCCAAACGAATTCGCAAGTTTCTTCAATTCCCCGAGCAGGTCAGCTCGGCTCTTGACCCTTGCATTGGGGAGGGCGCTGCGTTCGTAGAGGTCACGCGCGATACAAAGGTAATCCGGTATGGGATCGAGCTCGACGCACAAAGGGCAACACTCGCCCAGTCATCCGCCGACGAAGTGATCCACGGGAATTGCTTTGATGTGCACTGCCCGGTCGAGTCCTTCTCGCTGATTTACTTGAATCCTCCCTACGATTTCGAAGTCAGCGAGGAAAAATCGCAGCGCATGGAAAGGCTGTTTCTCGAGCACGTCTATCGTTGGCTGAGGCGCACTGGCATTCTGGTGATGGTCATTCCCTCGGACTACATCCGCGACTGCAGTCAGGTCCTGTCGTTCCAATTCAAGGATGTCCACGTCTATCGGCTCACCGACCCCGAAAGCATCAAATACAAGCAAGTGGTCGTGTTCGGAGTCCGCCGCACCCGGCAAGAGAGGGACCGTGTGCAGGATGGCGAGATAACCCGGGCGCGACTTTGGTATGAAGCTGTGGCGAGAGACCCAGGGAAGCTTTCTCCACTTCTTTCGGAACCCGACCGTTAACTACACCATTCCGCGCGGTGCAGCGGTGCGGTTGGTATACCGGGGCCTTCCTTTGGACCAAATCGAGGACCTCCTTCCGAAGTCATCTGCCTACCGCCAAGCCTCTGCCGTCCTCTTTGCCCCGCAGTCAGACGTCAGCGGGCGCCCACTGACCCCGTTGCATGGCGGGCATGTCGGTCTGCTCTGTACTGCAGGGATGCTCAACGGGATCTTCGGGGAGGGAGAAGCGCGGCATATCGCGCACTGGCAGTCGGTCAAACTCGTCGACAAGTCCGAGGAGGAAGAAGACGGAGCGACAGTCATTCGAGAGAAGGAGCGATTCTCGAACGAGCTCACGGTGGTCTTCAGCACAGGGGAGATTGCCAGCCTGAAGTAAATCCTCAACAGAGAAAGGACGCGCACTATGAGCGACCGGTGTTATTCAACCCTCGTTTGTGCGGAGCGAGACAAAGATGTTTTCGAGAAGATGGGCTACAAACTACAAGAATCACGGGCCTTGTCGGTGGACGGCGGCGACATTCCGGGTGCGGTGGTGATGGCCGCAGAGGAAGCCAACAACGGAAACTACGATGAATTCACGGCTCTTACCGGTATTCCCTTCATCGTGTGCAACGGATCGTGTCCGGGCGCCTTCGGAGATCACCTCATTGTTTCAGATGGCAAGGAATGGCACTACTCCGAAGCTCTCCATGAGAGCAACTATCCTGCCGTACGCGTGGAACCTGGTGGGATCGTCCAACCCGCAGAAGTGGATGACGCGCGAGGATACTGGACGGTGTATTCCAAGGCGATCGCTGGGATTCGCCGCTAGCACGCGTAGCTCCATGGCAGCAGATGACGTCGTAGCAAGTTTGCCGGTTGGGGTGTGTAGGATTGCCAAATGAACTGTGCACTCCGTATAATTGAACTGGAGAGTTCATCCAATGGCCAAGACCCACAAGAAGGATAGCATTGTGGTTTCCGCGCTGCGGGCCAGGACAAATTTCGGCAATCTTCTGCGCCGCGTGGAAGACGAACGACGCTCGCTCGTGATTGAAAAGCGCGGGACTCCGCGCGCAGTGTTGCTGAGTGTCCGGGATTATGTGCGGCTGGCAGCTCCCGAACCCGAGGTTTTGAAAATCATTGGCGAGAAGTCGGAGGCAAGGGGAACGGACCAGCTGACCTCGCAGCAGATCGACAAGATCATCGCGGATACGCGAGCCAAGCGACCGAAGCGCAAATGATCTCGCTTCGACTTGTCGTCGACACCAACGTCGTCATTTCTGCCGCGCTCAAACCCGAAGGACTGCAACGCACGGTGCTTCTGCTTGCCCTCACCAAACCGGCCAGGCTCTACGTTTCGGCCCCAATTCTCGAAGAATATCGGGCTGTACTCTCGCGGCCGGAGCTTCATATCCGCAAAGGCCTCCGGCAACGGTTGCTACAACTCATCGAGAAGACCGCCCACTTGGTTGCTCCGGTGAGACATCTTCAGATTACAATCGATCCAGCTGACAATATGTTTGTCGAGTGTGCCGAGGTTGCCGGTGCCGATTATCTGATCACGGGGAATATACGGCACTTTCCGCGATACTGGAAGAAGACCAAAATCATCACATCCCGCGAATTCCTCGATCTAATCACACCTCATCTCCTCCCCTAAGCAACAGCTTTCGCCGACAACGTCCGTCAGTTGGTTCACATTGATTTGTTACCCAGCCTGTGAATCCCCACCGCAACCGCTGCGAAGAACATCCCTGCGGAGAAAAATGACGATGCAAAACGCACACGAACGCTTCGGAACCCTCGAATTCACAAAGCAGATGAAGGACACAACGACCCGCGTTCGCGTCCACTTTGACCGAGCGGTCGTCGATCCGCCGAAGGATGAACGTGGTCAGGCGAGCGCCCATTTGATCTCACTGATCGGGGGAGATTCCGAGGTCGGTGCCCTGTGGGCAGGAGTAACCGAAGGAGCGCTGTTTCAGATTCATCTGGCGAGCCGTTCGCCGATGGCGGTGTCTCTCGGTCCCGAGGCCCAATGCTTTCGCGGCAGCGCAGTAGTCTCGAACCGAGAACGGCCCGTTCGACACTTGGTGGCTATCTCGTCAGAGCTTGCCAAGACGAAGCCCGGTGTGGATCGAGAGGGGGCGCGAACGGTTCTGTGCGATGACGATCCCGTTTTCGTTCTCTATCGGGTGGCCGGCCGATTTGGCCTGCCCGTGGTTCCGGCGTGGGCGCCGTGGTTCATGCGAGAACTCAAAGCCCGGAAAGCAATCCGGCCGTTGCTGGGGCTGGGATGCTCACCCGTCGTGGTGAGCGGAAACAAAGTTACCTTCCTCAAATGGATCGGGAAGGCGCTGAAGGAAGGCTCGATCCGTATTCCGGAAGAGAATGGCTCGATCACTTGGAAGCTGCCGAAGAGTTTCTTGGAGCGCCCAATATTGGAGGGCGCTTCGGATTCAGGTGCCACCACATAGAATCGGTGCGCAAGAATGCGAGGAAGGAGGGTTTTGTGCAAATTGTTACCAAAGCTTGGAGCAGCAACCCTGACCACAGCACTGGATGTGATTACGCATTCCTGGAAGGCAGTGAAACGTTCTTGAAGCTCGCTCTGCGTCGAATCAATCTCCTCTGCGAGCAGAAGATCGTTGATCCTTCCATCAATGAAACGTCCTACTGGGACTATTCGGCCCAGTATTTTAGTCCCTGGCTTGACTGCGCCTTGCAGTCTGGAGAGGCCGAAGAAACGTGTTCCGAGTTGGAAGAATCGATTGAGGCCCTCGAAATCGACACTCGAGAAGTAGCGATTGCCTCGAGCAACTTCAGTGTACCGGACAGCCAGATCACCACAGTTGAGTGCGCTCAGATGATCGTGCGCGACCGGGGTATCGCATTCAATGCTCTTCTGAGGCACACCGACATCTACGTGACCACCGCGGAGATTTCGAAACAAATGATTGAATCCGCTCTCGCATCCGCCACCAATTAAGCCTCTCCGTCTTCGAAATACCTCGCCTTACTCGGGCAATTCGTGAGGACAAAAACATGCAACTCCCCAAGGACCTTAACGAATACCTGCGTGCGCGCGCCTCCGAGCTGGCCGATAGAATTCTTCGGACCTACCCTCCGCTTCATGGCATCGATGACCCGGCATCGCCGCTCATCGGGCATCTCCTGCGTAAGCCCTTCCCCGCACAAGTTCTCGCGATGATGGGAGTGGTCAAACGCTGGAACGAGGCGCGGGGGGCGGCGGTGATTGCGGAATGCGGAACCGGAAAGACATTGATTTCTCTGGGAGCCGTTTACGTCCACAGCGATCGAAGGCCCTTCACGGCCCTCGCTATGGTCCCACCGCAGTTGGTTGAGAAGTGGGCGAGAGAGGCTCTCTTGACGCTACCCCGTGTGCGGGTTTTCTTCATCGATGGCCTCCGCGGCCCGACGAGTTCCGCGGCGCACGCTGGAGTCAACGAAGTCCGCTTGCGACATGGCCGTATCGTCCGCGAAGGGTTGCGAACGACACTCACGGAGTTGCGGCAGCGGAAGACCTCTCGCACTGCTCGCGCCCGCTGGGAATCGATCTGCGGACTGCCTGCTCTCTTCATCGTCGGACGTGACCGCGGGAAGCTCAGCTATTTCTGGCGACACGCGTATGGCTTAGCTCGTTGCGGGCGTTACCAAGGGAGTGTGGTGAATGCAGACAGCGGCTGTCCCATTTACCTGAATGGAGACGGGGAGCGGCTTCTGTCCACCGACTTCGCGAAGGCCAAGTTAAGTGAAATGTTAGGCGGTGCGCATGGCGAGGAGGCCGCCAAATTGCGGAGGGCTTTGTACAGCGCGTTGTGGCAGGCCGACGGGAAGAAGGTCCGGCGCTTCGCTCCGGTGGACTTTATCGGGCGCTACATGCCCAACTTTTTCGACTATGCGATTGCCGACGAGGTGCATGAGCTGAAAGGCGACACAGCTCAAGGGAATGCACTCGGCACACTAGCTGGATGTGCGCAACGCACCGTCGTTCTTACCGGAACGCTGCTCGGAGGCTACGCCGATGAACTGTTCAACATTCTCTTCCGTTTGCAGCCGGCAAAGATGGTGCGGGAAGGGTTCGAGTATGGCGAAGCGGGTGTGCGAGCTTTCACGGAAACCTATGGCTTGCTTGAAAAGGTCACAGTCATTGAGCCATCGGATAACGCCTGCTCGGACGGTCGCGTAACCAAACGCATTCGCCGTCGCCCCGGTGCCTCACCGCTTCTCTTCGGCCGCTTCCTCATGAGTCTGGGAGCATTCATTTCGCTCGAAGATATCTCCGAGGCCCTGCCACTTTACCGCGAAGAAGTCATCAGCGTGGAGATGGATCCTCCTCTGCGCGATGCCTACAAGAAGCTGGAAGAGGACATCAAAAGGGCCTTGCAGGAGCATCGGCGCAATCCGACTGTGATGAGCGTGGCGCTGAACGCCCTGCTCATCTACCCAGATCGGCCGTTCGGGCTCGGTGACCTCTATGGGTACGAATACGACCCTGAGACTCAGAAACGCGAGCGATTCCTCATCGCTGAGACCCGGGATTTGGACGATAGCCGCATCTATGCCAAGGAGCGCCGCCTCGTCGAGGAAGTGAAGTCAGAATTAGCCCGCGGCCGTCGTTGCCAAATCTATGCGGTCTACACGCAGAAGCGCGACGTTACTCGTAGGCTCGAACGGATTCTGCTGAACGAGGGAATACGTGTCGCGCTGCTGACGACAGAGGTGCCCCCGGAGGCGCGGGAAGCTTGGTATGAACGCCAACTCCGCGCAGGCGTGCAAGCGGTCATCTGTCACCCGAAACTGGTCCAGACCGGCCTTGACCTGATCGAGTTCCCAACGATCCTGTTCTACGAGACCGGCTACTCGATCTATGTCCTCCGACAAGCAAGCCGCAGAAGTTGGAGGATCGGCCAGCGCCTTCCCGTAAAAGTGAAATTCCTGCACTACGCCGAAACGATGCAGGAGACCTGCCTTCGGCTGATGGGCAAGAAGCTGCTGGTCTCTCTAGCGATGGAGGGCAAGTTCTCCTCGGAAGGATTGCAGTCGATCAACGACGAAGACGACATCCTGATGGCCATGGCGCGCGAACTCGTCACGGAGAAAGGGATCGGCGAGAAAGCAGACGAGGTTTGGTCTGCCCTTCAAAAGAGGCAAGAGGCGGCGTTAGGTACCGATTTAGGCGATAGAACCGAAGCGGGACTGTGTGCTTCAGAAGCCTCATCGATCGGGCCAACACCGTCCGAATCAAGGCAGCTTTCGGTTATGAGTTCCGCTGGGGACACGAAGAGCTCCTCCAAGTCTGCCCGGCTGCCGCCTCACAGCCAGCTCTCCTTGTTCTAGATTCGGCTGCATCGAGTAACGGTTCGCACTCAGATCGCAATGGGTGGTCTTGCTAAAAAGTAGCCTTAGGATATACAATTACTGGAGGTATATCCAGCAGGTAAGGAGGTCCAATGCAGGTCTCAAAATGGGGCAATAGCCTGGCTGTGCGATTGCCCGCGGCCGTTGTCGACGCTCTCAATCTCAAAGAGGGCGACCAGATCGAGATTCGGATTGTCGATAAACGGGCGTTTGAAGTCGGTCGGGATGAAAGCAGGCAACGTGCTTTGGCCCGCCTGCGAAAACTACGTCGTCCTTTGCCTGCTGGCTTCGTATTTGACCGGGAAGAAGCCAATGCCCGATAGAGCTTTCTTCGATACCAACGTGCTGGTCTATGCGCTGGCACAGAGCGACCCGCGGAGTACGCGAGCCGAGGAACTCCTCGCGAGTGGCGGCGTGCTTAGCGTTCAAATCTTGAACGAGTTTGTATCCGTCGCACAGCGCAAGATTCTAATGCCCTGGAGCGAGATCACCGAGGCGTTGAATGCTATACGAATTCTCTGCCCGTCTCCGCTCCCAATTACGGTTGAAACACACGAAGCAGCGCTGAAGATCGCAGAGAAGTACGGCTACCGAATCTATGACGCCCTCGTGGTCGCTGCGGCGCTCGAATCCGCGTGCGTCACTCTCTACTCCGAAGACCTTCGCGATGGCCAGACAATCGAAGGACAACTAACGATTCGGAACCCCTTCTCTCAGCCCTCCCGCTAGAAGCCTCTGTAACTCCTTTGAGAATCTGACGAAGCCAGCGTAGTCGGAAGGCGCACACACCTTCGGTTCAACTGGCTTGAGGCTGCCGGATTTTTTCGGCGCTGGCGAAACGCATAGCACAACGGCGCAAGCCAGTCATAAGCCCCCTTTTCCGCCGCACAAACATGCCAAAGCAAGGAGGTGGAACTCCAATGGGTATCCTTGGATTGACTCACGATGAGCGTGGAGCAGCCCTCGAGAAGTTTCCCGTGGCTATCAAGGTCGCTATCGGGGAGGGCCCTGATCCGGACATCGAGGACAGCAGTCCGCGAGCGCTGTTTCATTTTGGCTTCAAGCGAAAGGTCATGCGTGGGCAATCTGTGTATTGGGAGTCCGCGCCGGATATCGCCGAAGTCTATGGGGAGAAGCCGACTCAGTTAGGAGTCATCTTCCTCCATGATGACCCGAGGGAGGTATTTTCGTCGGAGTACGCCCTATGGACGCGGAGGGGCCGGTTCTGCCACGGAGAACTCGTGCAGATCGCGAACGGGAGCGGCGTCCATTACAAGATGCAAGCGATTCGAAGGACAAGGGAGCACCCGGAGGGGGAACCATGGCCGGGTGATCGTAAATACTTGGGTGGACCACAGAAGGGCCAGCCGGTCGAAGGTTGTGGCGCTGGTTGCCCAGAACTTGAAAGCGGCAATTGTGGGCCTTCCGGGGACCTGTATTTCATCTTGGAGAAATTCCCCAGCTTGGGCGCAATCTGTCGATTGCACACGGGGGGCAAGACGTCGGTCCCAAACCTCTCGAATGCGGTGGCTCAACTGCACAGTTGGAATGGAGGCCGTTTGAAAGGCGTAAAAGCTACCCTTAAGGTCGCGCCAGAGATGCGCTGGCATCCCGGAAGAATCGGAGGCTGGGAAACATCCGTTGTTCCGATTCTGAGCCTGGAGATTGGAGGCACAACGCTGGAAAGCCTCATCACCGATATGACGGAGCCGGCAAGACTCCTTCAGAAAGCGCAGTCTGGTCGCGACGGTGAACAGTGGGGACAGTGTGTAGTGCGGGAAAGCGAAGAGGAGCGCGCCTCAGAGATTGCTGACGAATTCTATCCACGGAACAAACGCTCTGTCGAAGAGCAGGCCGATGCGGCTGCCGACTCAATCGCACGGGAGCCTGTAGAGCAATGCTCGACGCTCTGCAGGCTGGCAAGACAGCTTGGGCATGGCAACGTCAGGATCGAAAGGATAAAGAGGCTGATAGGTCAGGCTAGCAAGGAATGCGGCCTTCCATGACAGAGGACCTCCCAGATTTTCAAATGGTCCACACTTTCCACATGAGGTCATAGTATGTCTATGATATAGTTAGTAGCATGGAGAACGAGCTTACCCCGACTCAGGTTAAGGCCGCGCGCGCGCTGCTTGGCTGGTCCCAACAGGAACTCGCCCGTCGCTCCAAGCTCGCCGCGTCCACCGTAGCGGATTTCGAGCGCGGAGAGCGGACCCCCGTAACGAACAACCTCGCAGCCATGCGAAACGCCCTTGAGGAGTCGGGCATCACGTTCATGGCTGGAGGCGCAATCGTGGGGCCTCCCTCAAGGGCTCCAAAGCAGAAAGCAGACGGCGTCCCGATTCGATGGATCGATGCGACGGACCTTGCGCATTTTGCCGATCGACGCGACGGGCAGGACACAATGCCTGAACTGCTGTCTCGCCTGATTCGGGCAGCGCACGGACATGCGGTTCAGCTTAGCTTCCCTTCGGGCGATAGCGTGCAGGAGTCGGGCTGGGACGGCGAGTGCGAAGTTGCCCAAGGTTCCGGATACGTCCCATCGGGCCACTCAGGATGGGAGATCGGATGCCAGCGGCAAAAAATCAGACAGAAGGCCGACTCAGATTACGAAAAGCGGAGTGAGGAAGCTCGGTCTGGGCCATCGGGCACCACTTTCGTTTTTGTGACGCCACGCCGCTGGGCGAAAAAGCACGCCTGGATCGAGAAGCGGAAATCGGAAAACAAGTGGAATGACGTTCGGGCCTACGACGCCGACGATCTCGTACATTGGGTCGAGTTGTTTCCATCGGTGGGGCATTGGCTTGCAACCATAATCGGAAAGCGGCCGGCGGGCCTGCGTAGTCTCAGCGAAGCTTGGCGCGAGTGGTCGCTCTCGACGAAGTATCCGATGAGTTCGGAGCTTCTTCTGGCAGGGCGAGATGAAGAAGCTACGCGAGTGCTGCGTTGGCTCTATGCGGAGCCTTCGGTCCTCGCTGTGCGAGCAGATTCGACAAGCGAGGCGCTTGCCTTCCTCCACGCCGCGACGGATCAACTCCCCGTGGAATATCGCGCTGACTATCAACAGCGGTGCCTGCTTCCAGCTACTGCGGAAGGCGCTCGTGCGCTCGGCGAATCTCCCTGCTCTCTGATCATCGCACTGGAAGATCCCGATGCTGGACTTGCCGCGCATTTGGTTCGACAAGGCCACCATGTTTACATAGTCTACGGGTCCGAAACGGGCGCTTCGGACGATGCGATTCCACTTCCTCGGCCTCCCGCTCAAGCGTTCGCGCAGGCCCTCGCCGATATGGGCATGGACAAGCCGGATGCGGAACGGCTCGCACGGGAAAGCGCGAGGAGTCTTTCAATCCTTCGACGGCTGATTCCTGCCGCCCCAGGATGGGAGCCGCCTGAATGGGCGAAACCGGATCGCGCACGAGAGTTGATTCCTCTTCTACTTGCTGGCGCGTGGAACGAAGCACATGAGCCTGATCGAAACGCGATCGAGAAGCTTTCAGGCGAAAAATACGAGTTGCTACAGGCTCGACTTTCTCGCTGGGCGACAGTTCCCGACAGCCCGTTTCGGAAAGCAGGCTCGACGTGGAAAGTGGCATCTCCTCGCGACGCATGGTTCCTGCTTGCGCCATATATCAATTCGACCGACCTCGACCGCTTTGCGAACGTTGCGTCCGAAGTGCTCTCATCGCCTGACCCTCGTTTTCACGTGAAGTCGGACGAGCGTTGGCTCGCCGCCGCACGCGGGCAAAGCCCGGAACATTCAAGCTTGTTGCGAACGGGGTTGGCGGAAACGCTCGTTCTACTGAGCGTTTTTGGCCGTCAGGCGCGCGGCGTAAGCGATGCGGCGACTCGCACCGATGCCATCGTGCGCAAGCTGATTGATCGAGCTACCGCAGAGCGCTGGTGGTCGATCTCACCTCAGATTCGAATTCTCGCAGAAGCATCTCCGATGATCTTCCTCGCGGCTGTTGACGAGAGTTTGACCAGTCCAGAACCACCCATAATGGGATTGTTCCAAGAGGATGCGGGACCGCTCGGGTCGGTGCATCATTCAGAGTTGCTTTGGGCGCTGGAGATCCTGGCGTGGAATCCGAGCTACATCTCTCGGGTTTCGGAACTGCTCGCGAGGCTTACTAAACTCGATCCGGGCGGGCAGTGGGCTAACCGTCCGTTCAACAGCCTCGTAAGTGTCTTCCGCCTCTGGATGCCCCAGACGCACGCAACACTCGACGAACGTCAGCGAGTCCTGAAGCTGCTCAGGAAGAACGAACCCGACATTGCATGGCGGTTGATGGTCGCGATTTTGCCTGGCGGATACGATACCGCTAGCCCATCGCCAAGGCCGCGCTGGAGGGACTTCTCGATCGAGCAGCCGGAAGTGATCACGTACGGCCTGATCGGAAAGGGCGCGACCGTAATTGCCGAATCGATGCTCGAAGACGTGAAGTCGAGCCCCCATCGCTGGAAGGAACTGTTCGAAGTATTTCCGAATCTTCCGCCAGAAGGCCGCCGGCGCGCGGTGGATCTGCTCGTGGAGGCGGCGCCGACCCTAGACGATGACAGTTCGAGGATGGAGACCTGGAATGCGCTGCGGGCATTGCTGCACCATCATCGTGCATTTCCGGATGCACAGTGGGCGCTACCGGCCGATCAGCTCGAAGGTGCCGAGAGAGCGTATGCCGCTGTTGCACCCAGCGGCATCGTTGAGCGCATCGCCTGGCTGTTCGCAAAACCAGGAGCGGACCTGCCTGTGCCAACGCCAAACGACTGGGAAGCCGACGAGCGCAAGTCAGACGAGCTGAGGCGCGACGCGCTTCAGGGGCTGCTAGATGCCAAGGATACAGCTTCGATCACTGCGTTGGTGAGCCAGGTCAAAATGCCGGCTTTGGCTGGATTTGCACTTGCAGAGGCCAAGGGCAAGGAAGAAATCAAAGAGCAAATCCTGTTCGACGCGCTGCAGCAGACTGATTCCGCAAGCGCCAATTTCGTGGCCGGAATGGTTCATGCATTCTGCAAACGGGATGGGCAAGAATGGATCGAGATGTTTCTGGCGCGAGATGAGATCAAGCAACTGCCAAACGAAACGATCTCGAGGACACTCCTGCTGATTCCACCGTCGAAACAGATTTGGGACCATGCTGCCGCCTTGGGGAGTGACGTTGAGGATGCGTACTGGTCAAAGATCAATATGCCGGGCGTGGGAAATGACCGAGAAACGGTGGAATTTGTAGTTGAAAAGTTGCTTGCCGTCGGTCGCGCAAGGGAGGCAGCCACACTGGCCGCCTACCGCGGGAGCGGACTGTCGGGCAAGATCGTAGTGAAAATCCTGACTGAGGCAGCCCGGGAACAATCGAAGGATGGGACCGGCTCGAACGACCACTCCATGTTTCTGTTCTCGGTTGAAGAATTGCTCCAGCGTTTGGACAAGGCGGACGATGTTCCGGAAGAGCAAGTCGCTCGTCTCGAGTGGACTTACCTGCCAATGCTGGAACATTCGCGCAGACCGCCGACAGTGCTACATAAGATGCTGTCTACGAGCCCCGAATTCTTCGTCGAAGTACTTCGCTCCGTGTATCGGCCTGCACCGGATAGCGGTGTTGAGGAAGAAACGGCGGAGGATAGCAAACAAGCCCTTGCTGTGGCCGGCCACGCGCACGGTTTGCTTCGTTCGTGGCATCGGATTCCAGGCGAAACAAACGGCGCTTTCGATTCAGCTGCGCTCCAGGGATGGGTGAAGCGCACGCGCGCCCTTTGTGCGGAGATCGGCCGTGGCGATATCGGTGATCAACAGATTGGAAATGTTTTGGCGTCATCCCCTGCAGATCCCGATGGCGTCTGGCCTGCGAAGGCGGTCCGCGAAGTGATTGAGAGGACTCCGAGTCAACACCTTCAGACCGGCGTGATGTTGGGTATCCATAACAACCGGGGTGGCACTTGGCGCGGACTGACCGACGGCGGCGCCCAGGAGCGATCAATCGCGAGTCGGTACCACGAATACGCGAAGGCGACTGAACTCGAGTGGCCTCGGACATCGGCTCTCCTGGAACAGATCGCCCGGAGTTACGAGGAGGAAGGTCAACGACATGATCAAAGGGCGGAACGTACGGATTGGTCTCTGTAAGTTCCGCTGCTCTGCGACGATCAGTCGGGCTAGAAGGTCTGGGAGACACTCACAAGCGCGCTAATGAACTTAGCCTGCGCCAAGCGATATCAGGCGTGTCGCGTCTCAATGTCACTGAGAAGATCACCCACATGAGCCGAAGGAGAAGGGAAGGAATCCTGCTTCGTTGAACGAAAGTTGCGGAACCAACTGGACGAACGACCTGAGAACGCCGTCTACCGGGGAAGGCGATAGCTTAGATCGCTGCGAGGCCGAGACCACTCAAGACCATCCATGCCACCGGCACGGTGGGGCTCCATGTTGTAGACTCCGTTCCCCTAGAAGTCGACCTCTAACTCCCAGATTTCCCTGATCGTCTTCCCCGCGTTTAGATTCAATAGGCGAACAAGCGCTTGGGCGAATTGCTGGTCGCGTACGCGGTTGTCCCGCGTATGCTCGCCGCCTTGGTAAAGCGTCCTTAACACGACGCTAGGCTCGTCTGA
>DASYZC010000131.1:0-5796 GCA_035949735.1 Candidatus Acidiferrales bacterium | reverse complement strand
GCCGGGCAGTGCGGGCGGCTTCGTTTACGTCGCGGCTGCGTTTGCAGGCCTCGGCGGTTTGCTTTTCGGTTACGACACCGGCGTGATTTCCGGCGCCGAGCTGTTCCTGAAAAAGGACTTCACGCTTACATCCTTCGCGCTCGAGGTGATAGTCAGCGGCGTGTTGGTGGGCGCGGCCATCGGAGCTCTCGGCGGCGGCCGCCTGGCCGATTTGTATGGACGCCGCAGGCTGCTGATCGCCACCGCGATTATTTTTGCGATTGGCGCGATCATTTGCGCCGCGGCCTCATCACCAACGGTGCTGATTATCGGCCGCATCATCGTGGGCCTGGGAATCGGCCTTTCCTCCGGCACCGTGCCGGTCTACATCTCGGAAGTTTCTCCACCTGCGGCCCGTGGCTGGACGGTCTCGCTCTTTCAACTCGCCATCACCGTCGGAATTCTTCTCGCATACGTTGTCGATTATGCCTTCGCGGCCATCCAGGGATGGCGCTGGATGCTTGGACTCGCGGTAGTGCCCGCCGCGGTCTTCGCCATTGGGATGATTCTCCTGCCGGAAAGTCCGCGGTGGCTCGTAAAAAATGGGCACCGCGACGCAGCCCGCAAGGTCCTGGGGCGGATTCGCACCGCTGCAGGCGCCGATGCGGAGTTGAAGGATATTGAAGCAAGCATCCAGCATTCTGAAGAGCGCGGACGCCTTTCCGATCTTCTTCATCCGTCTCTTCGAGCCGCGCTGGTCGTCGGCATCGGCCTTGCGATTCTTCAGCAGATCACCGGCATCAACACCGTCATTTACTACGCGCCGCTCATCATTCAATCCGCCGGAATTCCTTCGGCCTCGGGCGCCATTTTGGCCACGGCGGGAATCGGCGTCGTCAACGTCCTGATGACTATCGTTTCCATGTGGCTCATCGACCGCGCCGGCCGCCGCCCGCTGCTCCTCACCGGAATCGCCGGAATGATTGTCACACTATTCGCCCTGGGCTACGCTTTTCATGCGCCGATGCACGGCGGCTCGCTCGCTACGGTGGCCGTCATTTGCATGATGCTTTACGTCGCATCCTTTGCCATCAGTTTGGGACCGATTTTCTGGTTGCTGATTGCGGAAATCTATCCAACCACGGTTCGCAGCTCCGCCGAAGGACTCTCCGCCACCTTCAACTGGGGCTCGAATCTTCTGGTTTCGCTCACCTTCCTAACCTTGCTTGAGGCGATGGGCGCGAGCCGCACTTTTTGGCTGTACGGAGTGTTCGCCATCGGTGCCTGGATTTTTTCGTACTATCTGGTGCCTGAAACCAAAGGGCGCACTCTGGAGGAAATCGAGGAGTTCTGGCGCAAGCGCCACGTCGCGCCTAAGACCGCTCGACTTTAGTCACGGCTTGCGCCTTCGCTTTTGCCATTGTAGCGGCCGCCTCGCTTTTTAGGCGGGCGCCTTGGCCGTTGGACACCTATCGTTAGGATCGGGTGTTTGGTGGAAGCTCCCGCATTCATGCGGGGGAGGAGCGCTTCAACGCTCCGGCAAAGCGTCGTCCCAAGTTGTGCGCTTTAGCAGCTGGGCCGGGGCCTTTGAACTTCACCCTCGTACGGGCGCCGCATCCAACCGCACCGCTATGCCTTCGAGCTCCGCCTTCACTGCCGGATAGTATTTCATCACCAGCGGATCGTGTCCTGGCACGATGTGTTCCGGCGAGTCGGCCAAACGATACAGCATCTTCAAGCCCTCCAGCATTTCCGCCACGTTGTACACAATCGGAAATGGCCGCCCCGTTTCCAAGTTCGCGTAGAGGTGCGTTGCATCGGACGCGATCACCACCCATCCGCGTCGCGTCCACACCCGCGCAACTTGCAGTCCCGCGGAATGCCCGCCCACGCGGTGCAGAGTCAGCCCCTGCGCAAGTTCCGCATCGCCATCGTGGAACTCCACTCGATCCGAATAGACGTGCTTCACCATCTCCAGCATATTTTCGAGGTCGAAAGGCGCACGCAGAGTTTCATGGCACATGCACCGTCCCGTCGCATACGCCATGTCGCGATCCTGGAGATGAAAACGCGCGCGGGGGAATTTGTCGAGATTGCCCGCGTGATCGTAATGCAGGTGCGTGATGATCACGTCGCTCACTTGATCGGGATCCACACCCACCAGCCGCAGGCTCTCCACAGGAGAGCGCAGCCACTCTCGCCGTCTGCGAGCTGCTGCTTCCTTGCCGAATCCTGTATCGATCGCGAAGCTCGAATCGCCCCGCCGCAGCACCCATACGAAATAATCCAAGTCCGAGGCAAACTCGTGCGGATCGGCCAGTGTGAAATTCTCCCCCGGATGCCGCCCACCCAGATGCGCGTACCGGATCGCGAAAACCTCAAACGGTTCTATCGGCAATGTGACACCTCGGCCCGCTAAGCCTTTGGCGCTTTCTCTTTCTGCTCCGCGAACACTTCGCGCGCGATTCGGAAGGAATCCACCGCCGCCGGCACGCCGCAGTAAATCGCCACTTGCAGCAAGACTTCCCGTATCTCCACCATCGAAACGCCATTCACCAGCGCGCCCTTGATGTGCGCCTTCAACTCGTGAGGACGGTTCAATGCGCTGATCATCGCTAGGTTGAGCATGCTGCGCGTTTTTTTCGGAAGCTCCTCGCGCCCCCAAATCGCGCCCCAGCAATACTCCGTTACCAGTTCCTGCAAAGGACGGTTGAAATCGTCCGCCGTTTGAAATGCGTTGTCCACAAACTCCTTGCCCAAAACCGAGCTTCGAATCGCCCGCCCCCGCTCAAACGTTTTTTGATCCATGTAAATCCTCTCTTTCAGTTTTAATTTTCAGTCAGTCGTCATTCTGGCCACGCCATGCCATCTTCCCGCCACCCCGAAGGCTGCAACGTCATTCTGAGCGGAGTGTCCCGTGCCTTTGCTGTTGCGCGAAGCGCCGGGACAGGCAGTCGAAGAACCTCTCTTCGATTTCCCGGACTACTCGCGCCATCCTTCAGCGCGTCAGCTCTTCCCTACTCGTACTCCCGCCCACTCCTCCACCGGCTTAACCATCTCCGTCATGTCCGCGTCGAAACCTTCGCTCGCCGTCGCAATCGACAAAAGCTGCCGCACCGCGCTTCCCACAATCATCGGCACGCCCAGCGCGTCCGCTTCAGCCATGCACAATCGAATGTCCTTGTTCAGCAGGCCGATTCCGAAGCCGTATGCGAACGTCCGCGGAATCACGTGCTGCTTGATTTTGTCCTGCGTCGCGCTATTCCGTGCCGTCCCCGCATTAAATACGTCGATCAACAGCGACGGGTCGAGTCCCGCCTTCACTCCCATCACCACCGCTTCCGACGTGATCGCCATCGCCGTGGCCGACAGCAAATTATTCAGCAGCTTCATCGTCTGGCCCTGTCCCGGCTTGGTGCCCACAAAGAAAATCTTCCCGATGATCTCCAAGATCGGCTTCAGCGTGGCGAAAACATCCTCGGGACAGGACACCATCACCGCGAGGGTGCCTTTTTCCGCCCCGGTAATCCCCCCGCTGACGGGCGCGTCAACAGCGGTAATGCCCTTGGCAGCCAACCCCTCCGCAACCAGTTTCTCGACCGTCGCTCCCGTCGTCGAAACATCGATGAAGATTTTCGCTCGGCTGCCCTCGATGATTCCGTTCGGGCCCAGCGTCACAGCTTGTACGATCGGAGGCGTTGGCACGCTGGCAAACACAATCTCCGCGGCCGACGCGACAGCGGCAGGCGAAGCAGCGCGCTTCGCTCCAATCTCGACGAGTGGCGTGACCGCTGCCTCACTCGTGTCGTATATCGTGACTTCGTGCCCGGCTTGAATCAGTCGCCGTACCATCCGCGACCCCATTCGCCCCGTTCCCACAAATCCCAAATTCTGCTTCGCCATACTCCTCCCTCTCTTTGGGAAGGGCGAGGTTTCAACCCGGCCGCAAGCCCGGCAAAGACAAGACGGCTTCAGCCGCTGAAGCCATCACTTTGCTGTTATCTCGTGCTACTGAACCCCTGCGCCCTCTCGACGGACTGTTCGACGTTTTCAGAACGCGTATCATGCCTTATCGAGGCGCCGTCTAGCAATTGATCGCGCGCCCTCTGAAAATTCTTTACACCAACAGCCCCTTGAATCGTTTTCCCGTATTAGCTACTTTGCTCGTATGAAAATTGCCGAGCAGTTGAAACGAAATGGCGAGCCGGGCGAACGCCTGCTTCTGATGGAGCCTGTGCGCCCCGCGCCCACTCGGATCCATCTTCCTGCCCGCGTACCCCCTGCGAAAGAACCCCGCCCCCAGATCAATCTAACCAACCAATTCCGCGGCCTCTGCTCGACACTGCTGCCGAGTAGAATCCCTTGTAACTTACACATAACAAAGGATCGGAGTACAGTCTACTCGACACAAATCCGAGAGGGTCGAAACCGTCGGAATGCCGGTCCGCAAGGCAGCAAGGATGAGCGAGGACACGGATAGATGCCTGAGATGAAAAAACACAAGATGTTGATTGGCGGAAAATGGGTCGCCCCGCACTCCGGGGAATGGTTCGAGTCGGTCAATCCGTACACCGCTAAACCCTGGGCGCTCATTCCGCGGGGAAACAAAGAAGATATTGACCAAGCCGTGGCTGCGGCCAAGTGCGCTTTTCACGGCGACGCTTGGCGGAAGCTCACTGCGTCGGCGCGCGGTCTTCTTCTTTCCCGCTTGGCCGATCTCATTGCCGCGGAGGCCGATAAGCTTGGGGAGATTGAGACCACCGACAACGGAAAATTGATTGCCGAAATGGGCGGCCAGGTCCGATACGTGCCGCAATGGTTCCGTTATTTCGGCGGTCTCGCGGACAAAATCGAAGGTCGCGTAATTCCCATCGATAAGCCTGGCGTATTCAATTTTACGCGCGAAGAGCCGGTGGGCGTAGTGGCCGCAATCACTCCGTGGAATTCTCCGCTGCTGCTGGCGACTTGGAAACTCGCGCCGGCTTTGGCTGCGGGCAACACGGTGGTGTGGAAACCGTCCGAATTCGCATCCGTTTCGGCGCTCACGTTCGGAGAGCTTTTCGAGCGCGCGGGCTTTCCGCCCGGAGTGGTCAATATCGTTACCGGATACGGCAATGAGGTTGGCGAGCCGCTCATCGCGCACCGCGACGTCGCGAAGGTTGCCTTCACGGGCGGCGACCGCACTGGCGAGCACGTCTACCAACTGGCTGCTCGCGGACTCAAGCGTGTCACTCTGGAACTGGGAGGAAAATCAGCAAACATCGTTTTTGACGATGCCGATATGGATGAAGCGGTGAAGGGCGTCGTCTCCGGCATTTTCGCTGCGAGTGGCCAGACGTGCATTGCTGGCTCGCGCGCCTTGATTCACCGTCCGATTCACGACAGATTCGTCGAAAAACTTTTAGCCATGGCCAGGACCGCGCGCATGGGCAATCCGCTCGACCCAGCCACGCAGGTGGGGCCAATCACCACTCGTCCGCAGTACGAAAAAGTGCTCGATTACATACGAATCGCAAAGGAGGAAGGCGCGGTGTGCCGCCTGGGAGGCACGCCCGCGCAGCGGCAGGAGTGCGGAGCGGGCTGGTTCATCGAGCCGACAATTTTCACTGGCGTGCGACCTGAGATGCGCATCGCCCAAGAAGAAGTATTCGGCCCGGTTCTTTCCATCATCCCATTCGACACTGAGGACGAAGCGGTGAAAATTGCGAATGGCACGGTCTACGGACTTGCCGCCGGCGTTTGGACCACCAGCATCCGGCGCGCTCTGCTGATGTCCGAGCAATTGGAAGCGGGAATGGTTTGGGTGAACACGTACCG
>DASYZC010000130.1:0-2136 GCA_035949735.1 Candidatus Acidiferrales bacterium | reverse complement strand
GATCGCGGATAAACTTTTGATTTCGGCCGCATTCATATCGCTGGTCTCCATGGGGCTAGTACAGGCTTGGATGGTGGTAATCATCATCGGTCGCGAGTTTATTGTCGTGGGACTCCGGGAAATCGCCTCCGTCGAGGGACTAGTTATTCCGGCCTCGCCGCTGGGGAAAACGAAAATGGTTCTGCAGGTGCTAGCCGGCTGCGCCGTCATCTTGACAGCAAATCATCCCGCACTCAAGACAGTCGGTACAGTTCTTTTGTGGCTCGTGGTGGTAAGTGCCGTGCTCTCGGCTATGCATTACTTCCACATGTTCTGGAGCCAGATTAATTTCCGAGTTGAAGAACGGCGGCGAAGCAACGTCGTGTTGGTCGAGGCGAAAGAAAAACCCCAGGATGCGCTCACTCGATAGGCCGGAGAGACGGTTGCTTTTGGATGTGGCCCGCTGTGCGGTGATATCGGCAGTTGAAGGCACCGAACCAGCTGCAAGCCCGCCCTGCGATGTCCCCTGCGCCGAATGGAGTGGGGCTTTCGTCACGCTGCAGCGTCGCGGACAGCTACGCGGATGCATCGGCGAAATTAATTCGAAAGAGTCCCTCGTTAAGGTGATAGCGCGCTGCGCACGAGCTGCCGCTCTGGAAGACCCGCGTTTCAGGCCTGTTCGACCACATGAGTTGGCGGAGATCAATATTGAGATTTCGGTTCTTTCGCCACCCCGGGAAAGTAAAGTGGAAGAGGTTGAACCGGGAAAGCACGGACTGATTGTGAGCCGAGGCTACCGGCGCGGGGTGTTGCTTCCCCAGGTAGCCATGGAACGCGGATGGGGAGCAGAACGCTTTCTCGAGGAGGCGTGTGACAAAGCTGGTTTGGGGCGCCAGGCCTGGAAAGCCAGTGGAGTGGTAATCGAAACCTTCACGGCTGAAGCTTTCGGGGAAGCGGACTTGCAGACGGACGCAGGGTGCAATTCGCCCGATCGCCTCAAACCCGGCTACTCGATTTCTACGTAATCGCCTGGAAAAATCTCGCGCAACGCGTAGGTGATAAGAACTGTGGACGAGTTCGGCCCGGTCCGTAGCACGATTCCCTCGCCGAAGTCCTCTCTAGGTACATTGCTCCAGTTGTACTTTGATGGCGCTCGCCCGAAACCCCAAGTGGGTCCCTGGACCCCCTCAACGTCAAAGGCGGTACGATGCGGGATGTATGCGGTCTCATGTTCGGTTCCCTGGTAGCGGAATACTCGGAAATAGTCCCCAACCCTTACACCTTGCTGGCTGCCAAGATTCACATAGACGATATCTTGCGTGCCGACCTGCTGCTGAGACCTCTTGCCGGTAATGATCATCGCTAGAGGCTTCCCATTCGCGGGCGCGAAGCGGTCGAAGTTATTGGCGGGTTTCAGCGGGGGCGCGGGGCGTTCTGCAAACGGAACGACATAGTCGCCGCGCTGCATGGGATCGCAAGTCTCCACCACCTGCGCGATCGATACATCGGGTTGCGCAACGATTACCTTAAGGCGGCCTTCATCTGCCCACACAGTACCCATTTTGTGGAGAATCGAGGATTGCCACTTTGTCCAGTCAATTCCGATTGTGTCGACGACAGGCCGAATAACCAAAAATTCGTCACCTACCTTCGCGCCTTGCTGAGTGCCCTTATTAATGTAAACATAGTCGCCTTCGTCGAAGGTCAATTTGGAGTTCGACTGCTCCCCACTGATGAGGTAGGTGTCCTGCGGCACCTTCTCATTCGAGACGACGCCAGAACAGTATAAAACGCCAGGTGTTAGCAAAGGTGTCTGACCTTGCGCTGCCACAGCTGCTGCCGAAACTGCCAACACTAGGATCGCAAGAACAGTTTTTCCGCGCATTGATGCTCGCTCCTTATCGAATTCGGCGACTTCTCTCTGTAAGCTGAACGTAGCAGAGGCATTTAGCGGTCGTCAAGGCAATGGTCGGCTCGACTTTACACATTGTGCACGGCATGGTAGAAGCGATGGCTCCCCCCGAAGCCGCCAGTTGAAGGCCCGCGGGACGATCCGGAACAATTGAAAATGACGATGTTAGGCCCCAGTAAAATCTGCGCCGTAGTAGCGGCCCCTGATGCGAAAGCCATGCGCATGCAGCTCAGAAAAGCCCTGCG
>DASYZC010000129.1:0-7826 GCA_035949735.1 Candidatus Acidiferrales bacterium | reverse complement strand
CGAGGGATTCTTTGGAAAAGGATGAGGACGAATCCGAGTTGAAAAACAGTGGCGGCGAAACTGGTGCCGAGGCTGATCAGAAAATCCGCGCGATAGCCGATTTGCACTTTCACGTATTGGGTGAAATATCCCCACAAAAGCATGGCATGCCGGTTCAGCGAGGACGCAAGATTTGAGAGGCGCTTTTTTCTCGGCATCGCTAGCCTCCCTGGATTGTAATTGTGCGCAGAGTGCGGCTCCACCAAAGGTGGGCGAGAATAACGAGCGCGACCACCCAGAACCATTCCGTTGCCAGCGCGCGCACCGCGTGAGCATGATCGAGCTTGCCAAGATAAATTTGGAGCGGTGTGTAGGCAATATGCTCGAAGGGAAGCCAGGCCAAAACCGTTTGAATTGCTTTTGGGAAAAACGTCATCGGGAGGAGCAGTCCGGAAAGTAATTCGATCAGCCATTGCTTGGCGCGGATCAGCGCCAGGATGGACTTCAGCGGAATCGCGCAGGTTCCAATCATGAAGTTGATGGCAGCCATCAGAAAAAAACTGCCGAGCACGGCGATCAGAAAGAATAGGAAATTGTCGCGCGATGCCGGCCGTTGAAGCGGAAACACCAGAGCCACGACCACTGCCGTCGGCAGAGTGAGCAGCCCCAGGCGGAACGCGGACTCGCCCATCGCCCGGCTGATCCACATCCATTGCACAGAGACCGGCTTGATCAAATCCATGGCGATTTTGCCTTCGATAACTTCGTACGCCATTTCCTGGTCGATCGTATTCCAGTAGAACGAGCGGATGATCCATCCGATGCTGACGTAGGTAATCATCTGCGGAAGGTTGTAGCCGGCAAACGAAGAAGCAGAGCGGAACACGGCGCTCCAGATGAAGTAATAAATCGTCACGTTGAGCGAGTAGGTGATGATGCCGGTGAAATAGCGCAGGCGGAACGCAAGAATATTGACGAACCCGACGCGCGCAAATTCCGCGTAAGGCGCCAGAGATTCGATGAATTCGCTCATGCCAGGTTCACGCGACGATCTTAGGTAGACGGACGGCCGGGCGCAAGGGCGAGCTCCTGTGGGATTTCGTTGAGTCCGATAAGTGACAGGCGGATGGAAAAGCGAGACGCAGTGCACTACACTCCTTCGTGCTTCAGGCCGCACGATTACGAGAATGGCGTTACGAGAATTGGAGGAATTGGGATGCAGCGTGTGATGAATGAAACAGGGAAGGCCAAGGCGCTGGGTCCTGGGGCGCTGAATGGCAAGCGCTACATCGAATCGCTGCGCGATGGCCGCGAGGTTTGGGTTGCCGGCGAGCGTGTGAAGGATGTGACTGCACACCCGATTTTCGCGGGGATATGCCGCGAAATGGCACGAATTTACGATATGCAGCATGCGCCTGAGACAATGGACCATATGACGTTCGTGAATGAAAACGGGGCGCGCGTTTCGTATTCGTATCTGGAACCGAAATCGTACGACGACCTTTTGCTGCGACGGCGCAATGCAGAAATCTGGGCGCAGGAATCATTTGGGATGATGGGACGCTATCCCGATTTCTGCGCTGCTATCGCGATCGGCTTCAAAAGCGCGGGCGACGAGCTGGCAAAACTCAATCCGGCGTTCGCGAAGAACGCGGCGTGGCATCACCAATTCGCGTCTGAAAACGATCTTTGCCTGGGACACGGGCTGCACGATCCGACGATGGATAAATCGCTGCGCCCTGAGCAGGACCCGGACCGCTGCCTGCGGATTGTGAAGGAAACGGACAGCGGCTACATCGTGAGGGGCGCGCGCTTGGTGACGCTGGCGGCGCTCTGCCACGAAATGCAGATCGCTCCCACGTATCAATTGAACGAGCGGGAAAAGGATCACGCGATTTGGTTCGCGATTCCCGCCAATGTAAAGGGCCTGAAAATTATTTGCCGGGAGCCATTCAGCAACCGTAACGCATTCGACCATCCGGCATCGTCGCGGTTTGATGAGGAAGACGCGATGGTAATTTTCGACGATGTGCTGGTGCCATTCGAGCGGGTGTTTCTGGCGCGCGAACCTTCGGCGGCGCGCCAGCTATTCGGGCCGCGCGTGATGGTGTGGGCCGGTCTTTCGGCGACGGTGCAAGCGATCGCGCGAATGGAGCTTTTGATTGGCGTCGCGCACTTGATGGCAAAAACGGCTGGGACCGACGTGCGCCCGCAAGTGCAGGCAGAGCTCGGCGAGCTGGTCACGTATCAGCGAATCTTGCAATCCATCCTGCGCGCGGCGGAGGTTGACTGCGCGAAATTGCCGAACGGATTGGCGACACCCGGACCAATGATCCATCAGCGGTCTCTTACGGCCCTGGTTTCCGAGCGGATCATCAATATCTTGGAGCACATCGGTTCGAGCTCGCTGATTTTTGCTCCGAGCGAGAAGGATTTCGAAGCTCCGGAATTGCGTCCTCTGCTGGATGTGTATTCGCGGGGCAAAGGCGCCTCGGCGGTCGATCGAGTGAAATTGAGCAAGCTGGCATGGGAACTCGCCGGGGACCAATTCGGTGGACGGCAGCAATTGTATGAGCGGCTGCATTCGGGCGATCCGCAAACGGTGATTTCGCTGTCATATCTGCAATATGACAAAAGCAAAGCGGTGAAGATGGTCGAGCGGCTGATCGGTGCGAAGTTTGCCCTGAGTTAACTCAAGCCCATAATGAGAAAGCCGCTCGTCGTGGCTACCGAAAATGCTCAGGCGGGGACTTCCAGGGTGGCTTCACCCGCGTAAATGCGCTTGACAACTTCTTCGATGGATTCGTCTTCGATGAGGAGGTCGCGAACCTCGACGGCGGCGAGGATTTGGCGGATGAGGTCGGCCGTCGCGACTTGGGTGCGGTCGAAACTGATGCGGAAAGTCAGCTCATCCACTTGTTCGAGATGGAGGCCGTCGCGAGAAAATGTGACGACGCGACCAGCTTCAGCGCGATCCTTCAAAACAAACTTAATCTGCTTCGTGCGCAGCAGCCTTTCTTTCAATTGATCGAGCGGGCCGTCGTAGAGGACGCGGCCGTGATCGATGATCATGATGCGGCGGCAGAGCTCCTCGATATCGTCGAGATCGTGAGTAGTGAGCAAAACGGTGGTGTGAAACTCGCGATTGATAGCGCGCAGGAACTGGCGGATGTGATCCTTGGCGACCACGTCAAGGCCGATGGTCGGCTCATCCAGAAAGAGCAGCGGAGGATTGTGCAGCAGCGCGGCGGCCAGATCGCAACGCATGCGTTCGCCGAGCGAAAGCTTGCGCACGGGAGTGTGCAAGTAATCGCGAATGCCGAGGATTTCGTTGAAGCGCTCCATGCGCGCGTCGAAATCCTGCTGGGATACGTCGTAAATGCGGCGCAGCAACTTGAAAGATTCGATCACCGCAATGTCCCACCAGAGCTGAGTGCGTTGGCCGAAGACGACGCCAATGGTTTTGACATACTGCGTGCGCTGGCGAAAGGGGACGAAGCCGTTGACGACGATTTCGCCGCTGGTGGGAACGAGAATGCCGGTGAGCATTTTGATGGTTGTGGATTTGCCCGCGCCATTTGGTCCGATGTAGCCCACCATTTCGCCGCGGTCGATGGAAAAGCTGACGCGGTCCACGGCGGCCACGGTGCGATACTCGCGGACGAAAAGATTCTGAATCGAGCCCAGGATTCCTTCGCGGCGTTGGAAGGCGCGAAAGTGTTTGGAAAGCTCGCGGACATGGATGAGCGGGCCGGCGGTCATGAGCGCAAGAATTCTAACATTTGCGGCAGGCTACTGTAGAACCGCAGCAGCTAGTTATTATGCGCGGCTTGCTGCTTTTTGTATGCGTCCCAGGAAATGGAGATCAGATAGGCATGGATGGCATCCACATCAGCGGGGCTGAGGATGCCGTCCCAGGGAGGCATTCCTGCGCTCTTGAGCACGCCGCCAAGAACGATTTGCTGAAACGCGTTGTGCGTTTCGGGGCTCATCCTGCGCAAATCAGGCGTGAGTGTGTGGGGCGCATTGGCATGGCACGACGCGCAGCGCGCCGCGAATAGGGCTTGCCCTTGCTTGACCGTTTCAGCAGATGCGGTAAGTGGAGGCGGTTGCGGAATCGGCTGAATCGGAGGCAGAAGTGCAGGTAGTGGTGCGGGGCCGCCGCCGAGTTTGAAGGCGATGATGCGGCCTTCATTTCCGCGCTGGTAGGCGGCGCTTTCGGGATGCGGGAAATTCCAGCCGCCTCCTCCCCAAGCAGCCATCACCGCGACGTATTGCACCCCATCAACTGTGTAAGATATCGGCGCGGCAATAATAGTGGTTCCGATTTCAATGCTCTTTAGCTTCTTTCCGGTATCTGCGTCGTAGACGCAAAAATATCCCGTGCCGGTGCCCTGGAAAACAAGGCCGCCTGCCGTCCCTAGCACTCCGGCGTGGTCCCACCAATCCGCCGAGGGAGCTTCCCAAACGATTTTGCTGCGAATTGGATCCCAGGCGCGAAGAAACGTTCTGCCGGAAAAAATCGACGTCTGGCCGTTCTCAATTTCCGGAATGTAGACGAGCCCCGTCTTCGGATCGTACGACATCGGATTCCAATTGTGTCCGCCCATCGGCGATGGCGAAATGAGACTCTTTCCATCGGTCGAGTATCTGAAATCGCGCGCGTGGGCGGCTTCCACGGGGCGTCCGGTTTTCATATCGACATGGCTGGCCCAGGTGACGGGAACGTATTTATCGGCGGAGAGGAGTTTGCCGGTCTGGCGATCGAGGATGTAGAAAAAGCCCGGTTTCGACGCTTGCATCAGCACCTTATGCGTCCTGCCACCAATCTTTAGATCGGTCAGGATAATCGGCTGGACGACGTCGAAATCCCATTGGTCGCCGGGAACCTGCTGGTAATACCACGCCATGCGGCCGGTGTCCGGATTCACGGCAATGATCGATGCGATGTAAAGATTGTCGCCGCCGCTCGGGCTGCGCTTGGATTGGTCGTAAAAGGTTCCGTTGCCGGTGCCGAAATACAGAAGGTTCAGCTCCGGATCGTAGACCATCGAGCCCCAAACGGTGCCGCCCCCGCCCATGTTCCAGTTGCTCTTGGGGTCCCAGGTTTTTGCCGCGGCCTCGAGTTCGGGATTTTCGTAAGGCTTGGACGGGTCGCCGGGCACCGTGAAGAATCGCCACGCGAGTTTGCCGGTATCGAGAGCGTAGGCGCTGATGTAGCCGCGCGCGTCGTATTCCGAGCCGCCATTTCCGATGACGACAACTTTTCCGGCAACTTCGGGCGCCCCGGTGGATGTGTAGCCTTTCGTCTTGTCGATTATGGTGTCGGCCTGCCACACCACGCTGCCGCTAGCGGCGTCGAGCGCAAAAAGTTTTCCATCGAAGGAAGCCACGTACACTTTGCCCTTCCATACGGCCACGCCGCGATTCACTTCATCGCAGCACGCTTCGCGGTTCACCCGCAGGTCGGCGTGCGGATCGAAACTCCAGATTTCCTTGCCGGTTTTCGCATCGAGCGCGTAGGCCTTGCCGGTTGATCCGGATGTGTACATCACGCCATCGACGACGATGGGCGTGGCCTCCAGGCCGCGATTGGTGTGCGTGTCGTAGTCCCACGCGAAGCCGAGGCGATCGACATTCTGCTTGTTGATCTGGGCGAGCGGGGAATAATGGCCCTTGCCGAAGTCGCGGCCCGAGGTGAGCCACTCTCCCGGATGCTTGTCGGCCGCGAGGAGCCGCTTGGTATCAATTTGACCGCGCGTCGCGGGACTGGCCTGATCGCCGAACGCAATCACCTTCAGCATGCCATAGCCCACGAGCGAGAAGACTGCGGCCGCTATCGCGAGGCCAGACGCAACTCGAAACCTCAAAAACATAAGATCAATACCCTCCAGCCATGCAGTTTGCGAAAAAGTGGGAAGGGGAAAATCCCGGCGCGACGCCGTCGGTACGAACGGCCCTTGCTGAATTACAGATGCTCAACTGATTCTTTTTGCTCCCGAAATCCGTGCTGCGCAATTCGATTTCAGTGGTAATGAATCCAGGGCGACCGCATGTTGTACGGGACCCCGATAAAAATTGCCTCGATCTGCTGAATTTTGCCATCCCGAATTTTGAATAATTCCAGCAGGCAAAGCGTGCTGGGGGTTCTCATGGGGGAGTGTATGACTGTCCCGTCGGTGAGGGCGAAATTGGCGAGCCTGCCGGCGTGGTCGATGAAACCGGCCGCCATCACCAGGCCGCGCTCTTCGTCAACCAGGAAAAACCTGCGGTCGCGGACGCGGTCATCGTAGCGGTAATTGCCGAGCTTGAATTGCTGCGCGCAACCCAAATTCGCAACGGGGATAATTTTCATGAGATCCGGATTGTGCGTCGTTTGCAAACCATTTTCGATGCGATTGCAATTGTCGTCGAACTGGGTGAAGAGGACCCCGTCGTTTAGCTGGAGGGTGCTGAAGTAGCCATCGACGAGCGCGATCATGCGGGCGCGCGGCCGCCGAAGATCGGGCGGGACGATTTCGTTCAACACGGGCTTATCGACCAGGTTGGGCTTGCTCGGAAATGGCCCGCCGCCTTCGCTGCGCCGTATCAGGGTTTCAGCCTCGGAAATTTTGCCGTCTTCCACCTTCAGCCGGAGCGCGAAAGCGGAAGTAGCGTTGGTCTCGTCCACGATTCCGTAGAATCCGACCTCGCCATTAGTAGGATCCGCCATCCTCAGATTGTAGTTGCCCAGCCCGGTTACGGTGCCCCACACGCCGTCGCCGATATCCATCACCACGTTATTTTCCGAGTAGCGGAAATTCTTCGCCAGCGGCAGGCGCGACGGGTCTTTCATCTTCAGCGCGTCGAGATATTGATCGAGAAAACCGTATAGGCAGGCGCGGTCGCAAGCGGGCGCGACGCCGTCCTGCGCGTCGTTCGCGGCGCGAACGCGGCTGGGGTGCGCCAACGCCGTCCCCATCACAACAACTGCGAGGCAGCCTGCGGCCAAAAGCATGTTTTTGGACGTCATTTCATCCTCCGGATCGACCGGCGGGAAGATACTACATCGATGGAAAACTACAAGGGGTTTGAATGGGGGATCGGCGCGCCGCGCACCAGCTCCACCAAGTAAAACGTACGTCCCGACCGTGAGGCGAACCCACGACGAGTAGCCGCGAATCGCCGTTTGAGGAATCGCTGGGAAAACAGATAATCTGGTGGCAAAATCGGGCGGCCCTTTTCGGCGTAGGGCCATCTGAACGACCTGAACCATCTCATGATCGCATTGCGCGAATCGAAACAGGGGGGCCCATGGGTAATGAAAAGCATCTTGACGTGGACAAACTGAAAGCGCTCGACGTCCACGTGCATATCGAGCACGAAGGAGAGGGAACTGAAACCGACGAAGCTGCAAAGAAGTACTTTGGTGACTCCGCGGCGCGAGGGCGCAAGGAGATGGCGGAATACTACCGCTCCCGGAATATCGGGTGCGTGGTTTTTACCGTAGATGAGCGGCTTACTGGCAGGCCCGTGGTGCCGAACGATGATGTCATCGAGTTTGCCGCCAAAAATGCCGACATCATGATGGCTTTCGCGAGCGTGGATCCCACTCGCGGGCCGGAGGCGATCAGCGAAGCAAAACGGCTGGTTGCGACCGGACTGGTCCGCGGATTCAAACTTCATCCGCCTTTGCAGCAGTTTTTCCCGAACGATCGCGTAGCCTATCCGCTTTATAAGGTGATCGAGGAGGCGGGCCTGCCCGTAGTGTTTCACACGGGACACAGCGGCATCGGCACTGGTATGCCCGGTGGGGGCGGAATCCGGTTGAAATACGGCAATCCGATGTACATCGACGACGTGGCGGT
>DASYZC010000128.1:0-2675 GCA_035949735.1 Candidatus Acidiferrales bacterium | reverse complement strand
CGAATACATCGACATCTTTGCCACGAAGCCTCGCACTCCGGACACGATGAGTTTGTCGATGATGTTTCTGGGATCGTACAGACTGATGCTCAACACCACCGTGCCGCGGCACGCATGGGAAATTTGACGCGCCGCCTCGAAACCGTCCATTCGGGGCATCGAGATATCCAGGATGGCTATGTCGGGCGAGAGGGCCTTGGCTTTTTCGACAGCTGCCACGCCATCTTCCACTTCCGCGCAGATCCGCCAATCCCTCCTGGCGGAGAGTAGCCGCCGCAGCACACCGCGGATGCATTCCCGATCGTCAGCTACAAGAATGGACTTTTGCGCGATCACTTCGTCCCCGTCAACTTCGTAGGCATCGCGACTTCGGCAGGCTGGGGCTACCAGAGGGCGTCCAGAAGATACACTCTAGTTCAGCACGGTACAATACTGAACATCGATTGCAGGATTCGAACTTTCGTGTCCTGCTTACGTACCATGCCTTCCAACGATGTACATTCCCACCAAACACCAGGCTGGCGCTGCCCAATTCTGCACAGTCTTGGCCTTGAAACACCTCCCCAAAAGCTTTGCTTGTTTTTCGCTTTTAATTCGCCTATACTTTCGCCAGTTCTACGCCTGAGGAGGAAAGCGATGGCCTTGACGAAGCGACAGAAAGAAGTCCTCGATTACCTGGTCAGCTTTCTCAACAAGCACGGCTATTCGCCCAGCTTCGAGGAAATCGCGCGCGCACTCAAACTTACTTCCCTCGCCACCGTGCACAAGCATCTCTCAACGCTCGAGAAAAAGGGCTTCGTCCGCCGCGGCTACAATCAGAGCCGTTCCATCGAAATCACGCAGCTCCCAAAGCCCGTTCGCGACCAGGTCATCGAACGCCACGCCGTGGGCCTGCCTCTCGTTGGACGCATCGCCGCGGGCCGTCCGCTTGAAGCCGTCGAGGATCGCGAGACAATTTCGCTCGCCGATTTCAGCCGCGGACAAAACACATTTGTCCTGCAAGTGAAGGGCGACTCGATGCACGAGGACCACATTCTCGATGGCGATTACGTCGTCGTCGAGCAATCGCAAGTCGCGAACGCCGGCGAAATCGTCGTCGCTCTTGTCGGCAACGAAGAAGCCACGCTCAAGCGCTTCTACCGCGAGCCCGCCGGAAAGATTCGCCTCCAGCCCGCCAATTCGCAAATGGCCCCGATCATTCTCCCTGCCGCCGATGTAAAAATCCAAGGCCGCGTCATCGGGGTCCTCCGCAAGTATTGACCGTAGGAGGAGGATTAAGCATGGCCCACGATTGGAAGAATATCGCCTATGTCAAAGAGAATCCTGCGACGCATCTCGCAGCAGATGCAGCGTTTGCCCTTGAATACGCTCGCTCAGCCAATAGTCGTAACAATGATGAAGAAACGGCAAGGTTCGCCCGCATGTCAATTTTATTGTACGCCGTATCGTTAGAAGCGTTCATCAATTTCATCTATAGGTATCATGAGGTGCCCGAATCGAGATGGAGAAGTTTGTCTCTGAAGGACAAGTGGCTACGAGCAGCACCAGAATGTCTTGGGAGCTCTGGCACAATCGAAACTGAGCAGGGCGTGGTGTATCGTCCGGGTGACCCCGTCGAGACTTTCCGAAAGGACGTCGAGCCCTTTGTGTCTTTCTTGGAGTTGAAAAGCTTTCGGGACTCGCTAGTTCATCTTGACCCTCCGTTTGCAGAAGTCACGAAGGACAACGTTGAATCGCACCTCACTCGCGCGGAGTATTACGCTGCTTCTGGCCTGCCAAAACGTTTGCGTAATTGCGGGGTTGAACATGCACAAATCGCTATGGAGATATACCACGGGATGACTCGTGAGCTCGATCGACAGATGAAGGGCCTTGTATTGAACAAGTTTTCCGAAGAGGGCGGCGCCTGGATCGAAACTTTCATAGACGATGATGAGATGCTTTCGGAGGGGCAACCAACGGTGCAATGAATGCTGCTTACCTAAAATCCATATTCGAGAAAGATTGCAAGTTCAAGTTCCTACTTTTTCAAGAACGCGACGGCCGCCCGACACTCTGTGAGCCGGTTTAATCACCATTACTGTTCGACATGGGCCGCGCCAGTATTTGGGTCAGTCTTTTCGTAAGTCCCGGCGGCATTACCGAGCAGGATTTACAGGAGGCAGTGAGAACTCCTTGGGCAGGATGGTTAGGTGTTTTGCGTCGAAGCCTCCGATACACTTCCCATCGCTGTTGGCTAATGGCACTCGCGGCGGGGCGAACCGTTGCGTCTGAGGTTCTCGATCTGCGGAAATGCGAGCATGTAAAGCACCCGGGACGAGGGGGGAACTCGCCCCGGGCTTCCCTTGTGGGTTGGCTGCTTGGGGGAACTTTTAGTACGGCCGCGCAGGGCCCGCGAATCTGTGGCGCAGACGTCCCAACATCCGGTTGATCGGGTGGTTCCGATGCAGGAAATTCAGCAGCGGAGGACGCCGCACTCCGATCCGTTCCAGGGCACGCCGGATGCGGAAATCGCGCCCCGCGGACACCATCCCTTTTTCCAGTATTTCAATCGCGTCGGGAGTTCTGCCAGCTTGGTTGTACACTTCCGCCAAATTCAGGTAGAGCTGCGCGTGGTTGCATTTCAGGTTGAGCGCTTCGCGGCAGAGCGTTTCCGCGTCGCCAAAACGGCGATC
>DASYZC010000127.1:0-4657 GCA_035949735.1 Candidatus Acidiferrales bacterium | reverse complement strand
TTTTCTGTCCGGCAATGGGGACAGATCATGGACTGGGTCTGCTCTTTCTTATAGCTCGCTAGGGTTTCGGAATTATGACTCAGCTCCCACCAGCCTGCAAGCAAACCCATGATGAGGTCGCGGCTCGGTCGCCGGTTAGTGTTTTAGTCGGCCAAATGAATTACTTCCGAGTAGCCCGTGACTCGGAAACAATCGCCAGCACCGGCCACAAATAGTTCTGGGGGAGGGGTTGTCGGTCATTTCGTGCAAAGAACTATTCGTACCGCAGCGCTTCCATCGGCTCAATCTTCATCGCCCGCCGCGCTGGTATCCAACACGCCGCCAGCGCCACGATCGCCAGCACTACCGCCGAGGCCGCAAACGAAGAAAGATCCATCGTCGACACTCCGTAAAGCAGGCTCTCCAGCGTTCTCGCGAACGCGCCGGCCGCTACGACGCCAATGACGACTCCCAGCCCGACGATCAGCATTCCTTCTCGCAACACCAGTCGCATCACGTCCGCACACTGCGCTCCCAGGGCCATGCGGATGCCAATTTCATGCGTTCTTTGCGACGTGTAATACGAGATGAGCCCGTAGATGCCCACGACGGCGAGCAGCAACGCAAGAGTCGAAAACGCCGTCAACAGTTGCGCCGTGAACCGCGGCGTCGCGCTCGATTCGGAGATGAGTTCTTCGCCACTCTGCACTTGCCCGACAAACATGTAGCCAGGAACTATCTGCAAAGCCGCACTGCGGATCGCCGCCGCAAGACCCTTGGTCTGTCCCACGGTGCGGACAATAATGGTGGAGAACCGCAAAGGCACCTGGGAGTAAGGAACGTAAACTGTCGGGTCAGGCGTCTCGCCGCTCGCAAACCGTTTCGGCTCATGGATAATTCCCACGATCGTGTACGAGGGGGGCTTGACGTAAGACCGCATCGGCTTCAGTTTCAAGCCCAGCGGGTCGCGGCCATGCCAGTAACGCTCCGCCATCGCCTCATTAATCACCGCCACCGGCAGCGTATCGCTTCTGTCCGAATCTTCCAGCCATCGCCCGCGCAGGAGCCTCATGTCCATCATGTCGAAGTATCCCGGCGTGACGATGCGCATCTCCGCCGGTTGAAAACCCTCCGCAATAGGCCCGCCTCCGTCGTCGGCCTTAAACTCCTCTGAACTGTGATGCGCCCTCGCCGGTGGAAACCGATCAGACAGAGCCGTCGCTTCTACGCCGGGCATATCCGCGATGCTGCTCAAACTGCTCGAACAGAATCCGCACCGAATCGAGGTGTGGCAGCGGCGTTACATAGCTATTGTTAATATCAACGTCCAACGAGAGCAGCCGCTCCGGCTGAAACTGGCCGTTCACGGCGAGGAACTCTCTCATGCTCCGCAACATCAACAGCGCTCCGGTCAGCAAAACAAGCGCCAGCGACACTTCCACAACCAGCAGCACGCTGCCTGGCCTGCGCAGCACAGAACGCGCCCGCGACGATTTACGTGCGGTCCCCGATTTCAGCGTCTCATTCAGATTCGGCCGCGCCAGCCGCAAGCTCGGAAGCACGCTGAACACTCCGGCAACAAGCACCGACAGCAACGCCGCGAAGACCAGCATTCGCGTATCCAGCGCCGCGGAATCCAATCGCGGAATGTAAATCGATTGCGGCAGCAGCGCGACAACAGCGCGCAGACTTCCGTAAGCGAGCAACAACCCCAGCGCGCCTCCGGCCAGCGCCAGCAGCATCCCCTCTGCCAGCATCTGCCGGATCAGCGCCCATTGCCCCGCGCCCAGAGTCGCGCGTATCGCCATCTCTTTTTCGCGCGACACCGCGCGCACCAGCAAAAGATTGCCCACATTCGCGCACCCAATCAGGAGAATGAACGTGAACGCCGCGAACAACACCCACAAAACACTGCGCACGTCTCGAATCAGCTCCGAGTTCAGTGGGACCACGCTGACTTCTTCGTCTTTGTAATACCTCGGATATTCCGCGCGAATCTGGTCTGCGATGGTGTTAATCTCCGCCTGCGCCCGCGTAAAAGTCACGCCCGGTTTCAAGCGGCCTAAGACTTGCAAATCGTTCCCTGGATTGAACACGCCTGGCGTCGTCGTGTCATTTATCCACATGTCGGGCTTGTCGGTATCGAGCGGATAGGGAAAATCAAAGCCCTTCGGCATTACGCCGACAATCGTGTACTCATCCTTTTCCCCAAATTGATTCACAGTGATCGTCTTGCCGATGGCGTGAGAGCTCGCTCCGTAATGCTGCCTCCAGTACGCATAGCTCAGAATGGCCACGTGCGGCGATTCCCGGTTTTCACCATTCCTAATCGCGACGCCCTCGCTCGCCGTAAATGTTCTTCCAAGAATTGGAGCCACTGTCAAGACGGAGAACAACGAAGGTGACGCTCCGTCGACTGCCACGCGTTCTTCCGTTCCCCATAATCTTTCGTAGTACATATCATCCCCACCGTTGGTTGAACCGAACTCCGCCATGTCCTCGAAGCTCTTCGCTTGGCTTCGCAGGATCGGGAAGGAACCCTCCATCACCAAAATGTGTTTCTGCCCCGTCTTGCGATTCGAATCCCACAGCATAACCAATCGCGATGCATCCGCGTAAGGCAACGGCCGCAAAACCAGCTCGTACAGCGCGCTGAACATTGCCGTGTTTGCGCCAATGCCCAGCGCCAGCGTCAACACAGCCACTACTGTAAATCCCGGAGCCTTGGCTAACATGCGGAGGCCGTAGCGCATGTCCTGAATAAGCGTTCCCATAGTGCCTCCTATCCCTACGCTAAGGAGCAACTGGGATCAATCGTACCGCAAGAAGCATGTTTCATTCCAACTCATCCGACGGTTCCGGGCGAGTGGTCGGTTACTCGAAAGTGATTGTCGAATCCCATTCACGACGGCGTGGGTTAGGGTGTCGGCAAATTCTTATCACGAGTGAACGGGCTACTCCGTCGCGTCGTCTCAAGACATTTCGCTGTGGGATTTGCATCGTAAAGGCAGTAATCTCAACAGGCAATCACGATGGCCATTTGCTGCATCTAAGAAAACGAAATGAACAAGCCAAGATTGTCCCTGCCCATACTGGCAATGCTTGCTGGCATTGTCGTAGCCGGCATGCCGGCTCGCGCGCAGGTCGCCGGACCCATCGCGCCGCCCCCAAAGTTCGAAGTCAAACGGCTTCCCGCAAAGCCCGATCCCGGCGCTCCTCCGCTTCCCGCCGACGAAATCATTCATCACTTCACGCAAAACGAGGACGTAATCAAGAAAACGTATGAAGCGGGGAGCATCGACCAGACGATCAAGGTGGAGGAGTTGGCTGACCACGGCGGACAATTCACGTTCACCGGCCAGGAATATTCCAAGGCCGACGGGCAGCGCTACGAACGCGTCGTCAAGCCTCCCGAATCCACTTTGCACTTTACGGAATTTTCGCTTGAAGATGTGAAAACCTTAGACGGCTTTCCACTTTTTTTCCTGACCACTGATCAGCTCCCTCTCTACAAGCTTTCCTATGAAGGTCAGGAAAAACTCGACCAGATCAACACGCTGATTTTTCGCGTGCAGCCAAAAACGCTCAGCCGCAAGCCGCTCTTCGACGGCGTGGTCTGGATCGACAATCAGGATTTCGCGATCGTCAAGAGTTACGGCCAATTCGTCACTGACGCGGGCAACGCGCCGAATGGATTTCCATTCAGTATGTTCGAAACCTATCGCGAAAATCTCACCGGACACCTGTGGTTTCCCACGTATATACGCTCGGATGGCGTGGTGAAGACTCCGAAGGACAGCGTTCCCATTCGTCTGATCGTGCGTTCGGAGAATTTCAAAGCGGAGCCGACGGTCCCGTTGCCCGTGCCGCCAAAGCTCGCGAAGCAGCCCGCACAAAACTAACCACGCGCCGTCCGGCTCACGGGTCAGCGCCCAATCGCGCTGGGTCCACGGAATCTCGAACGCGCGAAACGTGGCCTGATAAGCACGAGCATCGGCGCGAAAAGAATCGAGGAGTGTCCCATCCCAATCGAAGAGAATTGCACGGCGGAAATTCCGCGTGGTTTCACGGACACCGATAAAAAACGGCAGAAATTCGCGGCGGAATCTTAATGCGGCTCCGTAAGCGGAATCCGGTCGTCGCGCTGAAAATCTATGTCGTCGAACGACGCGGCAAATCCGCTCCATCCGGGAACCTCGCACACATCCATGCGTACTACGTGCGCGGCGGTGCGCAACCGCACGCTTCCGCGGCCCAGCGGCCGTTCGATCAACGCCACTTCCATCTCAATGGCCGTGCCCGGTTCGATGACGCGCGGCGCCAAAAAATAAATTCCCGTCGAACTTATGTTCTTCGTCACCAGCGTCACCGGCAACCCGTCGGTGCGACCGTCAATGCTGGTTAATTGCAGCGGCAAACAGAGACACGCTCTGGGGCAGCGACGCCGATCTTCGGCCACGCCGATGGCGTGCGTCGGCACGCGTATGAATTTTCGCGCTCGCGGGACTTCGTATATCTTTTCTACGGGAGATGGAATCAGGCCGGACGACAACTGTCGCTTCAGATTCGAAATCGCCCCCATCGGTGTGACCCCCCAAGCCGGCAGGTGCTTTTACCGGGTAAGGCAATATGCATCGGCCAGCCGCGAGCGTCAACCCTGTCAATAGGCGGCGTGTCC
>DASYZC010000126.1:0-2940 GCA_035949735.1 Candidatus Acidiferrales bacterium | reverse complement strand
GCCCGCGCGATCAAGAGCTACCCGCCTGCACGTGCAGCCTACGAGGATTCACAGCGGGCAGCACGCGAGGCCTTCGTCGGCCCTGACCCGACAGGAGGCGCAACCCACTTTTATCTGGACTATGGCCAAAAGCCTCCCTCGTGGGCCGCAGGGAAAACGCCTGTGGCAGTGTTCGGTCCCTTTAAGAACGTCGCCGGTGGCGGGGATGTACGAAAAGGTGCTATGGTTAAGATCGTTATCATTCGCTAACGGAGGCCACCTTTGACCAGGCCAGTGGTTGTGTTCCTTGCCTCAGTTCTCCTCTTCCTTGCCCTCCCGACCCGTTCCAGTTCGTCCGCTCCGTCCATCTCAGACAAGGATGTGAAGGCGGTCTCACAAGCCATCGAGGACGAAATCTACGATTTCGCGTATCAGGGTTGGGATTTCGGATATGTCGGAAAAACGATTGGCGCTGACGAACAGCAGATTCATGTTTACATCAGCCCGCTTGAAGCGAATGTCAACATGGGTGGTGCCAAAAAGCCCTTTGGCTATGTTATCTACAAATATATGCCGTTTGGAGAGGTGTACCGGCTATTTTGGTTTACCAAAGATGGTCTCGTCGTTCTAGGGGGCAATCCGGAGTTCGGCTTTCCGCCGACGCACCCCAATTACCTGACCGTTTACATGGATGACGACGAACTATGCCGAGATAAGGAAGCATGGGTGAAAGCAAGTTTTGTGATTCAACTCCATCCGACCGCTGAGCGTCTCCGTGAAGCCGCCGAGCGCCAGAAGAAGCGCATCGGCTATTCTGTTCGCTTGGACCCGAGCCACAGATTTGTTCCAGCAGGGCGCGATCCGCGCTGTCCAGTAAAATGAGAATGTGGACAGTCTACCGACTATGAGCCGTTGCACGGTGTTGCGACTTTGGCTGCTGTTTCTGCTGTTTGTGCTGATTGCTTCTCCAGCATTTGCACAGAGCCACCGTCGCGCCACAGGGTTATGTTTTGTGCGCAGTTTGCCGACAGAAGCTCCTCCTGGTTTTCGGGAGGTCGTCATTGAGAAGCAGTTTTTTGCCGCTGACTCGAGCTCGACTGCGGAACTCCGGATTAAAAACCGATCGCCGAAGCCTATCATCGCCATGCAATTGGTTCTTGAATACTACGGAGCGAATGGAGATCGCTTTGGAGACGTAATAGCACAAGCAATCGCCAAGGGAATCCCGGCAGAGCAAATGTTGGCGATTGGGAAGCGCATGGACGGTGGCGGAGCCGACGAAATTTCCAGTCTTGTGCAGCCGGGCGGTACAGCTTCCATCGTCGGCGGCGGCTTGTTCGCAACAGCAACTTGTCCGGTGCGTGCAAAATTGACCGCGGCGCTGCTGTGGTTTTCCGACGGCACTTCGCTCGATTGGGACGCGCCTGATTCGCGCATTGATCCCGAATCCGACGAGATACCCTTCGCGAAGCTGCCTGCTTGTCTCGTCGCGCACCATATCGACCGTCTTTTTCTGGTGCTGGGTTTGGACAACACGGGCCATGTGCTGAAGGCGGCCGGTTTCCCGCCGGATGCTTCTCAGCCGGAGCCGTGCGACCTGCGGGAGGTAGGCGACTGGAAATTTCATCCCGCTCTCCTCGGCGGAAAACCGGTTGCGACGAAGCTGAATCTTCTTCTGCGCCTGTTCGGGAGAGATAGGGCTAAAGAGGCTGGTGATCTGCCGGTGTCGCGCCGCGAAGCGTTGCATCCTGTAACTGTGGTGGACGCTTTTGCGCCTGCGCCGGGGAAATCCGGCTGGTGGCTTTTCTACGGAAGCATGATTCCGCAGCCGCCGGAGTCTCACTGACGGCACTGGCCGTTGTGCCGATGCGGCTGCCTCTACAGGTGGCGTTCGATGGCCGAGGCTTCGTTGCGAGACGAGCCGTAGGCGGAGGAATCCTGCTTGGGGATGGGAGCGACGAGTCGAACGACTTGCAGCATGCGCTCAGGCTTGAAAGGTTTGGCCATGCAGATAACGGCTCCGAAATTATGGCTGGCGGCGTAGTCAGCGGGCTGGGCATTGCGCGTGACGAGAACAACGGGAACGCGAGAGAGGCGTTCGCTGTTCTTGATGATAAGGCAAAGATCGTATCCGGATGTATCTCCTGCTTCGACTTCGGCGATGAAGCATGCGGGAACGGTGGTGCGCAGGATGTCGAGCGCCGCGGCTGCCGTGGAAACGACAAAGACGTCGTAGCCTTCGGGCGTTAGAAGACTCTTCAACTGTTCCTGGCCGCGTTCATCCGATTCGACGACAAGTACAACGGGACGCGTCTGCATGGACTGGATGGGCGCACCTTTTTCGGCGGAAGAAGCGCCATTGACAGTGGATTTCTCCCTGGCTCCCGGACCTGTGGCGGCGGTTGCCGCAGCGGCGCGATGATGAATGCGGCGGAATTGGATGGCGACGCCGAGTTTGTTGTCGGGAAGATCAAGAGTGCGAACCACTTCGGCAGGCTCCTCTGCATTGAGCGCGTTGGGGGCGGAGGAGAAGGGAAACGTGACGCCGACGGACATACCCTTCCAGAAATCGCGGCGATCGGTGGCGAACAAGATGCCGTCGCGGGAAACGTCGACGGAAGTGGCGATCTCAGTGAAGGCGTCGACTTTTGCATCCGTGGCGCGAACACGGATTTGCGCTGAGACTTTGACGCGCCTGCGGCGACGACGTTCAGAGGACTGCTCGGTTTGAGAAGGTGAAGGCGCGTAATCCTTAGAGTAGTGAGCGTTCATCGCGATATCCCCCCAGAACGCGCCAAAAACAGCAAGTACAATGCGGCTTCTAACCGCTCTATAGAGCAAGGCGGCTTTGCACGGTCGTGCGGCAGGCGCTGCTGCGCGGGTGCAACGTGCTCTATGTTGCATCGAGGTTAGCACCACGGCCAATAGTACGGAAGTTGTTTTGTGACCCATCGGCTACTA
>DASYZC010000125.1:0-2635 GCA_035949735.1 Candidatus Acidiferrales bacterium | reverse complement strand
TATGTATTCGAGACTGCGTTTCCCGCGGCATCCACCACGGAATAATGCGTCGTGTGCCCCGATTTTTGCGCCGCCGCTTCCATCCACGCCGCCGCAGCCTCGGGCGAAAGTTTCTCGATCGCGCTGCCGCCGGGAGTCCCTCCCGCTGGCGTTGCTTGAAGATGATCGAACGGAGCGGGATCGCCAGCGCCAATTTGCTTGCTCGAACTAGCATCTCTTGGATCAATCGTGGCGCGCCGCTCGGCTGCGTATTTTTCATTCAGCAAGCCCGCGACGGGCACATGGGCGAAATCCGAATCGCCGAGATATGTCGCGCGATCGGCAAACGCCCGCCGCATCGCTTCCACCACCAGGTGCACCGACTGCGCGTCGTCCCACGATTTCAGTTTGTACGGCTCCAGAATATTCAGCGCTTCCAGAATCGCAATCCCGCCCGAACTCGGCGGCGGGCTGCTGATGATCGTCCACTTGCTGCCGCGCGCTGTGTACGTTCCTTCGAGCGGCTCGCGCAGATGCACGCGATAATTTTTAAGATCCTGCATCGTAATCAAGCCGCCGTGTCGCGCCATCTGCTCGGTCAAATCCTGCGCTGTCCTCCCGGCGTAAAACTCGCCTGGGCCGTTTTTCGCGATGCGTTCAAGAGTCGCGGCCAAGATCGGCTGACGGAAAATCTCGCCGGCTGAATAAAACTTTCCATTGTTCAAATAAATTTCGTTGCTATGGGAAAATTTCCCGAGACGGTCCGCGGAATCACGCAAGGACGCAGCGAGTTTCGCGCCAAGAGGGAAGCCATCTTTCGCCAGCCGGATCGCCGGCGCCATATCCTCGGCCAGAGTAAGTTTTCCAAAATGTTTTTGCGCAAACGCCATTCCCGCCACGGTTCCCGGCACCCCGACGGAAAGATAGCCGAGCGTGGATCTGCCGGGCACCACTTTTCCATCCGCTCCCACGTACATATTGCGCGTCGCACGTCCGGGCGCCTCTTCGCGGTAGTCGACAAACCGTGCGCGCCCATCCGCCATGCGCACCAGCATGAAGCCGCCGCCGCCGATATTTCCCGCCTCGGGCTCAACCACTGCCAGCGCGAATCCCACCGCCACCGCCGCGTCCACGGCGTTTCCGCCCTTCTTCAAAATCTCGACGCCCGCCTCGGAACCCAACGCCTCGTCGCTCACCACCATTGCATGCGCTCCGCGCACGGCTGACGGCGGCCAGGCCGGATGGGAAATTTCGCCCGCCGACGAATACTCGCGCGGTGTCGGCGGCTGTTGTGGTTTGGTCTGCGCGCAGACCATCGCAGCGCAGCAGAAAAGACTCACGGCAACAGAAGTAAGCTGTAGTTTTATGCGCATCGGAGCCTCGAATCTATTCGATTCGCCAAAGCCCGTCAAGACATGCCGTGTGGGATGAAAGAAAAGAGCGATTGAATATGCTGAAGTGTAACGACGTGGAACGCGCCAGCCCGTGCCCTCACTCTCGGAGGGCTATCTCAACCACGCGGACGAGAACGAAAACTTTTCGACTCCGATCCTCAAGAGACAGCCCCTGGTTATATGGCAGAGGAGCAAACAAACGCAGCCCGGCCTGTGCCCCTGGAGCAGGGCGCCACTCTGGAGGAAAGGGAAGCCAAGCCACGGCCGCTTTGACTAGGTACCCATCGGGGCGCGGACAAGAAACCGCCTTCCCTTCAAGCACGTGAAAGTCTTCCTCATTATTGTCCCGCCCGGCAAATGTCCACTGAGGGGGTCTCGCGCCCGGGGGCCGGACGTAGATGTGCATCTCCGTGACGTAGTGGTACAGGGACGGAGCCAAGAGCTGCAAGACAGCCGTGTCATACAACATGTCCGGCAGAAAAAGATTAGCCCCGCCGGTTTTCAACGCGTCTTCCTGAGGAAAGCTAGGGTGGCCGACGTCGATTTGGCGCTCATGAATCCGCACTCTCATGTAGAGATCTGTGGCGTCCCACTCCAGCTGGTAGGTCGCCCGGTAGGCACTGAGCTTCGCGCGCACTTCTTCCGGTGGACTGGGAAGCTCGGAGGCCGGACTTGGATAGAGCCGGGCGACTATTCCATTGGCCTGAGAAAGTTCTATATTCATCGCGTTGTCCCAGTTACCTGACGAGCAGTCAATGCTTGGAGGTGACTGAACGCGAGGAACGGAGATCACGTTTGCGCTCAGGTCGGGCCGACGGACGGTGACGACGGGCGGGGCCTGGCCCAGTACCAACAGCGTGATGTCTAGGCTGGTCGACCGGCCCGCCTCGACGATCACACTTTCTTGTTTGTAGGGCCTGAAACCCTTGGCCGTCACTTGGATCGTGTACTGGCCGGGCCGCGCGTTGGCCAGTGTGTATCGACCGTCCGTACCGGTTGTGGTGGAAAAAGTCGTGCCCGTTGCTACGCTCAGGACGTCGACCGAAGCCCCAGGGATGACCGCCCCACTTGTGTCCTTGACTGTCCCCACGATGGTGCCAGCAATCGAGGACTGCGCACGGGCCGCTGCGACGCCCCACAAGCCCGCGAGAGCGCTTCCGACAACGACAAACAAGCATCCGGCAACAATGCGCATAGCGCCCCAATTGTAGTTTCTTGCCGCCCATTCAGCAAGAAGGGCGGTGCCTCGGAACGACAACAAA
>DASYZC010000124.1:0-3994 GCA_035949735.1 Candidatus Acidiferrales bacterium | reverse complement strand
CTTTGCAACAACAATGGAAAGGCGCCGTCGCTCAAAGTCGAAAGGGATTTCGTCGCATTTCACGTAGTCGTCACCATCAGGCCGGGGTGTTTTAAGAATTGCAACGTCCAGGGGACTCCGTATTCCCGTTTCGAATTTGCTATTGAGATACGCGAGCGCAAACGGCCGGTCCGAAGGCTCCCCACGATAGTCGACGGAGGAGGCAAGGACCGTCTGGCCAGTGGTGAGAGTGCCGGTCTTATCGCTGCAGAGAACGTCGATTGTGCCGAAATTTTGGATGGCCGGCAGATGTTTGACGACGACATGTTCGCGAGCCATTCGAACGGCGCCGCGAGCGAGAGTCACTGAGGTGATCATCGGCAAGAATTCGGGCGTCAAGCCGACCGCGAGAGCGACGGCGAACACAAAGGACTCGAACGCGTCCTTATGGAGGGCGACTCGAACCACCAGGATAAAAAGGACCAGGAAGAAAACGGCGCGCATTATCAGAAGGCCGAAGCGTTTCATGCTGTGCTCGAAGTCAGTCTCCGGCGCACGCGCAGCCAAACGCTCAGCAATGGCTCCGAAGGTTGTGCGCGGGCCCGTGGTAAGGATCAGGGCCGTCCCCGTGCCGCTCACGACGGATGTGCCCATAAAAACGAGATTCGGGGAGTCGGCGCCCGTTAAACCAGGGGCATCCTGATCGCCCGCGTGCTTTTCTACAGGCAACGACTCACCGGTCAGAGCCCCCTGCTGAATGTACAAATCGCGCGCTTCAAGAAGCTGGCCATCGGCCGGCACTAGATCTCCCGCAGCCACCCGAACAACATCGCCGGGGACGACGTCGCGTCTGGTGATCTCCTGCCAAGAGCCGTCGCGAAGGACTGTGGCCGTCGGGGTCACGTCCGCCCGCAAGCGCTCGATCGCTCGCTGTGAGCGATACGTCTGAAAGAAATTGATCGCAATGCTCAAAAAAACGATGACGAGAATGATCAAAGCGTCCGCGGCGTCGCCAAGGAAGAACGAAGCCAGGCTGGCTACCAACAGAATGATCACCAGGGGGTTCAAGAACAGAAAGAGCAGTTCGATAACAGCCGCACCCCGCTTCCCAGGTGCCGGCTCGTTCGGGCCGTACTGGCCTAGGCGTTCGACCGCTTCGCGCGAGGAGAGACCCGGCGCCGCAGCCGACTCTGGCGCGGGCAGCTCACGGATACTTGTGGGCGGAGGGCTCATCGTTCGTGACTATGTCTCGTCCTCCGTTGTCCGAACCTTCTAGCCACCTATAGCTTGACTCAAGACCGCACGCAGATGCTAACCTGCTCTCTGTAACGAACAAAAGAAAGCGTTAAGCATGGCGGAGCGCCTCGGGGGGGCGCTCAATTTCGAACTCATGTTCTCGAACAAATCGCAATTTGGAACCCTCTGGAGCAACCATTAGGACTACGAGAGCCTGGATTTGCACGTGTCTTTGTCTTTTCCTACTCGTCTTTTTGGCGCTGGCCCTCGCTTTGTCGACACGAACAGAAGCCGCTCCGCACGTCGGTCAGGAAGCATCAGAACACACCGCTCCTCCAGGCGCGCCAGCATATCGCACGAAGATTGCCGACGGCGAATACGGCTTCATCGAGCAGAGCAACTTCGGCGCCATCGGGCCTTTTGGCGAAGAAGTCTACGATTTTCACGAAACGTGGACGATCTGGCGCACTACAACCGGCGCGTATGAGGTCGAGGGCCGGCGAAAATTCGAATCCCCCAAGAATACGCCGCATGACAATCGCTTTCTCGTTCACCTCACCCGCGACCTGGCGGTTGTCGATCTCACCGAATTTTCGAAGCTGCGATGGAAACCGGAATCGGGACCGTTGTCTTGCGACTTCCTTCCGGCGGAACTCCATTGCTTTGCGGGTGCTCCCTCTCACCCAGACGTCGAAACGCATGCTCCGGTGCAACGCCCGTTCGGACTCATCTGGCCGGTCTCCGCGTTCTCGCTAAGCGGAATCGCCCGCGGTGCCGAGCGCGATCCGAACCGCGCGACGGAAGTCGAGCTCGCACGCATCGAGCAACCGGACAAAGAAAATCCGGTCGAGGTCACGATCTTAAAAGGGCGATTGCGATATCTGGGCCAAGTGCGTCTTAATTTAGCGGGCCAGACGTGGCGTGCCTACGAGTATTCTCTTAAAGCGACGCTCCGGCCTGACTCCTTGATCTGGGTCTCTGAGAAAGGGCTTTTGCTTGCCGTGGCCGTCGAGCACGGGCACGCGAACTGGCGGGAAGAAGGACTGAGGCTCGTCCGCTTTCACCAGTGGGCTGCCTTTTAGATCACGCTAAACTTGCAATCGCACACCACACACTCCCGGAACGCCTTCGAATCAAGCCGCATTCTCGAGGACTAGAAGTCCCGTAGCCGTATTGGATACGGCGACATGGTAGCTGCTGTGAACCTTGGTTACCTTCGAGTGCAGGGCGCCGCGCATCGCCAGCCATAGAATGAATTCCGCGCCTTGTGCGCCGGCTTCGCGAACGAGCTCGTGAATCGAATAGCGCGTCAGCGCCTCGGGCTCGCTCACGATTTTCTCCAGGCAGAGCATGTCGAATTTTTTGTTGATGAACCCGGCCCTTTCCCCATCGAGCTGATGCGACATCCCGCCGGTGCCTAGCACCACCACCTTGACGTCTTTGGGATAGGACTCGATGGCGCGGCCAATCGCCTGCCCGAATTTGAAGCAGCGCAGCGGCGACGGCAACGGGTGCTGCACCGTGTTGATGCACACAGGAACTGTCCGGACGTTTCCCCAGGAATGGTTCGGCCAGAATAGTGACATCGGTACCGTGAATCCATGATCCACAAACATCTCCTGACACGACGTGATATCGAACTCGTCATGCACCACCGATTCGATAATGTGCCAGGAAAGCTCGGGATCGCCTTTAAATGGCGGAGTCGTCGGGATGCCCCATCCCTCGTCCGCATTCTTATATTCGGAAGCCGCGCCGATCGCGAAGGTTGGCAGCTTATCGAGGAAGAAATTAAGTCCATGGTCGTTGTAGATGACCACAGCCACATCCGGCTTCATCTTCTGCAGCCACGCTCGCGCCGGTGGATAGGCGGCAAAAAACGGCTTCCAGTAAGGATCGTTCAGCAGCTCTTTTTCGTGTGGAACAGCATTTCCGATCGCGGGAATATGTGAAGTGGTGAGTCCGCCAATCACTCGCGCCATGGTTTACTCTCCTTGAGCCTTGAGCTTCTTCTTGAAGGCTTCGACCGTCATGCCCGTCTGCTGCGCACCGACATCCTGCACAGTAAGACCGAAGATTCCCGCGAACTTCGCGAGGTAGTAGATGCATCCGCCCTCGTGAATCATCGTAAGGACGTTGCGCTCGCGACTGGCTTTGTGCTGCTCCTCGGTGAGTCCGTATTTCTGGCAGTACGCGTCTTCGTCCTTCAGAAACTCCTCGCGATTCTCGGCCTTGTTGAACGAGTAGCACATCTTATTGAGCAGGTAGCCTTTCATGGCGGCTTGGCCGTCGAACATGTAAGTGCCCGGAATCGGCAGCTCCACATCGGTCATTACGCTCATGCTGAACCTCCTTTAACGGATATTCCGTCGCAGGTTTGGGCGCCCGCTGCGAGCCCGCGGTTTCACGTCCCACCACCTTGCGCAAACGCCACTTGTATATCAGCGGGGTTGCGGCCCATGCGGTGCGCGAAATCACCGGCCAAGGTGACCGGCGTCACCTGAGCGGGCACGTTTCTGGTGGAATCAGCCTGGGCGACCGAACGCTCCTATCGACTCGTCCGTACCCCGCCATGCAATCTCCCGCCCGTGATGAGGACTACCGGGAGCGGTGATGCACGTCACAGCGTGGGCACGGCGAAAAGGCTCAATCTAACGGCAGGAGGCGCGAAAATGAAAGCCGCTACCGCGTCAGCCGCCGCCGCAGCCGTAAAAACCATTCTCTTCCCAACTGATTTTTCAGACGCCTCGAGGAGGGCGCAATCCTACGCAACCGCCAT
>DASYZC010000123.1:0-7203 GCA_035949735.1 Candidatus Acidiferrales bacterium | reverse complement strand
CGCCACGCCAATTACTTCCGCCACCATCTCGAACGCGCGATCGATCACCGCTTTGCACGCTTCTTCGGTGGAAAGTTGCAAGGGCTGCGCCACCGATTTGTCGATAGCCTCGCGCGCCAGATCGAGATGAATGGGTTTCGTTCCACCCAGGAAATAATCCGGATTGATCAGCCCGGCCGTGACGAATGCGTCGGTGAGCGTAGCCTGATCGCCGCCGAGATCGTAACAAACCGGCCCGGGATACGAACCCATGCTTTCCGGGCCGAGCTGTACGCCCTTTTTCCCGTCGTCCCGCGGCTTGATCACGCTGCCGCCGCCCAGAGCGATTGAGCGCAGGTAGGGCAGGGACAATTCCACCGGAATCCCGAATAGGTCCGACGGCTTGCGGTACATCGGCTCACCGCCCGCAAGCACGCTGATTTTCGCCGTGGTGCCGCCCACGTCCATTGCGATCACGTCTTTCAATCCGCGCGCTTTAGCCTGGTTCGCGCTGCCTAAAATTCCCAGCACCGGTCCCGACTCCAGCGTGTCAATCGCGCGGGTCTTCGCGATTCCAGCCACGCCGCCGTTGATGTGGCTCACCAAGAAAGTGCCCGCGTAACGCGACGTTTCGCGCAGGTCGTCCTCGGCCTTGAATAGCGTGGCGGCCAGCGCTCCGTGGGTGTATGCATTGATAACTGCGCAAAAGGCGCGCGTCCGGTCGTCCGAGCTTTTGGAAATATCGCTTCCTGCGAGAACCGGAACCGAGCCGAGAAAATGATCCGGGTATTGCTGATCGATGATTCGCTTCCAGGAAATTTCCCGCTCGGGATGGCGATGCGAATCCTGCAGGCTGATGCAGATTCTCCGCACGCCGCTTTCCAGCAGAAGCCGCGCCGCATTCATGATCGCGGTTTCATTCGCGGAGCCGCTCAGTCCGATCACATCGCGGCTCGAGAGAAGCCGGTTCAGGACCGCGCTTTCCGTTCCATTTCCGTAGAGATTCTTCTGGTGCCCCTCGGAAACCAGCAACCCGATGCGCGGCCCGCGCAGCTCGGCCAGCACATTCGACGTGATCGTCGTCGACCAGCGGATCAACTCAACATTTTCGAGTAAGGAAGTCGTATCCGAAAAACCGAGCTTCTCCGCCCCCTGCGCGAGGCAATCGAACAGGCAAACGGTCAGATCGTGCGGGGTGGTGTCCACTTTGACCGAAACCACCCTATCGCCGCCGGTGAAAAGCCCGTCGGTCAGCGTTCCGCCTACGTCGATGTCAACCGTCCACACAAGATGCTCCTTGAGAGCCTGCGGAACTGCTGGAAATCTGAAAGCTTAGGCGTCCTGCGGAGGCGGGACCTCCGCCGGTCGGAGTCGCCTCACATGCTTGTCTTTCATTCGTTGGCATGCTATCCATCTGGGTTCATTGTTGTCAAGACATCATTGTCAGCGCGCAACTTCCGAGCTTCGGCATATTTCGAGGGCGAATATTCTTCGTAGACGGCCCTGATCTCGGAGGCCGGAACCAGGCTGCTAAGACCCAGCAATTCGAACCGCTGAGATTACTACATGGCGCGGGCGGGTAACAAGCAGGGCTTGGGAAGACAAAAGGCCGGGCTTTCGCCCGGCCTTCGTGGCACTTTAATGTTTCTAGTTAGAAGGAAACGAAGCTACAAACTAGACACGTTTTTCGTGCAAATCGTTTCTGGCTAGAAAGAAAACTTAGCCGCGAACTGGAACTGCCGCGGGTTGAGCATTGTCCTCGGCAAACCGAAGGTTGGATTCGGATTTGTCGGAATAAACAACTGTGTGAACGCGGGAGGTGCGCCTAATGCCAGGACGCCCGGAGGCGTGTCCACTATTGGCGTGTTAGCAAGGGATCCCCCTGGTATCACGGTCTGACCGACGGGACACGCCATGGTCGCCGATCCTGTTTGGATAGCGCGGCTTGTAGCGTCCCGATAATGTTTGGGAATGGCGCCACCGCAGAAGACGGGCGAGCCGTAGACGGAGGTGACTTCGTCCACGTTCGACCTGTTGAGGAAGTTAAAGGCATCGACGCTGAGGTCCATCTTAATCCGCTCTGTGAGCTGGAAGTACCGCCCAAGATGAAGGTCCCAGGCGTAGAGGGGATCACCGATGTAGGTGTTCCTCGCGATCATGGTCGCGCACGTGGCCGTAGAAGCGCAGTGACCCTTCACCGGCGTGCCGCCGACGCGGTCCGTTGCGCTTCCAGCGACGTCGTTCAAAGTATTCGCGCCGTAGAATATCGTGAAAGGCCGCCCGGATTGCAAGGTAATGATGCTGCTGAGCGTGAAGTGCCGGACGAAGGTGTCCTCGGGACCCGTTGCCGTAAAGTTTGTTACCAAGCGGTGGCGAGCGTCCTGATTCGAGTTGGCGCGCTCGTCTCTGTAATCGAATTGATTGACGGGCAAGTTGATAAACGTGGTGAAGTTTCCATTGTCGATTGTATGGGAGTAGGTGTAGTTGGCAGTCAGGCCGAAGTTCTTGATTCTCTCTATGACAGTCAAGGTTCCGCCGTGGTAAATGGCATTGGACACGTCGTTGTTGTAGTCCTCAAGGCCAGAGCTCATGGTCTGCAATCCAGCGGCGGGGCCGGCGCCCTGGAACCAGGGCCCCAAGCCAGCAAGCGCGCCAGTTCCTAGCGTGGGCGTACCGGAGCTGCAAGTCGAGAAGGTGCCGTTGGGGTTGACCTTACCGGGAACCCAGTCCGGAAATGCCAGGAACAAGGCGAGACCCGGATTCGGCGGGCTAACCGCGGTTGGGGCGGCCGGAATCGGCCACACGTTTGTGTCGGTGGGATTCGCCGCCTGCGCGGTGTCAGTAGTACCTACAGGACAGGGGACGTTAATGTTGTTCCCGCGAACCAGTTTGTGCGCGCCGACGAAAAGATAGCCAAGGTTGACGGCAAGGCCCCCGCCGAACTGATGGTCAACTTCGAAGCTTGCCTGCTCGGCATATGGGGTTCTGGAGTTGCGGTCCATTCCTCCCATGCCAATGCCGCAGGCAAGGGTCGCGCCGCAGGTACCGGACATTGCAATAGGACTGACTGGAGGATTGTTATACTCGCCTGTTTGAATAATGGTTGCGGCAATGCCCGAGGCGCCAGCGGCGGCTGGGAATCCGAATATCTGATAGCCCTGCCTGGCCTGCCCATTGCCGGCCTGAATGTTGGGAAATTCCTGAGGCAGCGTAGCCGCGTATGGTACCCCGAACGGATTCACTCCGGGGTTGTTGCAAATGGCAGCGATTCCCGCCGGGGGTTTGTTGCCACATTGATAGCCTGCGATGACCTTCTGAGTGTTCGGCACAAAGAAGAAGGTTAGGTTTTGGCGGTCGAAGAACATCCCAAATCCGGCGCGTACCACGGTCTTGGTGTCCGGCGAATAGGCAAAGCCAATACGTGGCTGCCATTCGTTATAGTCCGGTTTCACGTACGACGCTAAGCCTGACTCGACATCCCAGCGCAGGCCGTAATTCAGCGTCAGCTTGGGAGTGATTCGCCATTGATCTTGGGCGAACAGGCCCCAATACCCGTGGTCAATGACGCGGCTGTAGGTATTAAAGAACTGTGGCGGATATGCGTTAGCCCAGGTGTTGGGGAAGCCGCCTCCGTTGAGTGGATTGGCCGCAGTGACGGTCGGGGTGCAAGGGGCATTGCCGGCGCAGGCGGTAGGGGAGGTCGGGAGGGGTACCCCGGCGTATGTGAACACCACGCCATTGTCAGCCTTGGGAGCCGGGCACGCACCTGCTGGTCCGGCCGCCGTTGCAACATCGGCCGGCGGCGCCACGTTTGCGCCAAAATTCGTGTTGAAAAATTCAGCGAAAACCGCGAGGCACGCGGCCGCGTTGCCTCCCCCGGGAGGCACGAGCATTCGTGTGGGAGTGAATCCCGGGAAATTCTCCAAGCTGGTCAGCCAATTGCCGGCGGCCCCGAACTTGGCGACGTGATTGCCCTTGACCCAGGATATGGAGTCAGAAAGCTGCCCGCGGGATTCGTAGAGCCTGTCATTGGTTCCGAAGTTATGGCCAACCTCGAGGTCGTTCAGAATGCTGAAATCCGGCTGACCGGTGGCGCCGAGGAAGTTGTAATGGCGCCGTGCATATTGCGCGAGGACAGTGTTCACCAAGTTGGGCTTGAGGACCGAATCCACCGTTGCGACAACGGATTGATCGCGAATGAGAAGGTTCCGTCCGCCGCTAGGCACGCCGATTCCTCCGCCATCCAACGTCTGGCCGACAAGCTCGCCGCTATCGCGAGCGTCCTCCACGACGTAGCGGACCGCTAGGCGGTTGTTGGGGGTAATCTGATGATCGAGTCGCGCGAAGCCGTAATCGTTATCCGCGGTCTTTAGAAACTTGTTAAGGAATCCGTAGGCCTGAGCAGCACTGATTGCGGTACCCGGCACGCCGCCGCACGCGGTCAGACCCTTGGAACACCCTTCCGGAGCGAGCCCTACCAGCGCCTTTGAGTCGTCAATGACCTGCAAGTTATTCACAAGGTCCGGAGGGAAAAGAGGCGACTCGGCCCGCCGCTTGCCTTCATAGTTGATGAAGAAGAACGTCTTGTCCTTGCTGATCGGACCCCCGAGAGTGGCGCCGAATTGATTTTGGCGCAGCGCGTCTGGCAATCGTTTGCCTAGGCCCGGCTCGATTGACTTTTGCAGCAGGTTGCGCGAATCCAACGCCTGGTTCTGAAAGTATTCGTAGAGCGAGCCGTGAAAGTCGTTCGTGCCGCTCTTGGTGACGATATTGACGATACCCCCGAGCGCGCGGCCGGAATCGGCGGCGAAGCTATTGTTCACGACACGGAATTCCTGCACAGATTCCTGCGGAGGCGTGGAGCGCTGAATGCCGCTGGCCGTATTGACGAAGTCCGCGCCATCGACCGTGATTTCGTTGCTGAAAGAGCGCATTCCGCCGAACGATATCTGGGTGGCTTCATACTCGGTGAAAGTGGTGCCGAGGCTGGTGCGGCTGGTGGACACACCGGGAGTGAGAAGAGCGAAATCGGTGAAGAGGCGCCCGCTGATGGGCAGGGATTGGATCTGCTGCGTGTTGACGACCTGGCTGATTTCGGTCTTGGTGGGCTCAATGGTCTGCGCTTCCGTGCTGACGACGACACGCTCGCCCTGGGAAGCGAGTTGGAGGGCGACATTGACCGAGGCGGTTCCGCCGACGGTGAGGACGATGCCGGTCTGCGTGTAATTCGAGAAGCCGCTAAAGGAGGTCTTCAATTCGTAGGTCCCCGGGGCCAGGCTGGCGAAGGCGTAAAAGCCAGAGGTATTCGTGGTCGCCGTGGATGTGGTGTTCGTCGCGACGTTGCGAACGTCGACGGTTGCGCCCGAGATAGCGCCGCCGCTAGGATCGGTTACGGTCCCGCTCAACTGAGCCGTGGCCACGCCCTGCGCGAAGGCAGAATTGGCGCACCCGAAGAAAACGGCGATTGCAAGGAAAACCAGAAGAACCGAACGTCCCCTCATAAGCCACCCCCCTCAAGAATTGAAGCATGCAAAACGAGTAGCGAGGCCCACCCATTCAGGCCATTGTTAAGCGTTTAGAATTGTTGCATGTGTAACGCCCGCGACAGGCTTTGTCAAGCGTTTCATTGAACCTATGTGCACAGAAGCGGCCCAAAGTCAGGCTCGAAGTGAACTCCGCAGGCCGTCCTCATGATTGTCGATTTGGGAAATCATAGCGAAGCGGGTGGAGGCGGTCTCTCCTGAGAGGGAAAAACAATCTATCTGAGAGGGAAATACCTTCGCCATGAAGCGCTTGCGATGGTCATAGAAGCTTGAGGTGCTTTTCCGGATTTGGGACTGCCCATGGGGCGAACTCGGACCGCGTGTGGCGCGGAGGGACGCCAAAAGCGCGCTTGAAACAGCGGCTAAAATGATTTGAGTTATTGAAGCCCCAGGAATAGGCGATGTCCGTAATGGACTTGTGAGCACAGGCCGGGTTAAGGAGCTCCTGACGGCAGCGTTCGAGCCTCAACTTCAGAATGTAGTCGGAAATGGAAACATCTTCGGAGTGAAAAATCATGTGGAGATACCGCTTGGTGCAGCCGGTGGCGGCGGCCAGCTTGGCGATGGAGAGATCCGAATCACTCAAATGGTCGTCGATGTAGGACTTGATGCGATCGCGCAGGGTTTCCTGGGTGTGGGCGGACGGACGCTCACCAGAAAAATCAATCAGAGCCAGGCGGGTCATCTGAACGACGATATTGGCCACGTCGTGATTGGAACGGCGGCCGATCTGGGGGATTTCGTCAAAAATGTTGGAGATCAGGTTCCAGATCAGCTTGCCGAGTCCGCAGCGGCCAGAAAAGCGCCGGGCAGCGAGATCGTGCAGATCAAGACTGCGTGCCAGGAGTCTTTCCCGGGGGATCAAAACGACCAGCATCTCGGAGCGATCCGGGAGTGTGAGGGAATAGGGAGCAGCAGTGTCGTAGATGCTCCATTCGCCAGGCCGCAAGATCGCCGTGCGTCCATTCTGCTGGAGGATGCTGCGTCCGCGCGTATGCAAAACGGCTTTTACGAAACCTTGGCCACGCAGCGCGGAGACGCCGGAGAGGACGACGCGATGGGGCGTTCGGGATGCTATGCGCGAGAAGATCAGGTCCGACACGGTGGTGAATTGAAAGCTGCCTTCGAAGATCCGATCTTCCAACAATTCGACTTGGAGTGGGCCGAAGACGGGCGCGGTGCTGGAGCGCCAAAATTCGCAGCGGTCGGACTCCTTGATGCCGTCAGTGGAAACGCAGCGCAACGCGGGTGCGTGGTCCGCCAAGGCCATCGCGGGACTCGCTGGGGAGAGAATCACGGCTGCATACTATCGAAAACGTACGAATACTGTCTAGTTCTTTGGTGTACCAGAGGCGCTAGGAATACAGGGGAGACTTGGTATCAAAAAGAGACCTCCTAAGAGGTGGGCGGGATCTTGGAGACATCCCAGCCGCCACCGAGGGCCTTGATGAGCAGAACGCTCGCGACCAGGCGGCGAGTGCGAACGTCGACGGCGGCGCGTTCGTCGCCCAGAGCAGCGCTCTGGGCCGTGGTTACCTCAAGGTAGTTGGCGACGCCGCCTTTGTAACGGCTGTTGGAGAGATCGAGAGAATGCTGAGCGGCGGCAACCGCGGCGTCCTGGGTCTTCGTTTCGTTCTCAAGGATGCGCAAGGCGGCCAGATTGTCCTCAACCTCTTGAAAC
>DASYZC010000122.1:0-2848 GCA_035949735.1 Candidatus Acidiferrales bacterium | reverse complement strand
CTCGATCATGAATTTCCCTGCGAGCCCGGCATGCCAGCTCGTCCCGCAAGCGACGATCTTCACGTCGTCGAACTTCTTGAACTCTGCCTCGCTAATCTCCATCTTGTCGAGAAAGACTTGTCCGGTTTCCTGGGAAATGCGCCCGAGCAGCGTATCGCGCACGGCGCGCGGCTGTTCGAAAATTTCCTTTTGCATGAAATGCTTGAAGCCGCCCTTTTCAGCCATGATCGGGTCCCAGGTGATGTGTTGTGGTGGACGGCTGATCGGATGGCTTTCGAAATCGAAGAGGCGGACACCCTGCGGAGTGAGCACGGCCATTTCACCATCGCCCAGGAAAAAAATACTGCGGGTATGCTGGAGGATGGCGGGAATGTCACTGGCCACGAAGAATTCCTGGTCGCCAAGGCCGACGACGATGGGCGGTCCCAGCCGGGCGGCGACAATCTTGTTTGGATCTTTGGCCGAGACGACGACCATGGCATAGGCGCCCGTCATAACCTTAACCGTTTTGAGGACGGCGTCTTCCAGCGACGCGTCTTTTGAAAATTTTTCGACGAGGTGGGCGATGATTTCGGTATCGGTTTCGGTGAGAAACTTGTGGCCTTCGGCAAGGAGCTGATTTTTCAGCTCGACGTAGTTTTCGATGATTCCGTTATGCACGACCACGATTTCTCCGGTGCAATCGCGGTGAGGGTGGGCATTTTCCTCGGTGGGGCGTCCATGCGTAGCCCAGCGCGTGTGCCCGATTCCGTAGAGGCCGTCCAGGGGAGTGAGGCGAATGGATTCCTCAAGATTACGCAGTTTCCCCGGAGCGCGCCGAATCTCGAGTTTTCCGTTGTCGCCCACAACGGCGATGCCCGCCGAATCGTAGCCACGGTATTCGAGCCGCTTGAGGCCGTCGAGGATCAACGGCACCACGCGCTTCGGTCCTATGTATCCCACGATTCCGCACATTAGATAACGCTCCGAGACGTGCCCATTTCGACGGTCCTGACCGGAAAAGGGCTACAACTAGGGTAGCACAATGAGGGTGTGGTGGCCGGAACGTCCCTGTGGAGGTGTTTCAGGGCCGATAATCGCAGGGCACAGGCTTGCTCAGCCGAGTCGCCCGCGATCGACCGAACCGGAGCGCAGGCGGGGAGCGGCGCCGAACTTAGTCCAAGATTTCGAAGCGAAATTCTTCGATTACCGGATTGGTGAGTACATCCTTCGCGATCCGCTCGACTTGATTCTGCGCTTCCTCACGGCTCAGCCCATCGAGCTGCAAGACGAAGAATTTCCCCTGGCGGACGTTCTGGATTTTGGCATAGCCAAGCGAGGAAAGCGCGCGCTGGATTGTCTGACCCTGCGGATCGAGGACTGTGGATTTCAGCATGACCCAGACGTGAGCTTTCATGGCCCTCGTTTCTCAACCGCAAGACATAAGCGCCTGCGCTGCGCTCCGGCGTCGAAGAGATTATAGCAAGGCCTGCGCCTTGGCCGCAGAGTGAAAATCCTCGAGGAGCTTGCGTTTGTCCATTGGAGGCAAAAATGCCGCGTTGAAGCTCTGCTCGGCGAGTTTCAGCAGTCGCTCTTTTGATAGGCCGAACGATGCAGCGTGAGAGTATTCCGCGAGCAAATCGGTATGAAACATCGCGGGATCGTCCGTTGATAGGGTTACAAGCGAACCCAGGTCGAGGATCTGGCGAAGCGGGTGGTCGGCGATCGACGCATCGGGCTTGCCGGTCTGCTTGGCAAGTGCTCCGGTGGCTAGATTGCTCGAGGGACAAATCTCCAGGACCACGTGCCGGTTGGCCAGGGACTTGGCGAGCGCCTCATCATGCATCACGGCGATGCCGTGGCCGATGCGCTCGGCGCCCAGGATTTCCACAGCCTCGACCACGGATTCCGGCCCGCCAATTTCACCAGCGTGACACACGATCCGCAAGCCTTCACCGCGCGCCGAATCGAACGCAGGCCGAAAATGCGCGGCCGGGAAAGAAAGCTCGTCACCACCCATCCCGAAGGCAACCACGCCCGCGCGATGCAACTTAGCCGCGCATCGCGATACTTCCATGGCGGCCTCGGGACCGAATTGCCGAGCCGCATCGAATATCCAGGCGGTACGAATCCGGCGATAGAGCACGCCATCGGCAGCTTCGCGGATCGCGGTGAAGTTCGCTTCCACGTTTTGCATACGCCGCAGCATCACGCCCGCTGAAATCGTGATTTCGGCGTAGACGACGCGCTGCCGGATCAGTTCATCAAGGAGTTTTCGCGTGATGAGCGCGTAATCCTCAGGCTCTCGCAAAAAAGAAGTGACCCATTTGAAGCTTTCGATAAATCCGGCAAAGTCGGAATACCTGTACCGCTCGGAGACCTCGTCCAGCGTCAATCGGGTGCCGTGCCGGCCGGAAAGCTCTACGGCAGTTTCGGGCCGGATGGAGCCTTCGAGGTGCAGATGCAATTCAGCCTTGGGTAGCGCATCAAGGATCGTGTGTTGCTGCGTGGGCGCGGTCACAACCTCAATCAAGAACCGGGCAGCCGGGGGCGCCCGGCATTGATCCAGGCTGTCATCCAATAGGAGCCGATGTCGGTGGATGCGTCCGTAAGCTGACGGATCAACACAGCGCCTTCCTGAGCGTAGAAGCGGTCATAGTATTCGTCATTGTAGGCGGACAAGCCCGCATGAGCCCGGCGGTCCGCTAGAAGAATATTCTCGAGCCAAGAATGCGCGCTAAGACACATCTCAAAGGCATGGTCCGTGGGATCGGCGATAAAAGCAGCCTCATTGGGCTTCACATAAAAGAAACGCTGGTAGCGGTCCACGAGACTCTGGCCGAATCGCTCGTTGACTCCGGGTTGAGCG
>DASYZC010000121.1:0-1675 GCA_035949735.1 Candidatus Acidiferrales bacterium | reverse complement strand
GGCCTTGGCCTCGATACCGCCATGCGCATCGTGCGCAAGCATCACGGCTCCATTGACCTGAAATCCCAGCCCAGCGACACGCGCTTTCGCGTTCGTCTGCCCTTCAAACAGCCGGCCGCTCTATCTCAGGGCGAGGGGCTGCACGAAGAGTCGGTTCAACCGGCAGGCACCCGCAACGAGCCAAGCGAGGCTTGAAGAGCGCATCAGCGGCGCCGATGCGGACGGCACCGGCGAATTATCCGAAAAGATTAGCGGCGTCTGAGCGCTGTTCACATGCTCCGACACGGAGTATTTTGCCGGTCTCGCTATTGGTTGCGGAGAAATCGATGGATTTGAACATTACAACGCGTGCGAACGGAATCGCCACGATCGTCGACGTTTGCTGCGATGTCACCCTGTATAACACTCCTGAGCTTCGCAAGGCGCTTATGGATTTGCTGAAGGTGAAGAAAGCGCCGCGCGTAATCGTGAACATGACCACCGTAGGCTATATCGATAGCGCGGGAGTGGCCTGCTTGATCGAAGCTTTGAAGGTCGCTAAGGATCGGAAGCTCGGCTTTGCGTTCTTCGGCCTAAATCGCGTAGCGAAAGAAGTCCTCGAATTGACGCGTTTGATTCACGTGTTTGAAGTGTACGGCACGGAAGAAGAGGCCGTCCGCGGCGAGCGGCCGGCTCCTTCCGGCGCCGCGGTTTAAGACTCCACTATGTCCGTCATGGAGGCAGTCAGACAGGCTCAGGCGACAAAACATCCTTCCACACCGTCGACGTAGTTAGAGAAATTCTCGCCTCAATGCATTTCAAGATCCGAATACTCCGGGTGCTGCTCTACGTATCTCCGTACCGTCGGACAGATAATGTCGACCTTAAGGTTGTGCTCTCGTGCCCACTGGAGAGCGTACTCTGCCAAGGCCGATGCGAGACCCAAGCGTCGCAACCCTTTAGGAACCTCCGTGTGGGTCAACTCCAGGATGTTTCCCGCCAAACTATATTCCAGATAGGCAACTTGCCCGCTCTGCTCGATCTCGAAACGGCCGGTCGTTACTTTCTGCAAATGTAGAGGCTTCCGATGAAAAATATTCCACACAGCGATAAGACCCTTCCTGGCGTGAGTGCCTACCGATGGGGGTCAGCCACCGCTTAACAGGGTCATCCGTGACGATTCGATTAAGCGGAGCCTAACCTAACCGGGCGGAGTTTTATACCGGCCGTCAATCATTAGCGATGCGACCGCAGCACTTGCCAACGACAAACCTGCACAGATTAACATTACGCATCGGAATCCAAAGACGAAGGCACGGGAAATTGATACCCGGATCATCGCTGTCTTGTCGGCATCCAGGCCAGAGGGTAGGTCAAGGCCGGCGAGCTTGATTTCGTTCGCCTGAACGTACCGGAGAATGCCGGGCGGAAGCAGTCCGCCCGCGAGACTACGATTCAAGCTAGAACTGAATGATTTCACCATCACGATCCCGAGGATGGCAATGGCAAGTACCCCCGCAACCCGGGCGACCGCATTGTTGATGCCTGAGGCCGTGCCGCCACGGTCCTGGTCTACTGAACTCATAACCACAGTAGTGAGAGGAGCCACGCTGACCGCCATTCCAAACCCGAGAACAACGAACGCAGGGAAGAATGTTTTCCAGTAGTTAGCTTCCACACCAGGTACGGCAAAGAG
>DASYZC010000120.1:0-2228 GCA_035949735.1 Candidatus Acidiferrales bacterium | reverse complement strand
CTGGTCCAGTGTAGGGCGCTCTTCGCTGTTCAGCACCGCATCGTAAGTGAAGTACGCGGGAGCTTCCGGTTGATCGGCCGTCACCACCTGAACGAATGCTTCCTTGCTCATGGGCTGCAGGGCGTAGTTCGAGCGGCGCTGTTCTCCCAGCGTCGATACCGTTTCCTTGCTGATTGCCTTGCCGCAGAGCGAGCCTGCGCCGTGCGCCGGATACACCAGACTCTGGTCCGGCAGCGGCAACAGCTTCGCGTGCAGCGAATCGAAGAGCACGCCGCCAAGTTCAGTGGCCGACCAACCCAACGCCACGCGCAGATCGGGCCGGCCCACGTCTCCAATGAACAAAGTGTCGCCGGTGAGCACGGCATGCGGCTGCGCATCGCTCGCGTTCAGGTCGTAAACGAGAATGGAAATCGATTCTGGAGTGTGGCCCGGCGTTTCCAGGATTTTCAAGCGTACACGTCCAAATTCAACAATGTCGCCGTCGTGAAGAGGAGTAAACGCGTACTTTGCTTTCGCCGCGGCGCCCAGATAAATCTTTGCTCCCGCGCGATCGCGCAACTCCAAATGTCCTGCGACAAAATCGGCGTGGAGATGCGTCAGGAATACGTGTTTGATTTTGAGTGCGTGTTCGTCGGCGAACGCAATGTATTGGTCGGTGTCTCGTTGCGGGTCAACGACGGCGGCGGTGCCGGTCTGCTCATCCCCAATAATGTAGGAAGCGTGCGCCAGACACGACAGGTAGAACTGCTTGAAGATCACGGCACACCTCCTGCTCGCAGACAACTACTTCGGCTGGGGAACCACCCTCATATAAGGCAGGGGCGCCTTCCAGCCGCCGGGATATTTCTGCCTGGCCTCTTCGTCCGAAACCGCGCCCGACAGTATCACATCGTCGCCCGGTTTCCAGTTCACTGGCGTGGACACCTTATGCTTCGCCGTGAGCTGAATCGAATCGAGGACGCGCAGCACTTCGTCGAAGTTCCGGCCGGTGCTCATGGGATAGCTCAGCATCAATTTGATTTTCTTGTCAGGGCCGATCACGAACACGGTGCGCACGGTGGCATTCGTCGCCGGAGTACGGCCTTCGGAAGTGTTGCCGGCGTCCGCGGGAAGCATGTCATAAAGTTTCGCTATTTTCAGTTCCGGATCACCGATCATCGGGTAGTTCACTTTGTGGCCCTGCGTCTTTTCAATGTCCACCGCCCACTTCGCGTGACTGCTCACCGGATCCACGCTGAGCCCAATGATTTTGCAATTGCGCTTCGCGAATTCCGACTGCAGCCCGGCCATGTAACCCAGCTCCGTGGTGCACACGGGCGTAAAGTCTTTGGGATGCGAAAACAAAATGGCCCAGCCGTCGCCGATCCATTCGTGAAAGTTGATTTTGCCCTGCGAAGTCTCCGCAGAGAAATTTGGAGAGTCGTCGTTAATGCGCAACATCTAATTGCCCTCCCTGAGTTCTGGATATTATACACGCTGCAACGTTCTCGTGCCCGCCCAGCGCGCTCGTCAAAATCGTCCCCATGGACCGCTGACTTTAAAGCTCGTTAGATGAATTATCGCTGCGGCGCGACTCAATATTCGAAGTCGATGGAAAATTCCACTCGCCTAGCCGTGAGGCCCTCGACGGGAGCACCGAAGCCAGAAAGTGGCACCGCGCCGGAGCCGAAGTAGGGATTAATCTCCGCGACATTGGGATGGTTGAAAAGGTTGAAGGCCTCCGCAACCAAATCCAGATGCGCATACTCGCCGAATGGAAAATATTTCAGCACGCGAAAATCCAGGGATTCGAGATTTGCGGTTTGCAGTGAATTGCGTCCGAAACCGAGTGGACGATCAGCGAGCGGAAATGCATTTCCGCGGCTGGCGTCGAGGCCCACCAGCGGATTCACCGGACGCCCCGTGCCCAACGTGAGAATTGGCGCAACTTCGATGTGTTCGAAGGCACGGTCAAACCAGGTCGAAGTTTGTCCCGAGACGGCATGCGGGGCGTCTTCATCCGGACCAATGGGCAAATCCCACAAGGCGTCAAATACGAATCGCTGACTCTGGTTTTGCAGTGAGAGAGCGCGCTCCGCCGCCACATTGAACGGATTTTGCGGCTGCTCGGGGAAATCGGAGGCGTCGTCGAATGTCCTTGAGAATGTGTAGCTGCCGAGGAATTCGAGCTCGTTGGCCATGCGGCGATTCAGGGAAAGCGTCACGCCGTTATATGTGGAACTCGCCGA
>DASYZC010000119.1:0-3334 GCA_035949735.1 Candidatus Acidiferrales bacterium | reverse complement strand
GCATGGTAAGCGAAGCATTGATCGGCGATCTTCTGATACGCGCGGGCCTGATTGATACATCCGCGCTATCTCGCGCACGCGACGAACAACAGAAATGCGGAATCTCGCTTGCCTCCGCTCTTGCAAATCTGGGGCTGGCCGATGAACGAGGTATTAGCGTGGCCATCGCAAAGAGCTTGCAACTCGAATCCCTCAGCGCCGAACTGCCAGACGTCTCTCTGGAGGTATCCGCCTTGCTGCCCGCTGACTTTTGCCGAAAAAGACAAATTGTGCCCCTGAGCCTGAAGGGAAAAACTCTCCGGCTGGCGCTCATCGATCCGATGGACTACGCGACCACGCAAGACGTGGAGTTTCGCACCGGAAAGCGCGTGACCGCTGTTGTGGCAAGTGAGACGTCAATCCGGGCGCTGCTCGACCACGTTTACCCCGCCCAAGAAGAAGCCGACGAAGTGCTCTCGGCAAGCGGCCTCGAGGGTGAAGTCGAGTCCGTCGTGGATACCGAATTCGAAATCGTGGACCCTGCCAAGCTTGCCAAGGACACCAAAACGCCGCCCGTCGTGCGGCTCGTAAACCTGATCTTAAGTGGCGCGGCGAAAGAGGGCGCCAGCGACATTCACATGGAACCCAAGGAAAGCCATCTGCAAGTGCGGTACCGCATGGATGGTTTGCTTCGAGACGTCATAAAGATTTCGAAAAACCAGCAGGACGCCACAATCTCGCGGATGAAGATCATCTCCGGGATGGATATCGCGGATCGCCGACGCCCCCAGGACGGCCGCAGCCGACTGAGATTCGAGGGCAAGCGCATCGATCTGCGCGTTTCGACACTGCCTACGCACTTCGGCGAAAAGGTAGTCATCCGCCTGCTGGATAGCCGCCGGGCGCAGATGGCAATGGATCAAATGGGGTTGACCCAGGAGAATCTTCACAATTGTCAACTGATGCTCGCGCGGCCGCAAGGAATGGTGCTCGTCACCGGCCCGACGGGAAGCGGCAAAAGCTCCACTCTCTACACGGCGCTGAATTGGGTGAAATCACCAACGAAAAATATCATCACCGTTGAAGATCCTGTCGAGTATCAGCTGGATGGTGTGAATCAGGTCCAGATCAATCCGAAAGCGGGGATTACCTTTGCGGCGGGCTTGCGTTCAATCCTGCGGCAAGATCCGAACGTGATTCTAGTCGGTGAGATTCGCGACCAGGAAACCGCCGGCATCGCGCTCGAGGCGGCGCAGACCGGCCACCTGCTGCTTAGCACGCTGCACACGAACGATGCACCGGGGAGCATTACCCGCTTGTTTGACCTGGGAATCGAGCCGTTCCTGATTTCGTCCGCGCTCATCGGGATACTGGCCCAACGACTGGTGCGCAAGCCGTGTCCGCGTTGTTCGGAGCCGCGACAGCCGAGCGGGGACGTCATTGAGAAAGCCGGCGGCGCATCGCGATTGCCCGCTAACGCCATCTGGGTCGCCGGTCGCGGCTGCGAGGAATGCAACCATTCCGGGGCAAAGGGAAGAATGGCCATTCACGAGCTACTGGTGGTGAACGAAGAAGTGCGCGAGTTGATCACGCGTCGCGCGTCGGAACACGCTATCCGGAAGGCTGCGCGGGAGGCAGGCATGCACACCCTCCTGGAAGACGGAATCGCAAAGGCGGCAGCCGGGCTAACGACGCTTGAGGAGGTTGTGCGTGTTGTTGCCGCCGACGACGGGGCGGTGCTCAAAGAAGACTCCACAAAGCCAGCTTCCACTCCACCCGCAGCGCGCCAAATCCCCGAAGAAATCGAACTCGACTCCGACGAGGCTCCAGCGACTCCGAGCAGCGATGCTCCTGCGGCCGATTCCCGCGAAAGGCAGAGTGTGCTGGTAGTCGAAGACAGCCGCACCATCCTCGCCGTGGTGAAATACTTTCTGGAACTTGAGGGATTCTCGGTTCTCGAAGCGAAAAACGGTCAGACGGGCCTGGAAGTTGCAAAGCGGGACCACCCTGACGTGATTGTGACGGATTGCAACATGCCTGGCATGGACGGTATGGCCATGGTGCGGGAAATACGCGCTCATCCGCCTACTCGAGACATCGCTGTGATTATGCTCACTTCGGAGAACAGCATCGAGAGAGAGGAGCAAGCGCTCGCCGCAGGCGCGGACGATTTTATTCTGAAGCCCGTGGAGCCGCGCCGCCTCGCAGCCCGCGTGAAATCCGTCCTGGCGCGCAAGCCGGCGCGAAGGGCTTCGAATTAACACCTGCAGCGCCGACGTAATTTCGATGGGAGGTAGCCGATGAACGAGATGGATATCATCATCAAAGAGTTTCTCGTGGAAAGTAACGAGAATCTGGACCAGCTTGATCGGGACCTGGTCCAGCTTGAAAAAGAACCGGCGTCGCGCGAACTGCTAGGCACAATTTTCCGCACTGTTCACAGCATTAAAGGCGCAACCGGCTTTCTTGGCTTTGGAAAACTTGGCGGAGTGGCGCATGCAGGCGAAAACCTGCTCAGCCAATTGCGAGATGGAAAGCTGGTCGTTACTCCGGCGATCACAACGGGTCTTTTGTCCCTCGTGGACGCGATACGAGGAATGCTGTCGCAGATTGCCGAGAGTGGCACGGAGGGAAACCGCGACTATACGCGACTGGTTGAGACGCTCACTCACCTACAAGATGTCGCGCACGTCGGAAAGGACCCGCCTGCAGGCGCTCCTCACGAATCAGGCATCGCAAGCCAGTCGTCAGTGTCGGAAAACCCGGCTGAGAAGTGCATTCGCGAAATAACTCGTCCGAAGGTTTTGCAGAAAGCCGCCGATTCGGGTGGGGGGAGCCCCGCCCTCGAGTTGCGGGAGCAAGAGGAGACGCAAGGCGGCTCATTCCTTGGCACGACACTGCGAGTGAATATCCAGCAGCTCGATAGCCTGATGGACCTTGTTGGTGAATTAGTCCTCGTTCGCAACCACGTCATTGAAGTCGCATCTCGCCAGGCAGCATCCGATTTTGTAGCTGCTTCTCAACGCCTCAACTCGATTACGTCAGAAATGCAACAAAGAATCGCAAAGCTTCGCATGCAGCCGATTAACACCGTCTGGCGCAGATTCCCGAGGCTGGTGCGGGATTTGGCCGTTCAATGTGGCAAGCGAGTGCGCCTCGCGATGCATGGCGAGGAAACCGAACTGGACAAGATGATCCTTGAAATGATTCAGGATCCGCTCACACATTTGGTACGCAACGCAGTCGACCACGGAATCGAAAGCCCCGAAGTGCGCGTCGCAAACGGCAAGCCGGAAGAGGGCACCATCACACTGCGAGCCTTCCACGAAAACGGACAGGTGAACATCGAGATATC
>DASYZC010000118.1:0-4243 GCA_035949735.1 Candidatus Acidiferrales bacterium | reverse complement strand
GTCCGGCCCCACAGCCTCGAGGTTGGCCATATCAAATGTGCCGGGTTCTCCCGAGTCGGGGCACTTGACGTCCACGATTTTAATGACCGCTCGCGGGAGGCCGCCGATGAATCTTTCGCCGCTCGTCTCGATCATCACCGTGTAACCAACCGCTAGCAACTTCTCGGCAAGCTCGGGAGTCTCAGGCTGCAGCAACGGCTCGCCTCCCGTGATTTCCACCAAGCGGGCGGCGGATCGAGGACCCCCGGCGAGGGAATGGACCTTATCGACGATTTCGTCGGTTGTGTACTTTGTTCCGCCGTGAAACGCATATGCTGTGTCGCACCAAGTGCAACGCAGGTTGCAACCGGTTAGGCGAACAAAAATGCAGGGCAGACCGGCACGGGTGCCTTCGCCTTGGATGGACTTGAAGATTTCGGTGATAACCATGAAAAGCCAGCCATGAAGCTCCGCGAGCGCAGCATCTAAGGCCGAAACGTGGCCGCCGATGTTTCCGTCTCCCAGACCGTTACGCTCGCTACCGCAGCGCCATTCGGCATCTCGTGAAGCTGCTTGGCTGCCTGGTCATGGATATGCCGCGCGATATTTTCCGCAGACGGATTCAGCTTATCGAAAGGCGCAAGCTCATTCAAATACTTGTGGTCCAACTCGCGAATCACGCCCTGAATCACCTGCTTGAGGTGAACGAAGTCATATAACAGGCCGGTCGGATCGAGTTGTTTGCCCGCCAACACCACTCGGACCTTGTAGTTGTGCCCGTGCAGATCCTCGCACTTACCGTGGTAATCGCGCAGATTGTGCGCGGCGGCGAATGTTTCATCAACGCTGACTTCGTACATGAGTATCCTTCTCGCCGAAGAACGGCGCTATTGCGGATGATTTTCCATGAAGCGCGCGACTTCCGCGAGGTCCTGCGTGGTTGTGTATTCGGGCAGGGACTCGAGGAAAATTTTACCATATTGCATGCGCCGGATGCGGTTATCCAGAATCGAGAGGATGCCGCGATCCGTCTTGGAGCGGATCAACCGACCAAACCCCTGCTTCAACGCAAGCACTGCTTCGGGTATCTGGTATTCGGCGAACGCGTTGCGGCCGTCTTCTTCGAGAGCACGCACGCGGGCGGCGACAATCGGGTCGCTGGGAACCGCAAAGGGCAGCTTATCGATAATCACGCACGAGAGCTGCGCGCCAGGGACGTCCACTCCCTGCCAAAAGCTCGAAGTGGCGAAGAGCACGGCATGGGGCGTCGAGCGGAAGCGCTCGAGTAGGATCGAGCGCGGTGCCGTCCCCTGCAACAGAAGCGGAAACTTCAAACGCGACGAAACTCGCTCGTAAATATCCCGCATTTGGGCGTAACTCGTGAACAGGCAGAAGGCCCTCCCGCGCGAGATTTCGAGCAGGCGCGCGATTTCGTCCGCGGCGCTGGCCGCGAACGCCGGGTTGCGAACGTCCGGAAGCCCGCGCGGCGTATAGAGCAATGCTTGCGCCGAATAATCGAACTCCTGCGGCAACACCGTCTCATTCGCGGGCATCACGCCGAGGCGCTGCTTCAGATAATCGAATCTTCCGCCGACGGCCAACGTCGCTGAAGTGAGCACCACCGTATCGAACTGCTCGAAGAGTCTCTCACGCAGAATTTCGCTTACGTCGATGGGTGTCGCCGCCAGAAACACACCGCGGCCCCTCCGTTCGTACCAATAGACGTAACTTTTCTCCTCGCTCTCCATGAGAAAAGCCAGCTCTCGCCGGGTTTCCGCGGCGCGCCGAGCCATTGCGATCACTTCTTCCGGCTTTGGCGTAAGCGCGGAAAGTTCCGCTTCAACGCGCTTTAGAGCGGACGCCAACTCGCCATATTCCTCGCGGCTGCTATCGAGAAACGCATGTCTTTCAACCGGACCGAAGGGATACCGACCTTCACGTTCCGGGAAGCGCTCAAAGAAGCTGCGGGCGCGCTCGCGCAACCGCGCCAAATGCCGCCGCAATGGCGCGGCATCGATTTGCAGAACCCGCAACATATTGTCCGTGTCGCGCCCCAACTCCTCGAACCGATAACTTGAAAGCTGGCGCCCGAAATAATCACTGGCCACATCCTCGATTTCGTGGGCCTCATCAAAGACCACAGCAGAATATTCCGGCAAGATCGAGCCGAAATCCTCCTGGCGCAGGGCCAAGTCAGCGAAGAAAAGATGGTGATTGACGATGATTAAATCCGCTTCCTGCGCGCGCTGATGCATCGCAGTGATGAAGCAGCGCTGAAATTCGGCGCACTTCTGGCCGGTGCAGAGGTCGCTGCGCGCATCGATTCGATTCCAGAGTTCGGCGTCGTCCGGAAGGAAGGTCAGTTCGCTACGGTCGCCGGTCTCGGTAAGCTTGGCCCAATCGCGGATTTGCGAGAACCAGTCGGTTTCGTCGATGCCCTTCAACACCGGCTGGCCGTCCATCTGGTGCACCTTTTGCCGGCACAAGAAATTTGCGCGGCCCTTCATCATTGCGGCTTTGAGATTGGGCGCGAAATGCTTTTGCAGAAAGGGAACATCCTTTTGGAATAACTGTTCCTGCAGCGATTTAGTCGCCGTGGAAACCACCACGCGCCGCCCGCTGCGAATCGCCGGGATGAGATAGGCCAGCGTCTTACCGGTCCCCGTACCGGCTTCAATCACTGTGTGGTGGTGCTTCTCGAACGCTTCCTCAGCCAGCTTCGCCATGGCTAGCTGCGATGGGCGGAACTCGTATCCCGGATGCCGCTTTTCGAGCAGCCCGCCGGGGCCAAATACGCCCTCAATCGTAATTTTTTCGGGCTTTGTGCCAGCTCTTTTTGACATTGGATTCGGCCCTTACACGCAAGCCGGCAGGAAACGCGAAAACTAAAATAGCACACCGTCCGCCGTTGCGGTGGGTTATGGGACTCTGGCATCACATTCGTTTCTTCTGATGCGTTTTTTTTCAAAAAGGCGCTGCTCGGTTGCCTGATAGGTCATCGTCGAGGCCATTTTCAGGCCGGATTTGCGCATCCTATGTTCAAAATGGGTGGACAATTCAGACGCTCGTAGAAAAGCTTCAAGAGGTGTCCATGGTGAAGCGGGCTGGGTTCCTATTTCTATTCTTCGCCGTGCTCGTGGCATGCAGCGGGATTGGCGGGTGCAGCAGTTCGCCAGGGTCGCCGAAGATTACGTCCACTAGCCTGCCTGGCGGAAATCTCGGGAGCCCGTACACAGCCACCGTGACTGCCAAAGGCGGCTCCGCACCCTTCATGTGGTCGATTGCGTCGGGCTCGCTCACAGCGGGACTCTCGCTCGGAAGTAGTACCACAGGTTCGATTACGATTGCCGGCACGCCCGCTGCACAAGTCGACTCCAACTTCACAATCATGGTGACCGATTCGAGAGGCTCGTTCTCCAGGCAGCCCTTGACCATCGCTATCGGCGCGCCGTTACCCCTGGCGATGACAACAACCAAGCTGCCGGGTGGCGTGCCAAATCAAGTATATGCGGCGACTACTCTACAGGCCTCTGGCGGGGTTCCTCCTTTCACATGGACAATCACTTCGGGCGGCCTGCCGGCTGGACTTTCCTTGTCCTCGACGGGAGTTATCAGCGGTACGCCCACCTCTGCTGGCACCGCCAACTTTACAGTCCAAGTTGCCGATTCCGAAGCAATTCCGATGACCGCCACCGCAAACCTGAGCATTACGGTGGGCAACCTCGGGGTGTTAAGCGGTGACTACGCTTTTGAATTCAGCGGATTCAATTCCGGTGGACAAGTGGCCATAGCAGGAAGCTTCACCGCCGACGGCGCCGGAACCATAACGAACGGCGTGGAAGACGTCAACACCATGGCCGGGCCGCCCAAAAATCAGACGTTCACCGGCACCTACACGCTTGGCAGCGATAATCGCGGCCAGTTGGTTTTCAGCAGCCTCACCGGATCGCCCACGTATGCTTTTGCAATCGATCCCGCTGGAGCGCACGGCCGCCTGATCGAATTCGATTCGAGGGGCATTCGCGGATCGGGCCAGCTCGAGCAGCGCACCGTTAGCACCTGCGCCTTCAACACGCTCACTGGAAACTATGCCTTCGGCGTCACCGGCGAGGAAATGGCTGTGGGAGGCTTTACCGCAGGGCCATCCGTAGTCGTCGGCAGCTTTTTGGCGACTCCGCCAGCTTCGCAGGCGGGACAAGGTACCATTTCCGCCGGAGAAGCGGACTCCAGTGCTCCGAGCGGCGTGACGGGCGGCACCGGAATT
>DASYZC010000117.1:0-14374 GCA_035949735.1 Candidatus Acidiferrales bacterium | reverse complement strand
ATTCGCGGCAGCGACTACGCATGGCGGGGAAGGGTTTTTTGCACTACATGGCGGCCGCCGATAGCGCAGGCGGCTACATGGGCCTGAAAATCTACTCGGTGTCACCGAGTGGTGCGCGCTTTTTGGTGCCGCTTATGAGCGCCCAATCCGGCGAAATGCTCGCGCTGATTGAGGCGAACTACCTGGGACAGGTCCGCACGGGCGCCGCGAGCGGCTTAGCCACTCGATTGATGGCGCGAGAAGATGCCCGTACGGCCGGAATCGTCGGGACTGGCTTGCAAGCGCGAACGCAGCTCGAGGCTGTTGCGCTCGCGCGGAAACTGGAGCAGGTGCAAGCGTTCAGCCGGGATGCCTCGCGTCGCGAGCAGTTTGCCAACGAAATGACCTCGCGATTGGGCCTGCCGGTGGTCCCGGTCGCAACGGCGGAAGAAGCCGTGCGCGGTGTCGACATCCTGATTACATCGACTACTTCCACCAAGCCTGTAGTGGAAGGGCGGTGGCTCGCGCCAGGCGTCCACATCAACGCGATCGGCGTGAATTTCGCTGAGAAGCGGGAGCTAGATGCCGAGGTTGTGGCTCGATGTGATGTAATCGCGGCGGATTCAGTGGAGCAGTCAAAGCTCGAAGCCGGCGATTTGATTCAAGCGCTTGGAAACGATGCCTCTCGATGGGCCAGCGTTCGTGAGCTCGCGCAAATCGTTTCAGGCAAGCTTCCAGGCCGCACGAACCGCGCACAAATCACACTCTTCAAATCCAACGGAATAGCTATCGAGGACGTAGTGGTCGCGGGTCGTATCTACGAGTTGGCGCTCCAGCGGAGAATCGGGCGCCAGATACCTCTGTTCGAAAAATAGTGCGAGAAATAAGCCAGAAACAGCAGGAGGTGAAAACAGCCGGCGGAGGCGAGGGAGGCGCGATCTGAAAACTTTTCGCGGATCAGGCGCGTAGGTGGCGAAGATGCTTGGCGAGTGCTTCGTGCAGTCGCTGGCGCGTGGTTAGCGGGAGCGGCGCGGGCTCGGAGTTGCAGAAAATCTCGATGGTCTGCTTCGTGGTATCCACAACGATGCGGCAATCCTTGCAGTCCCCAAGATGCTCTTCGATCGACGAGCGCAGGATTGGATCCAGCGATTCGTCGAGGTAATCCGCTAGTTCATTAATGATTTTTTTGCACTTCACGGCTTCCCCCCTGCTTAAAATATTGATTCAACTTCTGGCGCAATTTCAGCCGGGCTCGCAGAAGCCTTGACTTGACTGCTGGGACGGAAAGCCCCAAAGCCTCGGCCGTTTCCTCGGTGGACATTTCTTCGATATCGCGCAGCTGAAAGACAACCCGGAAAGGCGACTCGAGCTCTCCGATTACCTTTCCGAGAATCTCCGAAAGTTCGGTTTGTTCGTAGCGCTGCTGCGGAGACGGCCCCCAATCCTCGACGTCGCGCGGCATCATATCCTCGCCGGTATCTATTTCTTCGTCGAGCGAAACCACGTTCGGCCGGCGCTTGCGCAATTTCATGAGCGCCTGATTCACGGCAATGCGCACGAGCCAGGTATAGAACCTCGAATTGCCCTGAAATTCGTCGAGGTGCTGGAACGCCTTCAGGAATGCTTCCTGCATGGCATCTTCTGCATCCTCGCGGTTCTGCGTGATATTTTGCGTCAGGCGGAAAATCTTGCGTTCGTACCGGCCCACCAGGGTTTCGAAGGCGGAGATGTCCCCATTTTTCGCCGCGGAGACCAATATCGGCTCGTCAGCCTTCACCACCTGCGACGGCAGCGCGTGAGATTCAACCGGGTCCAATTTTGGCGAATTCATCAGGGGGTTTCTTTCATCGAAAAGGGTAGCACAGCTTTCGAACCCTCGTTGTTGGGAATGTATTATGATAACGCCGGTCGCAGCCTGGCACGCGGGTCCCTGTAAGCTCAGAGTAAGGTTCAGAATAAGGTCCAGTCCGGGCTCTGCCGATTGCAGTAATTAGACGCAACCGGCGCCTAAAGGATGGAAGGAACTTAAACATTCGATGAGAACGTTGCCCGATTACCTGCGCAAGGGTATGAAGATGATCCTGGTGGGCGCGAATCCCGGGGATCGTTCCGCGCGCGTGGGACACTACTATGCCGGCCGCAATAACCAGTTCTGGCCGATGATGTACCAGTCCGGCGTAATCCCGGAACCCATTGGGTACGAGGACGACCGGCGGATGCTCGAGTTCGGTATTGGCATGACGGACCTGGTAAAGCGTCCCACACGGGGCACCGATGAAATCGAGCGGCAGGAGTTTGCGGAGGGACGGGTGCTGCTGGCGCAGAAACTGGAGGACATGCGCCCGCGCGTGGTCGCCTTTAATGGCAAGATGGTCTACGAAAAGTTTGCGGGCCGCCCCTGCAAGCTCGGTCTCCAGAAAGAACTGCTTTATGGCGCGCGCGTTTTTGTGCTGCCCTCAACAAGCGGACAGAATGGTGGCACCAGCACCGGTGTGAAGAAGAGATACTTCAAGCAGCTAGCCGCTCTGTTGAAGGCGCTGAAAGATTAGAGCGTTTAGCTTCGTCGAGATTGCCCCATGGGTGCAACACAACAAGTGAAGAATTCGGCGGTGCTCGAAGAGCGCTCTGGCTCTGGCGCCGTCGTCACTCTCCGGCTGAATCGGCCGGAAAAACTAAACGCGCTCAATCCTGAAATGTGTCGCGCGTTGGTGCACGCCCTTCTTCGCGCCGCAGACGATCGATCCGTTAGAGCCGTGGTTCTCACAGGAGCCGGGCGCGGCTTCTGTTCCGGCGGCGACATCAACTACATTCACGATGCGCGCGCCCGCCGCTCCGTGCGCGAGTTTGAAGCGCTGTTAAGCGCCGGGAAAGAAATCTGCCTTGCAATTGCTTCCATGCCCAAACTCGTGATCGCAGCCGTGAACGGGCCGGCGGCCGGCGGCGGCATGAGTCTCGCTCTTGCGTGCGACCTGCGTATTGCGTCGGACCAAGGCATGTTCAAGCAAGCGTTCGCGCAGCTTGGACTTTATCCAGACTTGGGCGCGACTTTTTTTCTGCCGCGCCTGGTGGGAATGGCTCGCGCGTCTGAACTCTTTTATACCTCGGAGCGCCTCTCAGCCGAGGAGGCGCGCGAAATTGGGATCGTGTATCGGGTCTATCCTCACGAGCGATTCGAGGAGGAAACGCGGAACTTCGCCCAACAGCTTGCGGAAGGGCCACCTCTCGCCTACCGAGACGTAAAGCGCACCATGATCGGCGAAGCCCATCAAGCCCTTGGTGAGGCGATCGACGAAGAAAACCGCCTGCAACTTCACTGTTTTCTCTCCGAGGACTGTGGCGAAGGGCTGAACGCTTTCCTCGAAAAACGCGCGCCTCGTTTTCAGGGCTATTGATTGCATACCTGGCTTGTTTAGCATTCGCCGTTTGCTTGGCTGCGAGCTTGCCTGGCTTCGTTTTATGCTTGAACCGATTTGATTCCCGCGTGTCCTGCGTGCTAAATTGCCGTGACAAATCACGGTGGGGATACGGTGGGGATATGGTGAACAAGACTTTAGCTACTTGCAGGGAGGCAGTTGCAAACGTTTTCGACGGCGCCACGATCTTGCTGGGAGGCTTCGGCGACCCCGGCTTGCCCGGCCAAATGCTCGAAGCCCTTCGCGAGCAAGGCGCCAAGGATCTAACCATGGTCCACAACGGTTCTGGCGGAGGTACGCACGCTCTTGGGGGGTTGATTCACGATGGCCGCGTGCGCAAATTGATCGCGTCGTTCCCCAACAATCCCGGCGGTACGTCGTTCCAGGAGTTATACTTAAAGGGTCAGATCGAACTCGAATTGGTCCCCCAGGGGACTCTAGCGGAGCGGATTCGCGCTGCAGGAGCCGGTTTGGGCGGATTCTTTACGCCCACCGCTGCCGGTACCGAGCTGGCCAAGGGTAAGGAAACGCGCGTGATTGACGGACGCGAGTACGTCTTCGAAAAACCTTTGCATGGAGACTTTGCTTTTGTAAGGGCGTACCGGGGTGATCGGCTAGGCAATCTGAGTTATCGGATGGCAATGCGCAATTTCAATGTTCCGATGGTGACGGCGGCCAAATTTGTGGCAGCGGAGGTCGACGAGCTGGTTCCCGTGGGAGATCTCGATCCGGAAGATGTTCACACGCCGGGGATTTTTGTTGATCGCGTCGTTGAAGTCGTCCGCCATCCGAAATATCTCGAAATCACCACGGAGGGGAGATAGAAAAATGTCACTCACTCGCGAAGGCATCGCTTACCTCGTGGCATGTGACCTTCCTGAGGGCAGCTACGTGAATCTTGGCATCGGCATTCCTACTCTTGTGTCCGGATTCGTACCACGGGACCGCGAGGTTTTCTTTCATAGCGAAAACGGAATACTAGGCATGGGTCCCTTGGCGGAGCCGGGACACGAAGACCCGGATCTCATCAACGCAGGCAAACAATACGTGACGCTGCTTCCCGGCGCGAGCGTGTTCGATCATCCCACGTCGTTTTCCATGATTCGCGGCGGCCATATTAATTACGCGGTGCTCGGCGCGCTGGAAGTTGCGGCGAATGGCGATATGGCCAACTGGCGCACTCCGGGCGAAAAAGTGCCTGGCGTGGGCGGCGCGATGGATCTCGCCTTCGGCGTGCAAAGCGTGCTCGTCACCATGACGCACGTAACCAACAAGGGCAAGCCGAAAATCCTGAACAAGTGTTCGTTGCCGTTGACGGCTCCGCGCTGCGTGAAGCGCATTTACACGGACATGGCTGTTGTCGACGTTACCCTCGAGGGCCTCATCCTGCGCGAATTTGCGCCGGGACTCGATCCCGCCGCGGTGCAAAAGCACACGGAACCGCCTCTGCGCATCGCGCCGGATTGCAGGGAAATGGATATTCCCGCGAGGTTCCACGCGGCCCAATTGACGCCTTGATCCCGCGCCCGGTAGCTACGGCGCGCTGATTTTCTCGTCGTAATTTGCTCCAAAATACTTTACGGAGATCACATTGCTCAAAGCTATCGACATGCATGCCCACATCCAGACGGGCGAACGCGCCAAGCAAGGCTGGGGGCACATCGCGAAGGCGGGTCTGCCGATGAACACCGGAAAATGGCGATCCGATCCGGACGGCATGGCGGAGATGTATCAGAGCCAGGACATGATGGCCGTTATTTTCGACGTGGATGGCGAGACGCGCAGCGGCGTGAAAATGGACAACGGCGAAACTGCCGCCTGGATGAAAAAATATCCGGATACGTTCATCGGCTTCGGCAGCGTCGATCCATGGAAAGGTAAAATTGCGGTCAATGAAGTAAAGCGTTGTGCGGACCTGGGATTGCGCGGAATGAAATTCCAGCAGGCCGCGCAGGGTTTTAATCCCAATGACGAACGCTTCTTTCCAATGTACGAGGAGATCGTCAAACTCAATTTGCCTGTGATTTTTCACACCGGCACCACAGCTGTCGCGGCCGGCTCGCCCGGCGGAAAAGGCATCACCCTCGAATATTGCAAGCCGATTCCTTATATCGACAATCTTGCCGCCTGGTATCCGGAAATGCGAATCATCATGGCGCATCCATCGTGGCCCTGGCATGACGATCAATTGGCCGTGCTGCGCCACAAGGGCAACACCTACATGGACCTCTCCGGCTGGGCGCCCAAATATTTTCCCGCGTCAACGGTTCACAACATAAATACACTTGTGCAGGACAAGGCTTTCTTCGGCACCGATTTCCCCATGATGACTCCCGAGCGCTGGCTCGATGAATTTGCCGCACTTCCGCTTAAAGATTCGGTGCGGCCCAAGATCTTGCTGCACAACGCCGCAAAGTTCCTGGGAATCGAAGTGCCGGCCGCGCAGCCAGCGGACTAAGGCCTCGCACTGATTGATTTTCACGGTCCCGACGAGTTCTAGGTGCGGCAGGCCGGCTTCCTGTTGTACGGAGTGTCTCGTTTTACATCGAAGAGAGATTCTTCGACTGCGTGTCCCGGCGCTTCGCGCGAGAATAAAGCACGGGACACTCCGCTCAGAATGACGGCCTCGCTTGTTTGGGGCGCTCTCGAACTTTTGCCTAAGGGCGTTCCGCGGCAAGCACGCGAGGAATTCCCGCAAGATCGTTGGTCACGCTCACATTCACCCAGTGGCGTTGCGCCACCAGAATGGCGCGAACGTGTTGCGCCGAGTCATATCCCAGCTCGAGCGCCAGCACGCCGCCTGATCGAAGCAATTCACCTGCCTGTTCAATGAGCCGTCCGTACATTTCGATGCCAGATGGACCGCCGAAAAGTGCCGCGTGAGGTTCGTGCTCGCGGACCTCGCGCGCCAATGTCGCCGCGTCATCTTGCGCCACATAAGGCGGATTGCTGACGATCAAGTCAAATGATCCGGGCGAATGGAGCACAGGCCTAAGTAGGTCGCCGTCGAGAAAACGAATACGGCTTGCGACGCAGTGTCGCGCAGCGTTGCGACGAGCTACTTCGAGAGCCGCGGCCGAGATGTCTGTGGCGAAAAGTTCGGCGTGCGGCAATTCGTGCGCCAGGGCCACGGCCAGGCAACCCGAGCCGGTGCCCACGTCGGCAATCCGCAGCGGAGGACTTGGTTCGCCGGTGCGCATGTTGATCTTGATGCCGCGCGCGCCGAGGCGTTCAAGCGCGACCTCGATCACATGCTCTGTTTCCGGCCGTGGTATCAGTACCGCCGGAGTCACCTCGAACTCCAGTCCCCAAAATTCCTGCTTGCCGGTGAGGTATTGCGTGGGTTCTCTCGCCGCCCGTCTGGCGATCAACCCAAAGTATTCTTGCGCCACGGAAGTATCGAGCTCGGCTTCCGGATGCGTGTAGAGCCAAGTGCGATCGCGGCCGAGCGCGTGCATCAGCAGCAGTTCGGCGGCAAGCGTGGATGAGGGAACGTTGGCCGCACGCAATTGCGCCATCCCCTCTTTCAGCGCCGCGCGCACATCCGTCGCAACGGAGGGCGGCGTACCGTGTGGATCATTGGGCATTATTCAGCCCACCGCCGAAGTCCCCGGCTCTGGTTTTCTCCCGTTCCAATCGCTTGCTGAGTTCATCCAGGTCGGCCACGAACCAACATTGATTGCCGCGATTCGCCTCGCGCACAAAATCCCTTAATGAGTCGCTCTCAGCCAAATGCTGCGCGATGTCGCCGACAATCGCCACGCGTACTCGATACATCATGAACCTCTGAATGATCTCACCCGCTACGCGCGTCTTCAGACGAAAAAAATCGTCGCTCAGTCGCTCCGCGGGAATCACAATGAAATTTGCACCCGGTCCACCGGCCTCACTCATCAGGTCGACAGCATCACGATCACTGCGCAGTTGGGGTCCTTCCACCGCGCATTCGAATATACGGACGCCGTGCAGGTCGTAGGTTTGACTTGGCACAGCCTTGGGCAACCTCCTGCGGCGAAGATTTGTAGTGGCGACTCGAAGGTAATGGCCGATTACGCGGCGTCAGCGTCGAGCTCTTGCTTCAGGCGTTCGGATTCGAAGTGGGTAACAAGCGCATCGACCAGCGGCCCCAGCTTGCCGTCCATTGCTTCCGTCAGCTGATGAACTGTGAAATTGATCCGGTGATCGGTGATCCGATTCTGAGGGAAATTATAGGTGCGGATCTTCTCCGAGCGGTCGCCGGTTTTGATCTGCCCGCGGCGCTCGGCTGCCAGCGCCTGATGCTGCTTTTCCTGCTCCAGTTCATATAACCGGGTGCGCAGCACGCGCATCGCTTTGGCGCGATTCTTGATCTGCGATTTTTCGTCCTGCTGCGACACCACCAGACCACTGGGAATATGGGTGATGCGCACCGCCGAGTACGTCGTATTCACCGATTGGCCGCCGGGTCCGGACGAACAGAACGTGTCGATGCGCAAGTCTTTCGGCTCGATCTTGATATCGATGTCGTCCGCTTCGGGAAGCACCGCCACCGTTGCGGCGGAAGTGTGGATGCGCCCTTGTTGCTCGGTTGCGGGTACTCGCTGTACGCGATGCACGCCACTTTCGTACTTCAGCCGCGAGTACACTTTGTTGCCCTGAATGGCGGCCACCACTTCCTTCATGCCGCCCACCGGAGACGCGGAACTTTCTAGAATCTCCACGCGCCAGCGCTGCGATTCCGCGTAGCGCGAATACATCCGAAAAAGCTCGGCGGCAAAAAGCGAGGCTTCGTCCCCGCCCGTGCCGGCGCGAATTTCGAGGATCACGTTTTTCTCGTCGTTGGGATCCTTGGGCACGAGCAACAGTTTCACTTCACGCTCCAAGGTTTCGCGGCGGGATTCGAGCTCGCGTTGCTCGTCGTGCGCCATCTGTTTCATCTCGGCGTCGTCCGATTCGGCAAACAATTGCTTGGCGCCTTCGATGCCTTTTTCGGTTTCCTTCCATTCGCGATATTTGGCGACGATTTCGCCCAGTTCCGAATGCGTTTTGGCGAGCTTCTGGTAGCGCGCCGAATCGGCATGCACTTCAGGTGAGGAAAGTTCGCGCGTCATCTCGTTGTAGCGCGCTTCAATTTGCTCGAGTTTTTCGAAAAGCGTTAATTTCGCCATGGAACAGCTCGATTCGGACCTGCGACTGCCATCTGATGCAAAATTTGTAAAAAGGATGCGTGGGCCGCTGAGGCTTGGCCCGGGGAGGCAAAGAGCTAATGGAATAGAGAGTTCATGCCGACAACACCTAACTTAAGGATAAACGGAACCGGCCTATGAGTCAAATTCAACCCTGGAATTGCTCCAATAAATCAGGGCGGTTACGCAGCGTCTTTTCCAGCGCCTTCTGCGCCCGCCAGCGTCGAATTTCCTGATGGTTCCCGCTGATCAGCACCTCGGGAACGTCCCAGCCGCGAAATGATTGAGGCCGCGTGTAATGAGGAAAATCCAGAATGCCGCGTTCCGCAATTCGCAAGTCGCTGCCGATAGCTGGGCCTACTTCCCTTCCCCGAGTAGCACGGGGCCGATTATCCGGCACAAGGTCAATTTCGCGGGTGGGCTCGCTAAACGATTCATTCAAGCTGGAATCCTCGTTTCCGAGAGCCCCGGGAATAAGCCGCGTCACGACATCCAGGATGATCGCGGCGGGTAGTTCGCCACCTGAAAGGACAAAATCACCGATCGAGATTTCGTCGGTGGCCAGATGCTCGGCCACGCGCTCGTCGACGCCTTCGTAACGTCCGCAGACCAACACAATGCGATCGAGCTTCGCCAATCCCCGAGCCGCCTCCTGCCGGAAGACTTTGCCTGCCGCTGAGAGCAACACAATCGCCGTTCCGGGCGGCGCGAAGCCGCCCTCATTTCCGGCGGGGCCGCCTTCGGCGCCGACCAAAGACGCGACCGCCTCGAATATCGGCTCGGGCTTCATCACCATTCCCTCGCCGCCCCCAAAAGGCCTATCGTCCACGGTGCGATGCCGATCGTGCGTGAAATCGCGCAGGTCGTGCACGTGCGTTTCGATCAAGTTGGCTTCGCGTGCCCGGCGCACAATTCCGTGATCGAGCGGCCCTCGAAAGAAATCGGGGAAAATCGTGACGATGTCAAATCGCATGCCTGCCTATCGTATAACGGGAGAGCGCCGATTGGGCGTAGTACTGAGGATACGAAGAAAATCTTTACACGAGGGGTCGAATTCGCGCAAGTACCTGTTGGTGTAAAGAAAAATCGTCTACGGTGATAAGGCCCGGGACGCCTAAAAAACCATTTTCCGATGGATCGCGCTGCGGGCGTTGCCGCCCGCCCGCGAGCAGTCTATGATGGCTATTCCGCCGGTGCGGAGCGCGATGAATCGGAACAAGAACTCCCGAGTTTGGCCGCGGCTATAGTGAATCAAGCAACCACAGGGGGAACCGGAAACTAGGATGGCCAATCAACCCAGCGAACCGGCGCGTCCCGCGGCAGCCACGCCGCGCCCGCCTGAAAAACCGCCCATCCCTGGCGTTAAGCACCTGATCGCGGTAGCCAGCGGAAAAGGCGGCGTAGGCAAGACCACCGTAGCGGTAAACCTTGCCGTCGCGCTCAAGAGGCTAGGCGCGACGGTCGGCTTGCTCGATGCCGACGTTTATGGCCCCAACGTCCCAATCATGCTCGGATCCAGCGAGCAGCCCAAGATGCTGGACGAGAAGACCATCATTCCCGTGCAGGCTTACGGCGTGAAGATGATCTCGATGGGCCTGCTCAATCCGGGGGACAAACCCCTCATCTGGCGCGGCCCGATGCTGCACAGCGTGATGCAGCAATTCCTTCGCAGCGTGCGCTGGGGCCAGCTTGATTACCTGATCGCAGATTTGCCGCCCGGCACCGGCGATGTGCAGTTGAGCTTGATCCAAAGCGTGGCCGTGAGCGGAGCGGTAATCGTCACCACACCCTCGCTCGTCGCGCTGGCGGACGTGCGCAAGGCTGTCGAAATGTTCCGCCAAGTGAACGTCGAAATTCTCGGCGTGGTCGAAAACATGAGTTATTTCTCGTGCCCACACTGCCAGGGCAAAATCGACGTGTTCGGCCACGGCGAAGGTGAGCATATGGCCGAGGTATTCGAGGTGCCATTTCTCGGCGAAATTGAAATCGATCCTCAGATCCGCATCGGCGGCGACACTGGGAAACCGGCCGCGTCGCTTGGCGAGGATGCACCCGGCGCAAAGAGCATTTACGCCATGGCCCGCAATGTTGCCGCTCGCGCCGCCGCTGCGGCGGATGCCGCGTCAGCCCCCACCGTGCAAATCCTTTAGCCGAACGCCGGAGGCGCAAATCACGCTTCGCGGCGTAAGGATAAAATCCAAGCAGCACACGTAACTTCGATGTACACTCCCGTCAGCCTGAGACTGACCCTCCGGCCTCCTTGGGTGGGAGTCCTACATGAGCGTCCCGACCTGCCGCAGACGCCTCCGAATCTGTCTCGCGTTCTTGTGCGGCACCGCCCTGGCCGGAGTCGCCTTTTTGCCGGTCAATCGAGTTCAAGCGCAATCCTCGCAAAATTCTGGCACACCCGGCTCCCCGGCCGCTGCCCCAGCGCCCCCGCCAACCGGCCAGACCCAATCGCCCTCGGCCGAGGCGCCCGAAATGAGCGCGCAGGACGCCCCGGTACCTTTACGCGTCCGGGTCAACCTCGTTCCTGTCCGAGTAGTCGTCCGCGATGCGCAAGGGCACGCCGTCGCCAACCTTCATAAAGAGGATTTCCAGCTCTTCCAAGACGGCAAACCTCAGGAAATTTCGAATTTCGCGGTTCAGACGCTGGACTCTCTCTCCCGACACGTTGTCCAGCCGCAGACGGTATCCACAGGAGGTTCCAGCGAATCTAGACCCGCAGCTTTTCTGCCGCCCTCGCGCTTCGTGGCGTTTTTATTCGACGATCCGCACCTCAATCTGCAAGACCTGATGCAAGCGCGCACTGCTGCAAGCCGCTACCTGGACGCTTCGCTCACGCCCACCGACCGCGTGGCCATATTCACCGTTTCTGGACAAGATCAGGTGGACTTCACGGACGATCGTGCCAAGCTCCACAAGGTGCTTCTTCAACTTTTGCCGCGCGATGTTACCGCGTCGGCCACCGGCAGTTCCTTCGACTGTACACCGATGGATTTCTATGAAGCCGACCTGATTCAAAATCAAAATGACGGGCAGGCTGTCGCTGTTGCCACAGAAGATACTCTGCGATGCGATGCGCAGAACGATCCGACTTTGGCTTCGGCAATCGCCAACGGTCAAGTGCCTCCTAGTGCGATTTCCCGCGCGCAGGGTCAGGTGGCGGCGATGGCGCTTCGGGTTGAGGAGCAAGGCACAGAGCAGTCGCGATCGGTCTTTCGTCGGCTCGAGGAGATCATAGGCCGAATGGCCGCGCTGCCGGGCCAGCGCAGCATCGTGCTCATTTCTCCCGGTTTCATCTATCCCACGTTGGAGGTTCAGTTTTCACAGATCGTGGATCGTGCGATCCGCAGCAGTGTGTTCATCAACGCACTGGACGCGCGCGGCCTGTATGCTCCTCAGCTCGGTCCTGACATCAGCGAGCAAACCAACGATCCCAATCCCGCAGCTGCAGGGGTTCGAACTGGCTGGAGCCTTTCCGGCCAGGAGCGCCAGGTAGACACGCTTTTGTATCTGGCCTCGGATACCGGCGGGTATTCGTTCCGGAACAACAACGATCTGGGCGAAGGCTTACGACAAGTGGCTTCGGCACCCGAGGCTTATTACTACCTTGCTTTTGTCCCCGAGAATTTCAAGTTCGACGGCCATTACCACTCGCTGAAGGTTGTCCTCCGCACGAAGGAAGAGCTTACGATCCAAACCCGCCGCGGCTATTACGCGCCTCTCCATGGCGAGACTCCCGCGGATGTCGCCAAGCGCGATATCGAAGACGCCGTTTTTTCACAGGAAGAGCAGCACGGCTTGCCCGTCGCGCTGCAGACGCAATTCTTTAAGACCGACGCCGCGGATGCCAAACTCGCCGTGCTCGCCCATTTGGATCTGGCGCACATGCATTTCGAGAAGGCTGGAGGCCGCAACCAGGATAATCTTACCGTCGTCGCAGCGCTCTTCGACCGCAACGGCAACTTCATCACCGGCACCGAGCGAACCGTTCTGATGAAACTGCGCGACGAAACGCTGGAAAGGTTGAGCCGCACGGGCGTAACCGTGCGCACCAATTTTGACGTAAAGCCCGGCGACTACGTGATCCGCCTGGTGGTGCGCGATTCCCAGGCCGCATTGCTTTCCGCCGAAAATGGCGTCGTGGAGATTCCTTACTAGGAGGCCGCCATGAGCCTGAGCCACGGATGCAGAATACGAATCCACACAGCCACGCCGCTGCTGCTCGCCTCAGCCTGGTTTGCCAGCCTGGTCCTGGTTTCGCCCGCAATCGTTCGCGCTCAGCAATCCACTCCTGCAGCCGCAGCTCCATCTCCCGCCGCCCAGCCGGGCACCGTCACGGAGAACGTTCTGCGCGCGCAGTCGCGCGTCGTGCGGGTTGATGTGATCGTCACCGATAAAAAGGGTAAGTACGTCCATGATCTAACCGCCAAAGATTTCCACGTCTTTGATAACGACAAAGAGCAGCCGATCGTCAACTTTTCCTTCGGCTCGGAGAATTCCTCCGCATCGCAGGACCGTCATTACATGATTCTGTTTTTCGATGACGCCACCATGAGCATTTCGGACCAACCGCGCGCTCGCCAAGCCGCGCTCAAATTTATCGACGCCAACGCCGGTCCGGATCGGGTGATGGCCGTCGTCGACTTCACGGGCGTTCTGCGCATCGTCCAGAACTTCACTGCCGACGCCGATCGGCTGAAAAAAGCCGCGGCCACGTTCAAGCCCTCGGTACTGGCGTCGGATGATTCGATCAGCGGGGGCGGAGGGGACGCGAGCTATGCTTCTCCGGCCCTTTTTCAGACGGAAGACGACTTCGGCGTGCATACCTTTCTACTGGCTATCCGCAGCCTGGCCCGGAATCTCGCCGCCGTGCCGGGACGCAAAAGTCTGGTGCTTTTCACCGACGGCTTTCCGCTCACCCCCGAGGCCCAAGCTGAACTGACTGCCGCCATATCGGCCTGCAATCAGGCCAACGTGGCCATTTATCCCCTGGACGTTCGCGGTTTGATTGCGCCCAACAGCCAAAACTTCGCCCCTTGGAATGGCACCGGCAGCCCAAACTCGTTCGGCATGGAATACGGCGCGAAGCCCCGCCTCGTTCTCGCTTCTTACCCCGTGCCATTGCCGTCTGCCGCTGCTGAGCCCGCCCAGCGCGGCGGCGGAGGGGGCGGCCGCGGCGTGGGCGGAGGCGGTGGTGGTGCGGGCGGCGGCCGCGGAGGCGGCGCTCCCGGTGGTGGCGGCACGCGAGGCGCTCCCGCTCCGCCCGTCAGCGGAGGTCCGCGCGTCATGCCCGGCGGCTATCCCGGTATGTACGGATCGCAGCCCTACGGCGGCGTCACCACTCCTCAAATGATTATTCCCACCCTCCCTGAAACAGGCTCGACCAACCAAGGCGTCCTATACGCACTCGCTGCGGGCACAGGCGGCTTCCCCATTTACAACACCAACGACCTGCTAGCCGGCCTGGGCAAGATTGCGGACGAGCAGAATGAATATTACTTGCTCGGCTATTCCCCAACGGATGATCTCGACGGTGCCTGCCATACGCTGCGCGTCAAGCTCGACCGCCATGGCATGAGCGTCCGTTCGCGCACCGGATACTGCAACGCAAGAGCGAAGGATTTCCTCAAGGGGAAGCCGATTGCCAAAACGCTCGAAGCCGATGCCACGGCCGCGGCGGCCGGCTCCGTCGAGGGCTCTCTCGAAGCGCCATTCGTTTACACTTCGCCCAATCAGGCTCGCGTGGATGTCGCCATGGAGGTCCCTTCCTCCTCCGTCGCCTTCTCCAAAGAGAAGGGCAAACATCACGCC
>DASYZC010000116.1:0-3475 GCA_035949735.1 Candidatus Acidiferrales bacterium | reverse complement strand
AACATTTATCTCGGCGACCGCAACTCCGTGCGCACGCCCATGCAGTGGAATGGCGACCGCAATGCCGGTTTCTCCACGGCCACTCCCGCGCGCCTCTATAGTCCCGTAATCATGGATCCGGTCTGGGGCTATGAAGCAATCAACGTGGAAAGCCAGCAAGGCGACCCCTCTTCGCTGCTGAACTGGATGCGCAACATGGTCGCCCTGCGAAAACTTTTTCGCGTGTTCGGGCGTGGCACCATCGAGTTTTTAGACCCTCCGAATCGCAAGGTGCTGGCCTATCTGCGGCAATACGACGGAGAACAGGTTTTGTGTGTGGCGAATCTTTCTCGTTTCGCGCAGCCCGTCGATCTTGACCTCTCGAAACTCGAAGGCGCGGTTCCCGTCGAAATGCTGGGCTACGTGGAATTTCCCACGGTTGGGCGCCATCCCTATCGCCTCACCCTGGCTCCCTACAGCTTTCTTTGGCTCGAACTTCAGCGCAGGCCTGAAGCTGAAGACGGCGCTGCGGCTCCGGCGTATGAGGCTCCGCTTGAGATCACCATCGGGTGGAGGAGTGTTTTCGAAGGTTCCGGGCTTCTTCGCCTCGAAACGGAAAGCCTTCTCGAATATTTGCCGAAACAGCGCTGGTTTGCCGGCAAATCAAGGCAACTGAAGTCCACTCGGATTCTGGATTCAGCGGTTCTTGAAAAATCCGACTCGGCGTTGGCGCTTGTGGAGGTGCAGTTCGAAAGCGGCGCTTCGGACGTTTATCTGCTGGTGTTTGCAATGACATTTGGGGAGGCTGCGGAAGAATTGCGGCGCTCAGCTCCCAACGCCGTCATCACCGGGATCGTCGCTGAGGAGGAAATTGGAATCCTGCACGATGGGGTCTTCAGCGAACCGATGTGCGCCGAGCTGCTTTCTCTGATGCAGAATGCCAGGGAACTGGCCCTTCCGCACGGGCGGATCAGGAGCGTGCGCGGCAAAGCGCTTCAGAATCTGATGGCGTCCGATGCTCAGAGCCTCGCCGTTCGACGTGGATCGGCGGAGCAAAGCAATACTTCGATCTTTTTTGGCGACCGCTTCATCCTGAAGCTCTTTCGCCGGCAGGATGTGGGCGCCAATCCTGATTGCGAAGTCGGCAGATATCTAACGGAGAGAGCCAACTTTGATAGGGTTCCTCCCTTCGCCGGCTCCATCGAGTACGAGTCAAAAGACGGCCAGAGCTTGACGCTCGCGATGCTGCAAGGCTTGGTCTCAAATGAAGGCGATGGCTGGAAGTGGACGATTGAAGAACTCGATCGCTATTACGAAAATTGCGCCACGGTTCCTATCCCGGGAAACTTAGGCGATGAACTCGCAAGCCCGCTGGAACTTTCAGCGCAACCGCCATCTTCCGCGGCAAGGGAGCATGTGGGCCTTTACCTCGAATCGGCGGCTACGCTCGGCAAACGTACGGCTGAGATGCATCTGGCCCTTGCTTCGCCCACTGACGATCCTGCTTTCTCGCCGGAGCCCTTTACACCGGAGGAACTGCAGTTCCTGATCAAGGACCTTCAAGATCACGCGGCGTCCGTTTTCGATGTCTTGAAAGAAAGAGTCTCCAACCTGCCGGACGAGTTGCTCGAGATCGCAGCTTCCGTGCTCAGCCGCCGCCGGCGGATTCTCCAGCATTTCGCAACGTTCAGTGCCCGGGATTCGGGCGCTCCGCTTCCGCAGCGTGTTCGGATCCACGGAGACTATCACCTTGGGCAGGTGCTCCGAGTGAAAACGGACTTCGTGATTTTGGATTTCGAGGGCGAGCCTGCTCGCTCCCTGGCTTATCGCAGGTCCAAACAGTGCGCGCTCAAGGATGTTGCCGGAATGCTGCGGTCTTTTAGCTATGCGGCATACGCAACCCTAATCAATTACACCGCTCGCCATCCCGAAGATTTGGCGACTTTGGAGCCCTGGGCGCGTTTTTGGGAACGCTCGGTGGCCGCTGAATTTGTGCGCGCGTACCGGCAGGCGGCCCAGGGCGCGGATTTTTTGCCAGCCGATGAATCGGACTTTCAAAACTTGCTGGATGCCTTCCTGTTGGATAAAGCGCTCTATGAGGTACTTTACGAGCTGAATAGCCGCCCCGCTTGGGTTAGGATTCCGCTGATGGGGATCATGTCGCTGTCGCTGTGACGTTTCTATCAGAGATGCATTTGTTTGATCGGATCGCGGAGTGTCCGCAGATATGAACGGTTCAGAAATGCAAACCGAGCCCGTCGCGCCACAGGTTCCGGAGAAGGCGGAGCAGGCGGACAGCGCCGATTTTGTGATCGGCATCCTCTCGGATTTGCCTCCGCAAAGCATCGCTCAGCTCTGTGGCGTCCTGCGGACGATTCCTGGTGCTCCCAAAATCGTAATTCTGGCGGCGCAGGCTGCCGGAAACTCGGTTCGCAACGAAGTGAGCGAGAATTCTTCGTCTGTGTCGATCGCTTCTTGGCCTCCGCTGGGCGCGGACGCCGTCGCCGGGCCGCTTCAGAGCATTTCGGTCGCGTACCATTCCGCTTTTTCGATCGCCGAGCGGCTGGGTGCCCGTGCCTGCTGTGTGATTGCCTCGCAAGTCGCAATTGACGCGCAGCGTTGGGTAAACGAATTTGCGCAGCCGCTCCTGGAATCTCAGTGCGACCTCGTGGTGCCCTCTTACGGGCACCAAAAATTCCAGGGCTTGCTGAATAGCGGCATCATGTGCCCGCTGACGCGCTCGTTGTACGGAAAGCGAATTCAAAATCCGCTCGGCCCTGATTTGGGAGTTTCCCAGAAGCTCTTTCAAAAAATAATCGCCTCCAACCGAGCATCCAGAAACGACTCAGCGATTACGCATCCTTTGATCTCGCTTACTCCCGCCGCCGCTTGCGAAAATCTTAGAATCAACCAGGTGTACTTCGGATCGCGCACTTATCCTCCGCCCGATTGGACGAACACCAGCTCGATATTGGTGCAGGCCCTTGGCCCGGTATTTTTGGAAATGGAAAAGAGAGCGCCTTGCTGGCAAAGAGTGCGCGGCTCCGTTTCGGTCCCCCCAGTTGCGCCGCGCGTCGCAGTTTCACCGGACGAGGTCGCGCCGGATGTTGTCCGCATGATCGAGTCATTCCAATTGGGAGTTCGAGACCTGCAGGAAATTTGGGGACTGGTGCTGCCTCCCGCCACTCTGCTCGAACTGCGGAAGCTCTCACGGCTGGATCCGCAGCAGTTTCGCATGGGCGACGAACTGTGGGCGCGCATCGTCTACGATTTCGCCCTTGCGCACCGCCTTCGAACCATCAATCGCGATCATCTGCTGCGTTCGATGGCGCCTTTATATCTCGCATGGGTGGCTTCGTATGCCAACGAACTTAAAACGGCTGGAAGCGCGGCCGTCGATCAGCGGCTTGAACGTCTCTGTCTCGCGTACGAAACGACCAAATCTTATTTGGTCTCCCGGTGGCGGTGGCCGGATCGCTTCAATCCGTAGGCGGAA
>DASYZC010000115.1:0-11281 GCA_035949735.1 Candidatus Acidiferrales bacterium | reverse complement strand
CTTTGCGGATTGTCCCATCGAATCAGCCACCATCAAAACTTCGAAACGGATGCTTTCATGATTGCCGAAGTAGTTGCGCTCGTAGAGCTCATGCCGCCCGCCAAATTCTGTCCCCATCGCGTCCCACATCAGCTTCATCAGCTTCACGCGATCGACGGCTGAGTATCCATTCGAGCCGCGGACGTACTGATCGAGATGCTTGCGAATTTCTGGCTGCTTGAAGTCTTCGGCGTGCGATGGGAGATAAATGAGCGCGCTGGCGAGCACGTTTTCGATGATTTCCTTGAGCCGCGGGTAAGCCATGCTCGCCATCACGCGATACGCCAACCCGTAGTCGAGATTGGGCAATACGTAACCCGGCGTCCACGCAGTCGTTGTGCGGGCCATCGCATCGGTCAGGGCCCAGAACAAGTTGCGCCAAGCCAGCACCTCGCCGACCTGCGCCTGCACGCCACGAAAATCCTTTGCCCCCGTGGCGTCGACTGATTTCAGCAGCAGCCCGGCAATGAAATCGAGTTTCACCGCCAGCCGCACGCAGCCGTGAAACATGAAACGCGGAAGGAATCCGGAACGTGGGAAAAAGTTGTTCACCTTTTCGATGTCGGCATAGGCAAACACATCTTCCCACGGTATGAAAACTTTATCGAACACGAGGATCGAATCGTTCTCATCGAGCCGACTGGATAGCGGGTAGTCGAACGGGCTGCCCATAACTCCTGCAGTCATTTCATAGGAGGGTCGGCAGAAAAGCTTCAAACCCTTTGCGTTTGTTGGGACGATGCAGACGAAGGCGAAATCTTTGGTCTTGATGGGCAGCGCGCCATTGTTCGCAATGAAGTTGTAATTCGTGAGTGTAGACGTCGTAGCCACTACTTTCGCGCCACTGACAATCAGGCCGCCGTCGGTCTCCTTTTCGACGTGCATGTAAACATCGCGCACCTCGGCGAGTTCCTTGTTGCGATCCACAGGGGGATTGACAATCGCGTGATTGATGAAGGTGACTTCATCCTGCACTTTCTTGTACCAGCGTCGCGCGTTCTCCTGGAATGGAGCATAGAACTCCGAGTTCGCACCCAGAGTTGCAAGAAACGCAGCTTTGTAGTCAGGGCTGCGGCCCATCCAGCCGTACGTCACGCGCGCCCACTCCGCTATCGCATCGCGCGCTCCCACCATTTCTTCCGCGTTGCGTGATGCTTTGAAGAATTTATGGGTGTAGCCGCCGTTGCCGGTATCGGTCTCGGTACAGAGAACGCCCTTCCGTTGATCGTGCAGCGCGTCATACAGCCGCGCCATCATCCGAACGGTATTGCGGAAGGCAGGGTGAGTCGTGACGTCTTTGACGCGTTCCCCGTAAATCCAGATCTCGCGATCATCGCGGAGGCTGTCCATGAACTCCCGCGAGGTGAACGGCCGTGTCCGTGTCGGACCGCTCGCGCTCGCAGTTTGGTTCTTTTCGTTGCTCACCATCGCAATCCTCCTGGGTTTGCCGAAGACAAGTGCCGCCGGGTGGCAATTTGCCGAACGAGCCTGTCGGCGGTCGCTATACTCCATCTTGCCTGCGTCACATTCAGGCTAAAGCAACGTGCGACCTCCGGCTTGCAGGAATTCCACAATGGTGAGCAGAATCATGACTTACGATTCGGAGCCTTTCGGTCTTCCAACCCTTTTTGGCTGGCCCTGTGCCCACTAGAAGCCTCGCTCTTCCTTGCCGCAGAGTCACGAATCTGTCCATTCAGGTGGAGTTCCTGCAAGCGATTCGCTCGACTGTTTGGTATCCAAAAGCCGGTGGACCGTGGTGCGCCGACAGGAAGGACGACACATGATTCTTGGGGGTTTCTTCAGCAGCGTTCCTCGCACCCGTCCGTTTGCTTGCTGGCCAGGCGGCGCGCTTCCAGGAGCCAGGAGATGAGTAACACCAGGCGATTCAAGATTCTGGGCCTTTCGCTTTTTTTGGTAGTGCTAATGACCGGCCGAACGCTCGCGCAAACCGATCCGAGTGGGGAATGGGGAAACAGATTTCATGAGGACGAGCCTGAACGCATTCCCGGCCCGGAAATTGGGGACTACCTCGGCCTGCCGATTAACGATGCCGCGCGCCTGAGAGGCGATAGTTGGGACGCCACTCTTCTGGAACTACCCGAGAATCAGTGCAGACCTCACCCTTCCGACTACGCATGGCGCGGCCCTGCTTTGCTCAGGATTTGGAAGGAAGTAGATCCGGAGACCCAGAAGCTCATCGCTTACCACACGCACATCTCGTGGCAGTCTCCCGAACAAACAATTTACATGGACGGCCGTCCCCATCCGCCCGACTACGCGCCGCACACCTGGCAGGGCTTCTCTACTGGAAAATGGCAAGGGGACATTCTTGAGGTGACCACGGACCATCTCAAGGAAGGTTGGATCCGGAGAAACGGCATTCCCCGCAGCGACAGAGCCACGGTCATCACCTATATCATGCGACACGATCGCTACCTGACCGTTGCCGTCCTTATTTTCGACCCGGCGTATCTGACCGAACCCTTTATTCGCACCACAGATTTCGTCAGCGCCCCGCAACAGATGATTGGGCCGTATCCCTGTGAAGCCGTCGACGAGGTCGATCGCCCCGCAGGGGTTGTGCCTAATCATTTGCCCGGAACAAACCCGTTTCTCAACGAATTCCCAGCCGCCTACGGAATTCCTCCCCAGGCTGCAAGAGGCGGTGCGGAGACGATGTACCCGGAATACAAATTGAAAATGAAGACGATGACCACGTTGCCGCGTCCGGCCAAGAAACACGCAGACCGATGAGAATCATTTCAACGTCAATAGGTTTCGCAATCGCCGCCCTGCTAGGAGTGATTGGCCTGGTTTCGGTTCCCAGCGCACAAGAAAGCGGTGACCAATCGGACGCGGTTGTCCACGTCCTGCCAGTGCAGGGCAACATCTACATGCTGGTTGGTGCCGGAGCCAACATCACCGTCCAGGTTGGCGAAATCGGTGTGTTGCTCGTCGATACCGGGCTCGACGCCATGAGCGACCAGGTCTTGGCTGCGGTCCGCACCCTTTCCGACAAACCGATTCGTTTCATTATTGACACCACGGACGATCCGGATCACATCGGCGGGAATGAGAAGATTGCCAAGGCTGGCAGCACGATAACCGGCGGGAACGTAGTAGGCGACATCGGCGCCAGTGCGGGCAACACGGCAGCCATCATCGCCTTTCAAACCATTCTTGATCGCATGAGTGCTACCACGGGAAAGCAATCTGCGGCGCCGCAGGGTTCTTGGCCAACTGACGCGTACCAGTCTTCCCAGAAAAGCTTCTGGTTCAATGGCGATAGTATTCGGATCTTCCACCAACCCGGCCACACAGACGCGGACAGCATGGCCTACTTCCGGCGCGAAGACGTCATAAGTTCCGGCGACGTCTTCCGTACCGACAGCTATCCCGTGATCGATCTTACAAGAGGTGGAAGCATTCAGGGGATTATCGCTGGCTTGAATCGCCTTCTCGATCTGACCATTCCGGCCGACGTGAAGAGCAAGGACGAAGGTGGCACCATGGTGATTCCGGGGCATGGCCGACTCTGCGACCAGGCTGACGTGGTGGTCTATCAGGAAATGGTCACCATCATTCGCGACCGCGTTCAGGACATGGTGAGCAAAGGTATGACGCTCGATCAGGTGAAAGCAGCAAGGCCTACGCGAGACTACGATCCCCTTTATGGCACAGACAAAGGGCCTTGGACGACGGACATGTTTGTCGAGGCAGTGTATAGGAGTCTGAGTGCGAAACGCTAGGCAATACACAGAGCGCTATCGATTCGCGCCGGTGCCCCCGGCTGCGCAAATGTGCGGAATCGTGAAACGGTCGCGGCTCCTGCTGTTCATTTTCGCGGCCATGGCGTCGCTCGCAATGCCGGGCTGTGTCCTCGCCCAGTTCGGATTTCCGCCACCTCAACCCCCTGTAAATGCGCGCAAGATCGCGCCGCTCGACCTCACGGGCTACTGGGTCTCGATCGTCACGGAGGATTGGCGCTTTCGCATGATCACTCCGGACAAAGGTGACTATGCGAGCGTTCCCCTCAACTCCGAGGGTAAGCGCGTCGCGGACATGTGGGATCCCGCGAAGGACGAAGCGGCCGGCGAGCAATGCAGATCGTATGGCGCCCCTGCCATCATGCGTGTTCCGGGACGCCTGCACATCTCCTGGGAGAACGACAACACTTTGCGTGTGGAAACGGATGCCGGAACGCAGACTCGTATCTTCCATTTCGATTCCCCGCCCCCGCCGAAATCCACCCCTCAGTGGCAAGGCTATTCCGTCGCGGAATGGGACGGACTCCGGCCCGGTGGTTTCTTCAATTTGAGTGGCTTTGGTGCGGCGGCTGGTCCGGGCGGGCCAGGACCGGAAGGTTACCTGAAGGTCGTTACCACGGAACTGCGCCCTGGGTATCTTCGCAAGAACGGCGTCCCTTACAGCCTTAACGCGAAGCTCGAAGAATATTTCGATAGTTTCAAGGCGCCGAACGGCGACCAATGGCTGGTCGTCACGACAATCGTCACGGACCCGAAGTATCTCGCGGAACCTTTCATCACCAGCTCGCACTTCAAGAAACTCCCCGATGCTTCCGGCTGGAATCCCTCACCCTGTGCCACGAAATAATAGGGACACCAGCAGCTCGCTGTGAGCGTTCAGGTCTTGAGGAATTGAGACATCGCGGCTCGTTCTCCCAACGCGCGCCCAATTTCGCTCAGCAGTTCGCGGTTATCCGGAGGTTTCTGCAAAAATGCAGCCGCGCCTGCTTGCAACGCCCGCTGTTTGTTCCCGCTGGGATCTCGGGCGCTGAGCACGATCACGGGAGTCGCTATATGCGGTGCCAGGGCCCTCAGTCGCTCCAGGAAAACGAATCCGTCCCCCGCCGGCAGTCCCAGATCCAGAACGATCAGGTCCGGCGATTCGGTCCGCGTCATCGCTACGGCGGCCACCCCATCCATGGCGGAGACCACGTTATAGCCGTTGGCTTTCAACTTGGCGGACAAACCTACCAGAAGATGTTCGTCGTCATCGATGATCAGAATTTTCTTTGCACTCAATTTGAGGCGCTCCTTTCGCGTACATGCGCTTGAATCAATTTGTCAATCTTGTTCACGGCTTCTGCTTTTCGTTCTGCCCATGGCTGCTCGCCGGAGGCGAGTTGCACACGGGTTGCGGAAATAACTGGCTGAAGCTTCGAGCCATGGTAGAAATTGTCCAGCTCTCTCCGAAAACACTCGCTCACGGACTCGGCGCTCTTCGTGTCGGTGCAGGCGATGACGAAAAACGTCTTAATCGCTTCTGCCTCGGTCATGGCCGGCAAGAGCAAGTCCCGGCCGGTTGTGATACAGCGCTCCAGGGCTTTCCTTGGCGCCGGAAGCTGTTGCTGGGGAACCCCTCCCTCGATGGCGGGAACGTCGATCGAAAAAAGCATCACGCAACCGGCCGCCAGGTTTGCCGGTGTGAAAAGCACATCGCAGAATTTGCCGAGTGAAAAAACCGGCAGAGTAAAGGAAAAGGTGCTGCCTTCCTTCAGCCGGCTCTCCACCCATATTCTGCCACCCAGGCGCATGACCAATTCCTTGGATATGAATAGTCCCAGCCCCAGACCTTTGCGGCTTGATTCTGCTGCGCTTTTTACCTGCGCTAGGCGGTCGAACACTGTAAGGCAGTCCGCTGGGCTGATTCCGCATCCCGTGTCCACAACCGAAAGGCACAGAAAGCTGCTGTCCTCTGCGAAGACCCGCGCCCGTACGACCACCGTGCCGCGGTCGGATGTGAATCTGATTGCGTTATCAATCAGGTTAATTAGAACTTGACGTACCCGGGCGCGGTCCGCCCAGGCGGAAGGAAGAGAAGGCGTAATGTCTGCTACCAAGTTGATATCCTTCAACTTGGCATTCGCCCGGCACGTCCTGAGAACCTCCTGAATCAGTCCCGGCACATGCATATGCTGGGGATCTACGGTGAGTTTATGCGAGTCCACCCGGCTAATGTCGAGAAGGTCGCTCACCATGTCCTTGAGCTGATTGATATTTTCCAGGCTCGATTCCAAGGTCTCGCGTTGTCCCGGGGATAGATCGCCGTTCACTCCTTCCAATAAGTTGGTGATGAAAAAATAAATCGCGGTCAAAGGCGTGCGAAGTTCATGCGAGACGTGAGAGAGAAACTGTTCTTGAAGGGTCATGCGTTCCTGTCGCACCGACTCCAATTCGATCGCAGCCTTGCGCCGGTCTGTCACGTCTTGCATCACCACGGCGAAACCTCGGCGGCGGCCGCCTTCTCCCTCGAGTGCCGTGATGATCACGTCAGCCCAAAAGCGCGTTCCGTTCTTGCGAATTCGCCAGCCTTCATTTTCTGCGCGTCTGTTTTGCGAAGCCTTGAGCAGCTGCTTCTCCGGAACGCCGTTCTGAAAATCCTCTGGGGTGAACATCCGCGAGAATTCCTCGCCGATGATTTCATCTTCGTGATAGCCCAGCATGCGTTCCCCTCCGCTGTTCCAGCTGGTCACGCGTCCGCGATCGTCGGTGGTAAAAAGCGCGTAGTCCGTAACGCCGTCAACCAACAACCGAAACTGAGCGTTGGTATCCGCCACGTGCGCCTCAAGGAGCGTTCCGTACCGTTGCTGCACGAACGCCTGGCCGAGCGTGTGCAGCAGGTCCCCCGCCGATCGCAAGCTCGCGCGTGTCACAGGATCTTGTTTGTTCGAAAGGCTCCAAAGTAACTGCGGCGAAACTCCAAATGTTTTCGAGGCGCGCTGCAAAAAAAGCGGCTCGGGACATTCGCTGGGCACTTGGCCCGCAAGAATAGCCCCTAGCGGATGGCCGCCCAAAAGCAGCGGAACCGCCACGTGCATCAGGCCCGCCGCATCGCGTACGATCTTGGGTAGACCTGTGTGCAACGCATCGACAACCGCGGTGCAAGACGAAAGTGGACTCAGGCAGAAGGGACAGCCGGTCTGTTTTCCAATCATTGATCTACGAAGGGCGCTCCACATGGGCTGAGCGTTGTGGCATGTTCCCAAAATGCTTCCTTGGGGATCGGTGAGCGCTACTGCTAGCTTCATTGTGCGGCCATACATCTCCAGGATCGGATCCCACGCTTTCACGTCGAGTAGCTTGGCGCGTTCCTCACCCGACAATTCTCGTCGGGCAAATCCACGCACGGCTCCGCTGCCGTCGTGGGATCCTTCCTTCGCCCCGTGTAAGCGCCGCTTCACATCAATCGATATTGACTCGGGCACAATCGTGCACTCCCCTTAGAACCGGCCCGATCTCTTCGGATTTTCGGGAGCGATACAACGGTTGAGTTCACACATCTGCAACCTATGAATTCCCCTGAATTGTTTTCTTCACGCAAGAGCGATCGGCTCACATTATTTTTACTCCAGAGCCTGTTCAGAGAAACCTCCTGCGGACGATACACTTCAAGATAAGTTCTCATCAGTTACTCTGTTTCAATTTGGAACATCAACGGACACTCCCCCGGTAGGCCCGCGACTGTTTCCAGGACTGAGATTCGTGTTCAGAACAGAACTTTATTTTTCCCCTCGTCCTCTCACTGTTGAGCGCTGCACATCGAAGGCACGTCAAGAAAAGCGAAGCATCTCAGGAGTATTTCGAATGGCAGTCACTGACGCTAATGCATTAGTCGCTGAAAAGCTGAATGACACCGCCGAAATCGAACGCTCACGCCAACTCTCCAGGCGCTACCGCTGCCCGTTTCTCGACCTTCGCGAGCAGACCATAAAGGCCGATCTCGTCCGCAGCATACCGGCGGAATTGATGTTCCGCTACAACTTCGTGCCGCTCGAGGTTGACGACGCTACTCTCACCATTGCCATCGCCGACCCCAGTCATTTCCAGCTGATCGACGAACTGGCCTTGCATCTCGGTAAGCGGCTCCAAATCAAGGTCGCTCCCCCGACGCAGATCAATGACCTCCTGAAGCGCACCGAACAATCGCAGCGGGTTCTCGATCGCGCCTCGGAGGGTTTTGCGCATCAGGTTGCGGCCGAGGACGAAAACCCTGACGAAAATATTTCCATGGAGAAGCTCACGAGCGAGGTTGGCGCGAGCCCGATCGTTCGGCTTCTCGATACCGTCATCTTCACCGCCCTTGAGCGGCGGGCTAGCGATATCCACGTGGAGACCAGCATCGACGGCGTGGTCGTGAGGTACCGCATTGACGGCATGTTGCAATGCGCCATGCATCCGCTCGCCAAGGAAATCCATGACACGCTCCTCTCGCGAATCAAGGTGATGAGTGACTTGGATATCGCGGAACGGCGCGTTCCCCAAGACGGACGTTTCCGCGTGCGATACCAAAACCGCTTCGTCGATTTCCGCGTTTCAATCATGCCCTCCGTCTACGGCGAAGACGCGGTGCTCCGCGTTCTCGATAAAGAAAGCCTGAGCGAGAAATTTCGCGATTTGAGCCTCGATGTCGTGGGTTTGGAACGCGATGAGGTGATTCGCTTCCGCCGCCATATCCGCGAGCCTTACGGCCTGGTGCTGGTGACCGGCCCCACGGGCTCGGGCAAAACCACTACGCTATACGCCGCCATCAATGAGATCAAAAGCGAAGAGGATAAGATCATCACAATCGAGGATCCTGTGGAGTATCAGGTCCGCGGCACCACTCAGATTCCGGTAAACGAGAAGAAAGGCTTGACCTTCGCGCGCGGCCTGCGTTCCATCCTGCGTCACGATCCCGATAAGATCATGGTCGGCGAGATACGCGATCAGGAAACCGCTCAGATCGCTATCAATTCCGCTCTCACAGGCCATCTCGTCTTTACCACCGTCCACGCCAATAACGTTACCGACGTGATCGGACGCTTCATCAACATGGGAGTCGAGCCGTACAATTTTGTCTCTGCCCTCAACTGCATCATGGCCCAGCGGCTGATTCGGGTGATCTGCGGGAACTGCAAGAAACAGATCGTCTGTCCGCCGGAAACACTGCCCGAATCCGGTCTGGACCCAGCGGAGTGGGCTGGCGTCCCCATGTATGAAGGGGCTGGATGTCTCGAATGCGCGGGAAGCGGGTATCACGGACGCTCGGCAATTAGCGAACTCCTGAACCTCTCAGACCGTGTACGCGAGATGATAATCAGCCGGCGCCCCAGTTCGGAAATTAAACGAGCCGCCAAGGAAGCTGGCATGTCGTCTCTTCGAGAATCGGGTCTCAGGAAGGTGCGCGCTGGCCTGACCACCCTACGCGAGGTCAATAAGGTGACCTTCCTCGAGTGACCGAACGTGTTTACGCCGCTCGCCTCACCGTCAGGCGGGCTGAATCGTGGCGAGCGCGGCTTTGATTCTTGACGGTGTAAAAGGTCCTCGTCGCACGCGTGCGCCCGTGGCATCGAAGATTGCGTTGCCGATCGCGGCGGCCGTGGGCCGGCTGGATGGTTCGCCGGCGCCGGTCGGTGAAATCTCCGGGTGGTTGATCAGGGTGATGTCAACTTGATCGGGCACGTCCGACGCCCTCGCGATGGGGTAGCTGTTCCAATCCACACTGGTCACGCGAGAGCCGTCAAACGTCACTTCCTCTTTCAAGCTGCGGCTCAGCGATTGAATCAGGTTCGCGGAAACCGTCCCCGCGAGCGCTTCGGGATTGACGATCAGCCCGCAGTCGTGGACACAGGCGAAGCGCTTCACGCGAACCGCGCCCGTCGGCCGATTCACTTCCACTTCCGCTACTGTGGCGACGCGAGTTCCTCCGCGCAAGGCCAGGGCCACGCCGCGACCCGTCGCAATTTCTGAAGTGCCCGTGTGTTTCGGAGAAGGTCGGCGATCCCAGTTGAATTTTTCCGCGGCTTTTTTCAGCGCGGCTTTCAGGCGGTCGTCATCCAAATATTTGAGCCGGAATTCGATGGGATCGGCTTTTGCCGCTGCGGCGAGTTCATCCAGGAAAGATTCGGTTGCGAACGTGGTGGCCGGACCTTCTGGGTCGCGCAAGTGAGTGGTGCGCAGCGGAGAGGCTTCATCCAAAAAGGCCCCAACTACATGCGCGTCCGCGTGAACATTTGGAAACGTGTAGGCCACACATTCTTCGCCCCATTGCGCAAACTCATCCACGCCACTGGTGTTTGGAATGCCCGTGAGCTGGGCACCCAAAAAATTCCCGGCCGTCGCCGGCAGGTAACTTACTTGGCCGCCGGAAAATGCGCGCGACGTGAATCGAAACACCGTGACCTCACCCTGCGCATCCAGAGCCGCGGACATATCGCAGACTACGGCCGGACCCTTGGTTCCCCACGCCGTCATGTCCTCGCGCGACCACTGGACGCGGACCGGCTTTCCAACAGCCCGCGAAAGCAGCACCGCATCCGCCGCGGCATCTTCAAAACCGGGCCGGCCGTATGAACCGGCATCTTCGACCCAAATCACGCGGACTCTTTCCGGAGGCACCCGCAACAGTTCCGCGAACCCTTGCTGCAAAGCGTGCGGCTTTTGTCCGCCAGACCACACAGTGGTAAGGCCGTCCAAGTGGACATCCGCGACGGCACAACCGGGTCCCATGGTGGCGTGCGACTGAAACGGCGACTCGTACGTTGCTTCGATTTTTCTGGCGGCGCTGGCAAAAGCTGCGGCCGCGTCGCCCTTGGTGAGAGTTTCCTTGCTCGCCTTGGGCGCGGTGGACCGCATGTGTTCGTACAGCCGCGTTTGCGCCGGAAACGCTGGCCGCACGTTGCTCCAGGTGACTCTCAGCGCCTGCGCGCCGCGGATGGCGGCCCATTCGTTTTCCGCCACCACGCCGACAAAATTTCCTTCGACCACGGACTTCACGTAGCCGTTGATCGCTTTCGCGGATGCATCGTCCACGCTCACCAGCTTTGCGCCGGCACGCGCCGGACGAATCATGCGCCCGTGCAACATGCCGGGCACTCGCACATCGGTGACGTACTGCCACTGGGCGAGAATCGTGGGAGCGATGTCCACGCGCGGAAGCGGTTTCCCGACCACAATGTAGTTTGCGGGGTCTTTGGGTTTTCCGAGTCCTTCCACGTTCAATGCGAAGCCGCGGCCAGAAACTTTGAGCGCATCATTCAGGTCGCCGGCTCCGGCTAAATCACCATAAGAGATGCTCTTTCCGGCGTTTCCCTGAATGCTTACGATTCCGTCGCGCACCTGAAGCTGCTCGATTGGCGCGCCAAGACGCTGTGCGGCGAGTTGCAAGAGCAAATATCGCGCCGTCGCGGCAACGTTTCGCAGGGGCTTCGCCCCAAGCGCGATGGATGTGCTGCCGCCTA
>DASYZC010000114.1:0-13299 GCA_035949735.1 Candidatus Acidiferrales bacterium | reverse complement strand
TCGTGGTATTTCTACCGCTACACGGACCCGCGCAACGACCGCGCGCCGTTCGACGCCGCGAAGGTGCAACAGTGGTTTCCGATCGACCAGTACATCGGCGGAATCACGCACGCGATTTTGCACCTGCTATACTCGCGGTTTTTCTGCAAGGTGATGCGCGACCTGAAACTCGTGAAGCACGGCGAGCCGATCGCGCGGCTCTTCACGCAGGGCATGGTGCAAAAGGGCGGCGTGGCCATGTCGAAATCGCGCGGAAACGTAGTGGGCGCGATCGAGATGGCGGAGAAGTACGGCTGCGATACGGGGCGGATGTACACGCTGTTCGCGGCGCCACCGGAAAAGGATCTGGAGTGGAACGAGCAGGGGATTGAAGGTGCAGCGCGATTCCTTAATCGGATTTACCGGCTCGTCGAGAAACATGCGGGCTCCTTGCGGAATGCCGCCTTGGATTGGAGCGCGCATGTTGATTTTGGCGCAGCCAGCGCCAAGGAAAAGGTTCTGATGCGAAAAACGCATCAGACGCTGAAACGCGTAACGAACGATTTCGAGGGGCGCTGGCATTTCAATACTTCCATTGCGCTGGTGATGGAACTCGTGAACGAAATCCACGCGCAGGAGCCGCTGGACCAGGGTGTGTCTCCGGCAATTCTCAAGAGCGTTTTGGGGACCGCAGCACTGATGCTTTATCCGATGACGCCGCACATTGCCGAGGAGTTGTGGGAAATGCTGGGGAATTCCAGAACGATATCCCAGGAAAAATGGCCGCCGTATAGCGAAGACTTGACGCGCGAGGAGCGAGTGGAGGTGATTATTCAGATTAACGGCCGGCTGCGCGGAAAAATCCTGGTCGATGAAAGCTTGGCGGAGGACGAAGTCAGGGAGCGAGCATTGGGCGACGCTCGCATTGCACCGCTGATCGCCGGGAAGAAGATCGTAAAAGTGGTGGTGGTGCCTAAAAAGCTAGTCAACATCGTTTTGCAGTAGCGGCCGGGAACCGTCGATTCGTGTACGGAGAGGGAGGAGGGCAGTTGAGCACTAAGCGGGGAATCGTGGTTCTGGATTTTGGCGGGCAATATACGCAATTGATCGCGCGCCGAATCCGCGAACAGCAGGTGTTTTCGGCGATCCTCCCGTGCACCGCGCCGATCGAGGAAATTCGCGCGCAGGAACCGGCGGGCATCGTGCTGTCGGGCGGACCGAGCTCCGTCTACGATCCGGATGCGCCCTTGTGCGATCCGAAAACGCTCGACCTCGGGGTTCCGATGCTGGGCATCTGCTACGGCATGCAATGGCTGACGCGCGCGCTGGGCGGAAAAGTCGAGCGGGCGGAGCGGCGCGAGTACGGGCCGGCAGAGTTGAACATCGGGCGAGACTCCAAGCTGTTTGCGGGACTGCCGGCCCAGTTGAAAATCTGGAATAGCCACGGCGATCACGTTTCGGGTTTGCCCGAAGGCTTTCACATTACGGCGCGGACCAACAATGCCGTGGCCGCGATTGAGAATCCCGCCAAACAATACTACGGCGTGGAATTTCATCCGGAAGTCAATCACACCGATCGCGGCACGGAGATTTTGAATAATTTTGTTTTTGGCATCTGCGGCGCGCGCCCCAATTGGAATGGCGCCGGATTCATTGCCGAAATGGTTGAGAGTATTCGCACCCGAGCCGCCGGAGCGCGAGCCATTTGCGCCTTGAGCGGTGGCGTCGATTCAACCGTGGCGGCAGCTTTGGTAGACAAGGCCATCGGCGACCGCCTGACGAATGTTTTCGTGGATACCGGCCTTCTGCGGCGTGATGAATTTGACGAGACGCTGACCCTCTTGCGAGGACGGCTCGGCTTGAACGTGATCGGCGTCGACGCATCGGAGCGGTTTCTTTCAAGGCTAAGCGGAGTCACGGATCCCGAGCAAAAACGGAAAATCATAGGGAGTGAGTTCATCACCGTGTTTGCGGAAGAACAGCGCAAACTTTCGACCAGCGTGCCAGGAGACCTGCCCGTGAAATTCCTGGTACAGGGGACGCTGTATCCGGACGTGATCGAATCGGTTTCCGTAAAAGGACCCTCGGCGGTAATCAAATCGCACCACAACGTCGGCGGATTGCCGAAAGACATGCCCTTTGAGCTGATCGAGCCGCTGCGGGATTTGTTTAAGGATGAGGTGCGCCAAATCGGAAGGGAACTGGGATTGCCGGAAGAGATTCTGGTGAAACATCCGTTTCCGGGTCCTGGACTGGCCGTCCGCGTCCTTGGTGCGGTAAGCCCGGAGAAACTTGAAATCCTACGGGGAGCCGACGCGGTGGTGGTTGAAGAGATTCGCCGCGCGGGCCTGTACGAGAAAGTCTGGCAGGCGTTTGCCGTATTGCTGCCCGTGCAAAGCGTGGGTGTGATGGGAGACGGCCGCACTTATGCAGCTACGGTCGCGGTGCGGGTTGTCGAATCCCTGGATGCGATGACGGCGGACTGGTCGCGCCTGCCGATGGAAGTGCTGGAGCGAATTTCCACGCGGATCGTGAATGAGGTGCCTGGTGTGAATCGGGTGGTCTATGACATCAGTTCAAAGCCACCCAGCACCATCGAGTGGGAGTAGAATCATGGGAGACGGAATAGAGCCCCTTCAGGGACACCAAGAGTATGCGCAGAGACGCTCCGCAACGCGGGTCGATTGATTCCAAAGGAAATAGTGATCCGGTTACCGGTTCGCCATTTTCTGGGCTACGTAAAGCAAAAGCCGACGATCGCCTTCGGGCAAGCGGCCGAGGAGGCGCCGAAAACGGCCCAGGTAGCGAGCGTCTTTCCCCCTGCTGCCCCAGGCGATGTCGTCCGCGCTCTTCCGCTTCGGAAGGTTGGGAAGTGCGGGCGGCTCTTCGCCATCGTAGAACAGCTGGTAGAGCGGGACTTCCATCGCGCGCGCCAGCTTTTCCAGAGTCTCGATCGCCGGAACGGTATGCCCGTTCTCGACGCGCGAGATGTAGCAGCGAAGCAGGCCTGTCCGCTTTTCGATGTCGCCCTGCGAGAGATTTTTGTCTTCACGTAGCAGTCGGATACGGTCGCCGATTATCATGGCGGGTATTGTTACATGGACTAGTGTTGGTCGCAAGAACAAAAGAGGAAAGGGCAGACTTTTCGGCGTAACCGAAGATCGATGACACGCGTCTCAAAGACCATGGCAGCTAGTGCTCCGGCGCTTGCTCTCTCTATCGATCGGGGTGAGGTGAAGCGGGACGACCGCGAACTGGTGCGGCTGTCGCAAGACGGTACACCGGCCGCGTTCGAGGAACTCGTGCGGCGCCATCAGCAGCGCGTTTGTGCATTGGTTGGCGGAATCCTGCGTTGTGCGGAAGACGTGGAGGACGTGGCACAGCAAGTTTTTCTGAAGGCGTACCTTGGAATCAAGAAATTCGATCAACGTGCGGCGTTTTCCACGTGGCTGTACAAAATCGCGGTGAACGAGTGCTGGGACTATTTGAGGAAGAAGAAAGTGCGGCCTCTGGTTTACGAAGCGGATTTATCGGAGGAGCAAGTGTCGCGGCTGGACGGCATCGTTTCCGCGGACCGTCCGCCTGCGGATGCGAATTCACGGGCCGAAACTCGGGAACTGTTGGATCGGATGCTGGCTACGCTGCCCGAGCAAGATCAGCAACTGCTGGTCTTGAAGGAAATGGAAGGATTTTCCGTGCAAGAATTGGCTGAGATTCTCCAGCTCAACGTCAATACCGTGAAAGTGCGACTGTTCCGTGCGCGAGGGAGAATCATGGATGTCTACCGGCGCCGCGCGATTTCCGCGCAAAAGGCGGATGCTGGTGCGCCGCAAAGGAAGAGGTAAATAGCTATGACGGACACGAACACGAGGATGGCCTGCCTTGAGTATGAGGCGCTTTTGGAGGACTACCTCGAGGGTGTGCTCGACGAGACCAGTGCGGAAACGGCAAGGCAGCACTTGCGAGGCTGCGCGGGGTGCAACGAGGCGTTCGATCGAGCTTCGGGCAGCGTGCGTCTGTTGCGGATCGCGGAGCCTACGACGGCGCCGGATACCGCATTCGCGCGAAATGTGATGGCTCGGATCGGCTTAGCCGAACAGGAACGGACCGCGGAACATACGCGCTTCTGGCAGCCGATTGTAGCCTTGGGGTGGCGATTTGCAGCGACGGCCACATTGGCCGTGGGTGTGTTGGTCAGTTGCGACATTGGCTGGAGCCATTATGCAAGGCTCAACGTACCGTCGGCTCGATCCATCGAAGGCAATCTATTTGCACCCGAGCCAGCAAGGCCTCCCGCAAACGGAGACGAAGTTTTAATGATGGTGGCGGAAACAAGCCATGGCAAACAATAAAGCGCGTCGCGAAGCCACAGCCTTAGTGTTTCTCGTGTTTTTGCTGGGCGTAGTGTTTGGCGGCGTGGGCGACCACCTGTGGCGCGTGCGCGCGGCCAACCAGCAGCCGATCAATACGAAGCCGACTCGCGACCAGGTGATGAGCGGCCTTACGCAGCAGCTTCAACTGACCGCGGACCAGCAGAAACGCATTGGCGCGGCGATTGACGACACCCGCGCGAAGTGGCAGGCCCTGTATGCGCCTCTGGATGCGCCCAGAGAGCAGATACGCCAGCAAGGCCGGGCCAATATCCGGGCAGTCTTGACGCCGGAGCAGCAGGTGAAATTCGACGATTTCTTGAAGCGTCTGGATGAGCAGCGAAAGAAAGAGGCCGCTGCTGCCGCCGCGCATTGACGTCACAACTCCGATCAACTCCATGGATGAACGCGCCGCGAAGTACGAAGCTTCCTCGACCCTCTCCAGCCTGAAACCGACAGAAAAGACCGCGACGATTCGCCTGGATGGCGTGCATAAGACATATGACCTCGGCGAGATCCAAGTACACGCGCTGCGCGGAGTGTCGATGGAGATTTACTCCGGCGAATTCGTGGCGGTGATGGGCGCATCCGGCTCGGGGAAATCGACGCTGATGAATATCTTAGGCTGCCTCGATAAGCCCACTCGCGGCCATTATTTCCTGGATGGCAAGGATGTATCCGGCCTCACAAAAACCGAGCTCGCCAAGATTCGCAATCACAAAATCGGATTCGTGTTCCAACAGTTCAATCTCCTAGCGAGAACTTCGGCTCTAGAAAACGTGGAGCTGCCCACGATTTATGCAGGCGTTCCAATCGACGAGCGCGCCAAGCGGGCGCGGGAAGCCCTGAATCGCGTGGGCTTATCCGATCGCGCCGGCCATTTTCCGTCGCAACTATCGGGCGGGCAGCAGCAGCGCGTCGCCATTGCGCGCGCACTGGTCAACAATCCTTCGCTGCTTTTAGCCGACGAGCCGACGGGGAACCTCGATAGCCGCACCAGCGTGGAGATCATGGATATTCTGCAGACCCTCAACGAGCGACACGGGCTGACCGTGATCATCGTCACTCACGAACCAGATATCGCGCAATACGCCAAGCGGGCCCTTGAATTCCGCGATGGCAAGATGAAGAAGGACGTGGCGATTCAGAATCGCTCGATCGCAGCGGAAGTCCTGCCGACGTTGCCTGTGCTGGATGAAGATGACGTGGAACCGGTCGCGGGAGCAGCGCCTGCCGCGCCGTCGGACGGTCACTGAGACCGGCTAGAAGGGAATGTCTTCGTCGGAGATCTCGGCGCTGGGCCCGGGTTCGTCCGGAGCGGGCGCGCCTTCGAAATCCGCGTCGGCGGAGCGAGCATGACTCGGGCCGCCCGATGGGCCCGATCCGGCGCCCGCGGCAGCACCCTCGGCGCGGGAAGTCAGCATGCGCATTTCGCTGCCGACGATTTCGGTGGTCGAGCGCTTTTGCCCATCGCGCTTATCTTCCCACTCCCGCGTTTGCAGGCGTCCTTCGATGTACACGAGATGGCCCTTCTTCAGGTATTGCTGGGCGATTTCAGCCAGCTTTCCCCACAAAACAACGCGATGCCATTCAGTGCGCTTTTGGCGCTCGCCGTTGCGGTCCTTGTAGGTCGAGTCGGTGGCGATGGAAAAATTGCAGACTGCCTGGCCGCTGGAGGTATAGCGGGTCTCGGGATCGCGCCCCAATCGTCCAACCAGGATTGCTTTGTTCACGGACATGGCCAGGAGTATAACCGAAGTCGATCTGGGCGGAGCGGAAAAGTAATCGGGCGGCAGGCCGCGCCCATCCTGCGATGGAGGATGTTCGATGAGCGAAGTTCAAAGTTTCAAGAACCATGCAAAATTTGTTCCCGTCTTTCACTTCTTTGTGGCGCCGGTTTTCCTGCTCAATATCGTGTGGTCAGTCGTGCGGGTAGTTCACAGTTTTTCGCTTGGGACGATCGTCTCCCTGCTGGTCGCAATCGCGCTGTTCCTGCTCGCCTTTACCGCGCGCATTTTTGCGCTCACGGTGCAAGACCGCGTAATCCGCTTGGAAATGCGATTGCGGATGCAGCAGGCGCTTCCGCCGGATTTGACACCTCGAATTCCCGAATTCACAGTGAACCAGCTTGTGGCCCTGCGATTTGCGAGTGACGCGGAACTGCCGGATCTGGCGCGGAAAGTGTTGCAGGAAAATTTGACGGAACGCAAGGCGATCAAAGCACTGGTTCGAAATTGGCAGCCGGACCACTTGCGGGCATAGCGGATAGCCGAGGCCGCTTCGGGATACGGAGGCTTTGCCGGCCGATCAGCGCGCAGGCGCGCGCGAAGTTGTGGTGGCGCCGATCTCGCGCAGTTTGGCGTGAGCGCGACGCGATTCGTCCGAGCCGGGGAAGCGGCTTTCCACGGAGCGAAGATCCCGAATGCCGGCCGTTCGCTCGCCGGCTTCAAGTTCCGCCATGCCTTTCTTGAGCTCGGACGCCGCCAGCTTGAAGCTTCTCGGATAATTCACAAGCACTGCGTTGTAGGCCCCAATCGCTCCCTTGAAATCGCGTTGGGCGTAGGCAATTTCGCCCAAATAAAACTGCGAGTTGGACGCCAAGTCGTTCGACGGAAAATTCTTGATGTAGTCGGAAAACTCCTGGCGCGCCAGATCGTATTTGCCACCCGTATAGTCCCGCAGCGCGTTTTGGTAGAGCGTATCGGCCGAAATCGGAGCCATTCCCGGCGGGCTTCCCGCAGGAGCATCTCCTGTTCCGTTTGAAGTTGTGGGACCTCCCGGAGCGCCTGGTGAGCCCGGCGCCCCGGTCGCGCCCGGCTGGTTGGAAAGCTTTCCGTCGATGCTTTGGAGCAGGTTCTGCGCGTCCGTCAGTTGCTGAGACAATTTGCCTACCCGCGCCTGGACGTCCTGCAAATTGTCGGAGAGCCCCTGGGTTTGCTGAGCCATGGTATCGATACGGGCTCCCGTATTGGCCTGCACTTCTTGCACGGACTTTTGCACCGAGTTCATTTCGGCGCTCAGCTTGTTGACGGAATCGAGCGATTGCTGGACGAGCGTCTTGATGGTTGCATTGTTGCTGTCCATCGCGCTACGCATGTCCTGCTGCCCCTGCAAAAGTTGTGCAACCTGCTGCTGCAGCTCGATCATATCGCGCGAAACGGCACTTGCCGGCTGTGGAGCCAGCATCGCTCCACCGACAGCGCCTAAAAGCATCGCCGCGAATGCGAGCACAACCCATCGTGTGCGCATTGGTATCCTCCCGGAAAAAATCACCCGGCCGCTTCGGCCAAGCCGGTTTGAATCACCCCGCTAAACGCGGGATGGGCAAACCCTCCTTGATATTATTAACGTTGCCGCGCCGATGCGGGTACTAAAAAAGGTGGACCCGCTGCAGGCCAGTCGTAACGGCTGCACCGCAGCCCTTACGACAGCCGCATCTATTGGGTCAAAACAAAGTGCGCGCGCCGGTTCAATTGCCAGCACTGTTCTGTGTGCTCGGTGCAGACCGGACGTTCCTTGCCCCAGCTGGTTGTTTCCATCCGGTCGGTGGTGATGCCGAGCGAGATCAAGAAGTTCTTCACTGCCTCCGCACGGCGCTGGCCGAGACCAAGATTATATTCGGTCGAGCCGCGTTCATCGCAATCGCCTTCGATCGAGACGCGCACCTGCGGGTAGGACCGGAAGAATTCCGCATCCTTGGTCAGGACGCCGCGAGTCTCCGTGCTGAGATCCGATTTATCCGTGTCAAAATATGCGTCTTTGACGTTCTGGCCGAACAACTCGCTCACGCCCGGCTGAGGGGCAGGCTGCGCCGCCGGCGCAGTATTTACATCCACGTGCGCCGTTGCGGTGGCGCTGCCTCCAGCGCCTGTGGCCGTAATCGTGTAAGTGGTCGACTGCGTCGGGTTCACTCCTCGCGTCCCTTGCGGCGCGACGCTTCCGACGCCCGGCTGAATATCGAGATCGGTCGCGTTTGTGGAAGTCCACGAGAGCGTGACAGCCTCGCCAGGATTAACAGTTGTTGGCGACGCGTTGAGCGTTACGGTCGGTTCTGCCGCCGCAGGCGCGGGAGCCGCCGCCGGCGGAGTGGATGAGACGTTCTTTTTGCAACCGCCCACCACAGCGGCCAAAGCTGCCAATCCAAGCAATAACACAATTCTGCGACTGCCATGCTGCATGAACTGCCTCCTTCGGCGTTCCTTCGAGGGCTTCCGGAACGCCGCGATTTGAATTATGTCGTTCGAGCCTTTGCTTTTGGATAACGCCCCGTGCATCTAACCAAAAAACCTCCGAACCTCTATTTCGGTGACCAATTAGGCGACTCGCTCTGGCCTTCGAAAGTAAGCTGCCGCGGCTGGCTGCCATCCGCCAGCATCGACCAGATTTGCCTTGTCCCCGTTCGAGTCGATTCAAACACCAAATGACGGCCGTCCGGCGCCCAGCTCGGTCGCTCGTTTCGGCCCGCATCGCGCGTAAGCTCCACGAGCTGGTGACTAATAATGTCCATAGCGTAGATATCGTAATTCCCGCTCGGCCGTCGCCAGCTAAATGCGAGGAGTTGTCCATTTGGTGACCACGACGGGTCGATCACATATCCCATGTCCGGCAGATTGATTCTCTCCACATTCGATCCGTCGGAGTTGGCAAGATACAGATCGGGATTGCCGCCGCGGTCGCTCACGAAAACAATCTGCTTGCCCGTTTTTGGATTCCACACAGGTGACGTGTTCACTCCACGGGCATACGTGATCCGCTGCGCCCGCCCCCCGTCCGCATTCGTCACGTAGATTTCGGGATCGCCGTTCCGGCTGGACATGAAGGCGATCTGCGATCCGTCCGGCGACCATGCCGGCGAGCTGTTCGTTCCCGGGTATCGCGGAAAGGAAATCATCCGGTTCGATGCCAGCGAGTAGATACAAATTTGCGCCGAAACGATTCCGCGATAGGGAGCGTAGCATGTGAAAGCAATGCGTTCGGCATCCGGCGACCAACGGGGAGTCAGCGCGATGGTTTTCAAGTGCGTCAATTGATGCGCATTTGCGCCATCGTAATCCATCTCCCAAATTTCCTTGTTGCCTGATCTCGAGCTCACGTAGGTGATGTGGGTCAGCGCGATGCCGGGTTGCCCGCCGCTCAAGACGGCCACGATGTCGTTAGCGAATTGATGCGCCAGCGTTCGCGCCCCTTCATCAGTCGCCGCTCCGATATAAACCTTTTGCAGCGCGAGCGGTGCGGTCGGATTGCGGACGTCTGAAAGAAAACCCGCGAAAGAAAGGTTCGTGCCGCTCATGCTCAGACTTCCGTAAGCCACCATGTACGCGTTCGCCGGAGCGGCGGACCAATCCTGCGCCTTCAGTTCACTCGGCTGGGTCGGCACCTGCAATGGATAGAAGCTGGGACTTACAAGGTCGAGGACACCCGAATACTGGAGATCGGCCCAGAGCACATCGTGAAACGTCTTGGGCAAGGGTTGCGTGAAGGTTGACCGGCTGCCCTCATCAGGCACCGCCAGTCGGGCCTTGGTTACGCCCAAGCCTGTGCCCGTCTTGAACCAGTCTTGCGCGGCCGCGGGCTGCACTGAAAAAATCGTCACGCATGCGGCGATGACGGTCAAAATCAGGAAAAGCGCGATTTGTCGTCTCATAAGTTTAAGGACCTTTTTGTACCGCGTGTTTTGTTAGCGATGAAAATCGAACCAGAACTCGACATTCACGCTCGACCCTTGATATCCGCCTGGCAGCCGGTCGAGCGGACTCGAATCGCGCACGGCGCGCAGCGCCGAATTATCCACGGAATAGTTGTTGCTGGACTGCGTGATCTGCGCATTGGTGACGGTGCCGTCCCGCAAGATAGTGAACGTCACTACCACGCGCGGCGCCGTGCTCACGCTAGGGTCCACGCTCGATTGCAGCCAATTGCCGCTGACCCGCCTCTGGACCGCTTCGACGTACCACGAAAAGCGCGAGCCGAAATCTCCCCCCGCAGTGCCCGTGAATCCCAAACTCGCCTGCGTGTTGCCGCTGCCCATTGCGAAAGAAGTTCGGGGAACGGTTGGCGTGCCGCCTCCGCCGTAGGGAACCGCATTTGGTGGCGGCGGCGTGGGATTCTCGAGAACCTTCGACGGTTTCGTTATGTATTTCGGCGGCTTGGTCTCTTGGAATTTGGGTATCGGCGTTGCGTCGGGTTCGGGCTTTGGTATCGGCTTGGGCTCGGTTTGAAATAATCCCTTTGAGTTGTCCACCACGCGATTCATCGATTCGACATCGGGCTGAGGGAGCGGAATCGCCGGAACGCTCCCCACCACGTTGACGGTCACCGATCCTCCTGGTCCGCCCCAGTCCGATTGATGGCCGGTGAATATCGTCGGCACCACGATCCAGGCCACCAAGATGCAGTGCAATCCAATGGATGCGTAAACGAATCGCTTGAGCGTGGGGTCCGGGCGGATTGCGGCGATAGTTGCCATCTCATTGTGTTTGCGGGCGCTCGCTGATCGGTTGCGTCACCACGCTGATATTTGTGATCCCGGACTGCCGCAGAGCATCGACTACCGTCGCCCAGCTTCCAAACGGCACCGTTTCGTCGCACCGCACGTATACGGCCTGGCGCTTCGGATCGCGCGATTGTGAGACTATCTTTTGCCCGATCTCGTGGATGTTCACCGGCTTGTCGTTCAAGTAGACTTTCTGCCCGCGGTCGATCGTCACGACCATTCGCACCTCGGTCAGCTCTTTCACGGTCTTCGTCTTCGGCACGTCCACATCGATGCCGGATTGCAGGATCGGCGCGGTGATCATGAAAATAATCAGCAGCACCAAAACCACGTCGATAAACGGCACCATATTGATGTCGGATAGGGAGGTGCCGACTTCGCGCTGGGTTTGCGGCATGGGCGTCTACGAACTGTACAACGTCTCAACTTTTGCCACGAATTCCGCGGCGAAATCGGACATTCGGGCGGCGACGGCGCGAATCCCGTGCAAGTAGTGGTTGTAAGCGATCAGCGCGGGAATCGCGGCGAACAGTCCCGCGGCCGTGGTGATCAGCGCCTCGGAAATGCCTGGGGCCACCGCCCGCAAACTTGCCGCGCCCACGTCGCCTAGGCCGGAGAATGCGTCCATCACGCCCCAGACCGTTCCAAATAGCCCGATAAACGGCGAGACCGACGCGATGGTGGCGAGTGTCGACATTCCTTTTTCCAGCCGCCGAACCTCCTCGCCCGCAGCCACCTGCATCTCAACGCCTACCGCATTGGCATTTCTGATCTTGTTTGCGCCGGCGGGCACCCGTGACTGCGGTCCACCGATCTGCTGCTCGAGTTCCCGGTAGCCGGCAGCATACACAGAAATGAGCGGCGTGCCGCCAACTCCGGCTCGCAGGGTATTCGGGTCGGAAAGGCCGCGTCCCGAGCGGAACATTTGCAGGAATCTGGCCGTCCTCCGGTCGATGCCGCCGAGTTGGTAAGACTTTTGAAGAATCAGTGCCCAAGAAAAGACGGAAAGGAACAGCAAGAGGCCCAGAATAACGCGCGCCACGCCGCTCGTTTGCTCTAGAAGCGTCAGCGGGTTGGCGAAAAGAAGAAACGCCAGGCTGGAAATTGTTTCCCCCAGAAAATAGTTTTTGTGCCGGGCGAATCTACCGTAGCACACGCACTCCGCAGATTCAAACTTATGAAGCCGGAAGACGTTCGTTTAGTTGCTCTTATAGTACAGAGATACACCTCGGCAGGACCGGCGTCGCGTGGCAATCAGGCTGCTCTTACGATTCCTGCCGTCGCAAAGAACTGCTCGATCTTTCGATCTCGCAAAAATTTCGTAGGTGGCAAAGCGAGAAACGTGCTATCTATGATTCGGTGCTCCACAAATTTCACTGCGGCGCGTTTCAATATCATATTTCTCCGCATAAGTTTTTCAGGCTTTTGACGTACACCGCCAGTTACTTTTAGCCGTTTCTCCTCGCATATCGCCCTCACGCTACGGGTGTTTCGAATCTCGATCCAGACAAGGAGAAACTGATGATCACGGTGAAAGAGAAGTCCACAACAACGGCTGAAAAGAGCTCCGATAAGACAATTTCTAATTTCATGAAGCATCACTTCCGCCATTTCAACGCTGCGGTGGTGATCGATGCGGCCGAAGCTTACGTGAAGCATCTATCGAGCGGCGGGAAAATGCTGATTACCCTTGCCGGCGCGATGAGTACCGCTGAACTCGGCCTGTCTCTTGCGGAAATGATCCGCCAAGATAAGGTTCACGGCATCTGCTGCACCGGTGCCAATCTCGAAGAGGACGTTTACAACCTCGTTGCTCACGATCATTACAAGCGTGTTCCAAACTACCGCCATCTCACGCCCGACCAGGAAGTCGAACTGCTCGAACATCACTTGAACCGAGTCACGGATACGTGCATTCCCGAAGAAGAAGCCATGCGCCGCATCGAACGCGTCGTGATCGAAGAGTGGCATGCGGCTGACCGCACCAGCCAGCGTTTCTTTCCCCACGAGTTTCTTTTCAAGGCTCTGAAGTCCGGAAAGCTGGAGCAGTATTATCAGATTGAGCCGAAAGATAGCTGGATGCTGGCTGCGGCCGAGAAGAATCTCCCCATGATCGTGCCCGGATGGGAGGACTCCACGCTTGGCAACATGTTCGCCGCGCAGGTGATCAGCGGCAAGGTCAAAAGTGCCACCGCCGTGCGCGGCGGCGTGGAGTACATGATCGAACTGGCCCGCTGGTACACGGAAACGGCCGCGGTCACGCCGCTCGGTTTCTTCCAGATTGGCGGCGGCATCGCCGGAGATTTCCCCATCTGCGTGGTTCCCATGCTTCACCAGGATCTGCGCCGCCAAAACGTTCCGCTGTGGGCCTACTTTTGCCAGATCAGCGATTCGACCACCAGTTATGGATCCTATTCAGGCGCCGTGCCCAATGAAAAAATCACCTGGGGAAAACTT
>DASYZC010000113.1:0-4782 GCA_035949735.1 Candidatus Acidiferrales bacterium | reverse complement strand
GGAAAGCCTCTGTGGCATTACGTGCCGCAGGTGCCGCGGGATTTTGTGCCAGTTGGGCTTTTCCCGACGAACCGCGGCGTGGCGATTCTGGGTGACAAACTCTATCTGGCGACGATTGACGATCACCTGATCGCGCTCGATGCCAAGAGCGGCGTGGTCCGGTGGAACTCGCTGGTCGCGGACAAGGCCGACGGCTACGCAATCACGCAGGCACCGCTCGCGATTGATGGCAAGATTGTCGTGGGAGTAGGAGGCGGGGAGGCGGGCGCGCACGGATTTTTGAGTTGCTTCGACGCGAATGACGGAAGGCTGCTGTGGCAAACCTATACCGTGCCGCGTAGCGCAAGCGATCCCGGCGCGAACACATGGGCCGACGGAAGCTGGTCGAATGGCGGCGGAACGACCTGGAACACAGGCTCGTACGATCCGGCTTTGAATCTGATTTACTGGGGCACCGGAAATCCCGTGCCGGACTGGAATGGCGAAGGGCGTATGGGCGACAATTTATTCACATGCTCGCTAGTCGCTCTCGATGCGGATACGGGAAAAATGAAATGGTATTTTCAATTCTCGCCGCACGAGACGCACGACTGGGATTCCTCCGAGCCGCCGATCCTGTTCAATGCGTCTATTGATGGAAAGCCCCGCAAGCTGGTGGCATTGGCAAATCGCAATGCCTTCTATTACGTCCTTGATCGCGTGACGGGAGAATTCATCACCGGTCTGCCCTTCGCGAAGCAAACTTGGGCGAAGGGACTCGATGCCAGGGGCCGGCCGATCAAGTTGCCAGCCAAGCTAATCGAGCCGAGCGTCGAAGGAACGCTGGTGTATCCGACGTTGACGGGAGCGATCAACTGGACGAGCCCGTGCTACAGCCCGATCACTGGACTGTTCTACGTCAATGCCCGCGATGGCGGCGCCTATTACATCAAGGGCGAGCGGAAGTTCGAAAAGGGGAATTCGAACGGTGTCGTCGGAGGCGGCGGTGGCGGGTCGCGCCCCGGCCCAGCGGATGAGACAACCACTTCGATTCGAGCGCTGAACGCAACCACCGGAGAAAAGAAGTGGGAATACAAAATGGTGGGCGACTCGTGGACCGGGACGCTGGTCACCGCGGGCGGCGTGGTTTTTTCGGCGGACGCCGCGGGGAATTTCTTCGCGCTCAATGCAGACACCGGCGAGCCGCTGTGGCATCTGTTGCTGGGATCGTCCGTGCGGTCGAATCCCGTGTCCTATGCGGTAGACGGCAAACAATATATTGTCGATTCGGCGGGCAATTCGGTCTTCGTATTCACTTTGCCTTAGGGTCTTCGACAGGAAGGACAACCCAGAAAGCATTTTTCGCGTAACGAGAACATAGAGTGCACGTCAAAATTAGCGGGGGAGTTCCATGAATGTGATTCGCTGGTTATGTGGGGCGGTTCCGGGTATCGCGGTGGGAATTTTGCTCATGGCGCCTTCGGCGGCGGCACAGTTTGGCGGGCCGCCCGCGGCCCACGGCCCGCGTCCGAGGACGACGCCGGAGAGCATTGCCGCCGGTAAGGCCCTATTCGAAGGCACCTGCGCCAATTGCCATGGCATTGATGGAAGTGGCGCAAACGGTCCCAACATCCGCGATGCCGGTACCAGGCTCGGTCCGGAAGCCCTGTATCAGACTCTCCACACCGGAGTACTGGGTTCAGGCATGCCCTCCTTTTCAAGCCTTGGCGAAGAGAAACTTTGGCAATTGGTTGATTATGTCAGCTCCTTCGGAAGAGCGTCCGGCGAGGCAGCGTTGGGCGATCCCCAGAAGGGAAAGGCTGTCTATGGCACGAGCGGTTGTGCCAATTGTCACATGATCGATGGGCAGGGCGGCAGTTCCGGCCCGGATCTGAGCAAAGTCGGAACACTACGATCAACTGCCTTGCTGCGAAATATATTGTTGGATCCCGGTGCAAATATCCCAACCGGTGACAGTCTTCAGGAGCGGACGCAATATCCAGCGTACGTGATGTATCGGGCGGTCATGAAGGACGGCAAAGAGCTACTTGGAACGCGCGTCGATGAAGATTCCTTCACCATACAGCTGCGTGACGAGAGGGGCAACATCCACTCGATCCAGAAATTCGACGTCAAGGAGATCGAGCCCATGCCCGGAAAGAGCTTTATGCCCAGCTATAAGAGCAAACTTACGGACGAGCAGTTGAATGACCTGGTGGCCTATCTCGCCGGCCTGGGAGGGGCGCAGTGAAAACGAGGAAGCTTATTCTTTGCGGTTTTGCCGTGTTCGCTCTGCTGGGGTTGGGATTTGTATGCGCAGCGCAAGATAACATCAATGTAACTTACGACGAGATTTTGCACGCCGCCAGCCACCCAAGCGAATGGCTAACCTACGGCGGCAACTATTCCTCTCAACGCTTTTCAGAGCTGAAGCAGATCAACAAACAGAACGTGAACACTCTAAAGTTGCGCTGGGTCTACCAACTTCGGCGAACCGGCATCTTCGAATCGTCTCCGATCGTCGTGGATGGCATGATGTACGTGACGGAACCGCCAACCACAGTGACGGCTCTCGATGTGCGCACCGGGAGGCCCATTTGGAGATGGACCGCCGATCTCCCGAAAAACCTGCTGACCATTGGACTCTTTCCCACCAACCGCGGCGTTGCCGTTCTGGGAGATACCGTTTACGTTGCAACGATAGACGCGCATCTCGTCGCGCTGGATGCCAAAACGGGAGCCATGCGGTGGAGCGTCGAGATTGGAGACAACAAGAAGGCAGTGGCCATCACACAGGCGCCGCTCGCCATCAACGGCAAGATCATCGTGGGCATGGGCGGCGGCGAAGGGGGATTGCGCGGATACATCGACGCTTATGACGCAAAAGACGGTAAGCGACTCTGGCGGCTCTACACGATTCCCACCAAGGGCGAGCCGGGGGTGGAAACTTGGGAGGGCGACAGCTACAAGTATGGCGGCGCAACCACCTGGAACACTGGCGCCTACGATCCTGAGCTAAACACGCTTTATTGGGGCACCGGCAATCCCGCACCCGATTGGAACGGGGATATGCGCAAGGGCGATAACCTGTATTCGTGCTCGCTCCTGGCGATCGACGCGGACACGGGAAAGATGAAGTGGTATTTTCAGTTTTCGCCGCACGAGACCCACGATTGGGATTCGTCTGAGCCGCCGATCCTATTCGACGCCGTAATCAACGGCAAGAAGCGCAAGATTGTGGCTCAGGCGAATCGCAACGCCTTCTACTATGTTCTTGACCGGGAGACGGGCCAATTCCTCGCGGGCGCCGCTTATGCCAAGCAAACCTGGGCCAAGGGATTGGACGCAAAAGGGCGGCCGATCGATATGCCGAATATCGATCCGACCACCCAGGGGAACCTTCTCTATCCCAGCATCACAGGCTCGGTTAACTGGACCAGTTCATCGTACAGTCCGTTGACCGGGCTCGTGTATGTGGACACGCGCGAGCAGGGCGCATACTACTTCAAGGGGCATCCGACGATGGAACCCGCGAACCCCCTGGATATCGGCGGAGGCGGCGGGCAGCGCGTGGTCTACGGGGATGATGCGTACAGCGCGATCAAAGCGCTTGAAAGCACAACAGGAAAAATAAAGTGGCAATTCAAGATGGTAGGAGATTCCTGGACCGGAACGCTTGCCACTGCTGGAGGACTTGTATTCTGCGCGGACAGCCAGGGCAATTTCTTTGCGCTGGATGCAAACGATGGCAAACCGCTATGGAACATCCAACTCGGAAACTCGGTCCGCGCCAACCCAATCACCTATGCCGTTGATGGCAAGCAGTACGTGGAAGCGGCGGCGGGCAACGCCGTATCGGTTTTCAGCTTGCCTTAGAAATCCCGGCTAGGTTGAACAATCGCCGAAGATCCTTCTAGTTTGCCGCTTGGGTTGTTTCTAGTTTGAAGTGTTTTTTCCTTCTAATTAGTCACTCTTAGCGGTCAAAAAACGTCGCGGGAAGGCGGCGTGAACCCTCTAATGAGCCGGCTTCTTGCGGGAGAGCTTAAGGACTACCTCGATGTCGTGCCGGGAATCGAAGCTGGAAACCGTCCGGTTCGGCGAGGTCATCTCGTTGTGCTCGGCGTGAACTTCGTAGTCGACATTAGGATCCAGGCCGCTGAACCGATAAGCGCCGGCGTCGTCGGCAATATAGGTTTTCACTGCTTGCGTCTTCACATTTAGCAAATACACGACGCTTGATGGAGCCGGATTCTCACTTTTATCTACGACAGTACCGTGGATCGTACGCAACGCCGCCTCGCCCTTCCTATCTTGGTTTCGGGCGCTCGCGGAAGAAATAGCGAAAGCCGTTAGCGCGAGCAGGAGAGCTAGGCCGCAAAAAACTCGAATGTTCAAAATTTCCCCCAACCGCCGCGATGCGAATCGAGGCTGTTGAAAACCCACACCGACTTGCTTGGCGCCAAGCAGGCAGCGAGGCGCAATCGTCTCATTTTGCCTCGCGGACTGCGCTTGCAGAGGGCAGAGTTGCAGGGATTCACTCGTCTTCTTCCTCGTCGCTTTCCGGCTCTTCCTCGTCGTCATCGTCCTTCGCTTCATCATCTTCGTCCTCTTCCTCCTCCTCCTCGTCTTCAGAGAGAACGATGAGATGGACCGGGTGGGTTTGCGTGACCTCGAGTTCGACGTCGCATTCCGGACAGCCTACGATTTCGCCTTCCTCGACTTCGTCTTCGTCCAAGTCAATTTCAGCATCGCATTCAGGGCATTTTGTCACGGAACTCTTTCCTCCTGAGGACGTTCGCTGGA
>DASYZC010000112.1:0-5879 GCA_035949735.1 Candidatus Acidiferrales bacterium | reverse complement strand
CTATCTCCCTGCAGTCGATGCAGTGCGGTCGGAGATGGCGGTGCCGCTCATCGTCCGGGGACGGGTGATCGGCGTGGTGGATATTGAAAGCCGCCAGCCGGATTATTTTACTCCGGCGCAGCAGACGATTCTGACGCTGGTCGCGAGCCGCATCGGAACAGCCGTGGAGAATGCGCGGCTTTTCGAAAATGCACGGAAGCAGGCGGAAACGCTACTGCTGCTCAATGAGATTGGACGCGAGACGAGCGCCACCCTGCAGGTGGAAGAGGTTTTGCGGCGCGCGGCCCAACTGGCGAAACGCCTGATCGATTATCAAATCTTCAGCATATTGCTTTACGACGACGCGACCGCATCTTTTCGCCATCGAGTCACGGTGAAATTCGGGCAGCAGGTGCAGGAAAAGTCCGCCGTTCCCGCCCATGAAGGAATCGTCGGCGCAGCGGCCAAGCTGCGCCGTCCTGTTGTGGTTCCTGATGTTTCACTCGATCCGCGTTACCGGATGCTGAATCCCGAAACGCGCTCGGAACTTGCGGTGCCCATGATTTACAAGAGCCGGGTCGTGGGCGTGATGGACCTCGAAAGCCCGCAGCTGAATTACTTCACGCCGGACCACGTCCAGGTGCTTTCGATTTTGGCCGCCCATCTCGCGGTCTCGATCGAAAACGCCCGCCTCTACGAGCAGTTGGCGCGCGACGAAAGCCGTATGGAGCGCGACCTAAACGCGGCGCGCCGCATTCAAGGAGCGCTGCTCCCGGTGCTGCCCGGGCCCGAATTCGGTTTGGATATCGCCGCGCGAGTTGTATCGTCACGAGAACTAAGCGGAGATCTGTACGATTTTATTCGCTACGGTCCTCAGGATCTGGGCATCGCTCTGGGCGACGTCAGCGGCAAGGGAAGCGCGGCGGCCCTCTATGGCGCTGTGGCGGTGGGCACTCTGCGCAGTCTGGGGTCTCAGAAACCTCAGCCTGCGTCAATGCTTCACGCCCTCAATGGGTTTTTGGGAGAACGATTGATCGAAGGTCGCTTCATGACCATTTGTTTCGCAACATGGAATCGCAGGCAACGTCGACTGCGTGTTGCCAATGCCGGACAGGAACAGCCTCTGCTTTGCCACGCCGGACGATGCGAAAAGATTCCCCTGACGGGATTCCCGCTGGGAATCTTTCAAGAGGCGACGTACGATCAACGATCCATCATCCTCGATCATGGCGATGTCGTGCTGTTTTATTCGGATGGAATTGGAGACGTCCAAAATTCAGCCGGGGAATTCTTTGGACACGGCCGTGTCGCCCAAATTCTTACGGACTGCGTGGATCTGTCGGCGGATGGAATCGCAGACAAAATCCTGGAGGCAGCGGATGCGTTTTCCGGTGGCCAGCATCCGTCAGACGACCGCACCTTGATTGTTCTAAAAGTGCGCTGACGGCGGCGCGTTCAGCGTTCTCCCCACCGAAGCTTACTCCGCAAGACTTCAAAGTAGGTTTTGCTTGGGGGGCGTACCAGCGCGACGCGGTTGGCTGACTTTGTGATCGCCACCCGATCGTTGGCTTTCAGCTCAAATCCTATTTGCCCGTCGAGGGTGATGTAAACAGGGTCATCCGCGGCCGCGAAATCGAGTTCCACTTTTGCGGTGCCCGGGACCACCAGGGGGCGGTTGGTCAGCATGTGAGGACATATTGGTGTGATGATGAAAGCATCGAGGTCGGGGTCCATAATAGGACCCCCGGCCGCCAGTGAATAAGCAGTCGAGCCGGTCGGCGTTGCCACAATGATTCCATCCGCCCGGTAGCGGCCCACCGCGTCGCCGTTCACCGACACATCGAAATCTAGCATTCGCGCAAGAGCCCCTTTGTTTCCCACCGCGTCGTTGAGCGCGCATTGCCGCTCAACGGATCGCCCGTCGCGCAAGATCTCCGCATCGAGCATCATACGTTCGCTGATGCGATGCTTCCCCGCGAGCACTTGGTCGAGCAGTGGATACAGTTCGTCAAGCGTCACGCTGGTGAGAAATCCAAGGCCGCCCAGGTTAACCGCAAGGATGGGGACTCGATGGCCGCCTAGCGCCCTGGCCGCCGAAAGCAACGTGCCGTCTCCGCCGAGAACAATCAGGATCTCGATCTTCTCGCCGAGGGCGTCGCGCGAAAGTGCGTGAGTGGCAACTCCCACGCAGGCTTGCGTCTCTTGATCGATGAGAACCTCGATTTTATGGGTGCGCAGCCATTCCACCAGCGGGGGCACAACAGACGAAACAACGTCCTTGATGGGTTTGCAAATGATGCCTGCGGTGCGAATCATTGGTCGGGAAGGCATTCTATTCTAGAGTTCGCGCTTCGCGTGGAGAAAAAACTCCTGGTTTCCTTCGGCGCCAGTGATCCGGCTTGGGAGCACGCCGGCGATCTCTAAACCCAGCCCTGAAGCAGTGCTCACAACGCGATCGATGGCCTTCTTGTGCAATTCGGGTTCTCGAACGATCCCGCCTTTGCCGACGTCCCGTTTATCCAGCTCGAATTGCGGCTTGATCAGAATCAAAAAAACGGTGTCGGTCGTGGCTGCGCTGACAATCGCTGGAAGAATTTTGCTCAGCGAAATGAAGGAAACATCCACCGTAACAAATTCTGCCCTTTCGGCCAAATCTTCCGCGCGAAGATAGCGTGCATTTTTTTCGATGGTGGTCACGCGCGGATCGCGCCGTAGCTTCCAATCCAATTGATCGATGGTCACGTCCACGGCGTAGACTCTGCGCGCTCCATTCTGCAGCAGGCAATCGGTGAAGCCGCCATTCGAGCTTCCCACATCCAGACACACTTTATTTTGCGGAGTCACGCCGAAATCCGCGAGCGCGCCTTCGAGCTTCAGCCCTCCTCGGCTCGCGTAGCGAAGCTGTTCTCCCGTTGTTTCTATTTGGGCATCAACTGCTACGGCCGTGCCCGGCTTATCCATCTGCATACCGTTTACGCGCACCTGGCCGGCCAGCAGCAGGGCCTGCGCGCGCTGTCTGGATGGAGCGACGCCCCGCTCGACGAGCAGCAGGTCGAGGCGTTGCTTCGCTACTTTGGATAAGTTTCGCCCCGAAACTTTGGCTGATTTCTTGGAGTTCATGATGGGCCAAGCTAGGAACGGCGCGCGACGAGGAACTGGGCAAGTTGGCGCAAACGCGACGCCCGTTCGCCGTACTCGGCGAGTTCCGCCAGCGCCTTCGCTTCCAGGTCTGATGCAATCGCGCGAGATTTTTCCAGACCGTACAATGCCGGATATGTCGCTTTCTTCTGCGCCTCATCCTTGCCGGCGGTTTTTCCGAGGGCAGCGGATGATTCCTGCACATCGAGCAGATCGTCCACCACTTGAAACGCCCATCCAATGTTCTCACCGAACGCGGTCAGCCGCGTGACGTCCGTACGATCGGCTCCGCCGGCGATTCCTCCCGCCACGATTGACGCTCGAATCAGTGCGGCCGTTTTCGACCGGTGTATGTACTCCAAGCCCGCGCTATCCACCGCATCGCGTTCGGTCTCGAGGTCGGCCACTTGTCCGCCTATCATGCCTCTATCGGTGCCTGCGGCCTGCGCAATCAGCTCCAGAATCGCGAGACGCTTTCCCGCTTCCAAAGGCATGCTTGCCAGTGTTTGAAAAGCAAGGGTAAGCAACGCGTCGCCGGCAAGGATCGCGATAGCTTCGCCAAATACCTTGTGATTGGTAGGCTTGCCGCGGCGTAAATCATCATTGTCCAGCGCCGGCAAATCGTCGTGGATCAGCGAATACGTGTGGATAAATTCCAGTGCGCAGCCTACCTGGATGGCTCCCTCGGGATTCCCATGGAACATGCGCGCCGCTTCGAGACATAGAATTGGCCGAATCCTCTTGCCGCCGGCAAATACGCTGTACCGCATCGCGCGATGGATCGATGAAGGCGGAACATCTTCAGCAGGGAGAAGGCGGCTGAGCCCGGCTTCAATTATGGCGCGGTCCGTCTCAAAGAAGTCGGGGAGTTTCATGCGGAAGATTCAGCCGTAATTTTCAAAGGACGTGCAAACAGAATAACGCCGGGAGGGGCTCTCAGGATTCATCTTCAGGCTCGAACGGTTCCGCAGCTATCTTTCCGTCCGCCTTCTTCAAAAGAATTTCCACGCGGCCCTCCGCTTCCTCGAGCTGCTTCTGGCATTCGCGGGAAAGTTTAACGCCTTCTTCAAACAGCTTCATAGCCTCATCGAGCGAAAGGTCAGCACTCTCCAGCCTCTTGACCACTTCCTCGAGCCGCACCAGTGATTTTTCAAAATCGCCCTTGCGTTGCGGCTCGCTTGGTTTGTTGGCAGGTGAACTCATCGTCCCGATCGACTTGCGCGCGCTAATTGCATGGGGGCCATTCTAGCTCATGGCACAGAACGTCAACAAGAAGCGCTTCTTGTCCCCCGGTTGCGCCCGCTTGCGAAGACGCGAGCGAAAAGCGGACAATCGGCCTATGCCGCTCGAACTTACAACCTCGTACTTGGCACGATGAGCGCCCTTCATCTTCTCGGCATATTTTTGCTGGTTGGCATAAACGCATTTTTTTCCGCGACGGAGTTTTCACTCGTTGCCGTCAGGCTTTCGCGTGTTCGCCAGCTTGTGGAAAAGGGCGATCCTCGTGCCAAGATCGTCGAACATCTCCTTGGCGATCTCGGTCGAGTCGTCTCCGGGGTGCAAGTCGGCATCACGATTGCCAGCCTCTCGCTGGGATATTTGGGAGAAGTCACCCTGGCGGCGGTTCTGCGACCATGGGTTGAGAAAATGGCGCGACCGTGGGCCGGCATGGTGGCACATGGGGCGGCGCTCGTCATTGTCTTCGGATTACTCACGGTTCTGCAGGTAATCTTTGGCGAGCTTGTCCCTAAGAGTCTGAGCCTGGCCCGAGCCGAACGCGTGGCCCTGCTCATCGCGCGGCCGTTCAACTGGTTCCTCAACACGCTTCGTTGGGCTATCGACCTTCTTGACGCCGTGGCTGAAAGAATCGTCCGCGCACTCGGCGTCCTCGCTCCTCACAGTCACACCCTGGTGAGGTCCGTCGAGGAATTGCTGGTGATGGTCCAACAGGCGCGGGACCGCGGTCTGATTCCGGCAGCCGAGGCCAGATTCGTTCAAAACGCGATTGACCTTAGCCGAGTGCATGCGCATGAGGTTATGGTTCCGCGTCCGGATGTGCACGCGCTGCCCGTGGAGGCTACCTTCGAGGATGTGACGTCGATGTTCGCTACCACCCGTAAATCTCGACTGCCCGTCTATGAAGGGTCGCTCGACCACATACTCGGTTTTGTTCATATCAAGGACGTAGCCTGGAATCTTTTCGATGAAGCTTACACGCCCCCAAATCAGCCGCGGAACTCTACCTTTCGACTCAGGGCCGTTCTTCGCGAGGTGCTGATCGTTCCCGAGAATAAGCGAGTCGGCGAGCTTCTCGTCGAATTTCGCTCGCACCACACCGGGATGGCAATGGTGGTGGACGAATTCGGCAGCATTTTGGGACTCATCACCCTGGAAGATATCCTCGAACAACTGGTCGGCGAAATTCACGACGAATTTGACGTGGTCGAGCGCCCGCTGGCTGCACCAGACGGGGGTATGATCTTCGACGCTGCGACAAAAGTCCGCGACCTCCAGACACAATACAATATTATTTTACCTGACGACTCCTCGTACGAAACCGTTGGCGGATTTGTGCTGAGCTGCCTTGGGCTCATTCCGCGCGGTGGCGAGAGCTTCGACGCCGACGGGTATAATTTCACCGTCATGCAGATGGCACGCCGACGAGTGTCGAGAGTCAAAATTAAGCCGCTGGGCCTGGACCGAAGCTCGTCGCAGCCTGCCCCCAAGTCCGGCGCCCAAACGGTCATCTCTTCCCGCGCCGG
>DASYZC010000111.1:0-8850 GCA_035949735.1 Candidatus Acidiferrales bacterium | reverse complement strand
GCTTCGTACCCGCCTGTCCGACAATTATCAAATAGTGGAAACCGGTGATCCCGAGCAGGCTCTTGCGCTCGCCCTCGAACACAAGCCCGATGCGATTCTGCTCGATCTAATGATGCCCGGATTCTCCGGCTTCGAGCTTTGCCAGAGTTTTCATACCTTGAGCTACACGTCTCGCATTCCGATCTTCGTAATCACCGGCGAGGCGGGAACAAAATACAAAGAGCACTGCGAGAGCCTCGGTGCAAGGGGCTATTTCCAGAAACCGGTGGACTTTGTCGCGCTGAAAGGAACTCTTGCGCGGGAATTGAAAGGAAAAATCCCGGAACGCCGGGCTCATAAGCGAGTTCAAATGCGCGTGGCTCTGAGCCTGCGCGGCTCGGACGCCGGCGGCAAGGAATTCAGCGAACCCACCACAACGGAAAACATCAGCGCTGGCGGTTTTCTGTGCAACTGCTCGGCAACTTTGGTCAAGGGCGCCTTCGTTCAAGTTTTCCTGAAGTCTGGAGGCCACGAACGTTACGCGGGCCGAGCGCAGGTTGTGCGCAAGGATGCAGCAGGCTCGCCGTGGCAGCGGTACGGCTTCCAGTTTATCGAGACAACCTCTGATTGGGTGCTGCAAGGCAAATAGCGACCGCCTCAACGGCACAAACTCAGCGGTTGCTCAGCTTCTCGATTTTCTTTTCAATCTTCTTCTTGTCTGGCGCATTGGGGAAGGCCCGAAGATATTCCTGGTAGCATTTCGCCGCACTGAGGTTATCGCCCTTTTTCTCGTAGGCCTCAGCCAGCAAGATCCGAGGCTTGCCTAACTTCGGTTGCTTGTGAATAGCGTCTTGAAAGCGCGGAATCGCCGCGTCGGTATCCCCCTTGTGCATGTAGAACGTGCCCACCTCAATGTCTTTTTCCGCGGAGGCGTGATCGGTGGCGCCATTTTCTCGTTGTTCGGATTGTGCCGGATCTGCCGGTTTCTGCTTTTGCTGCCCGGCCCATCCCGGCAAGGCCGCCAGAAAAACCATCAACATCAAGCATGCGCGCGCGCCGGTCATCGGACTTCCCGTTCCTTTGAATGCGTTTGCTATCATAGGTGTTGCCCCAAACGGCTCACACGAGCCGCTCTGTCCAAATTTTCGATCGCAGTGTCTTGTGGCTAATGGACCTCCGCGAAAAGGCCGACCAGCTTCCCGAGCAGCCGGGCGTGTATTTATTTCAGGATGCGGGCGGCGCGATTCTCTACGTCGGAAAAGCGCGCTCGCTGCGGGGACGCGTCAAGTCCTACTTCCTCGAATCCCGCTGGCAAGACGCCAAGACCGGTTCTCTCGTCCGCGAAATCGCCGATCTAGAATATATCGTGGTTGATAACGAACGCGAGGCCCTCGCGCTCGAAAACAACCTCATCAAGCGGCACCAGCCGAAGTTCAACGTCCTGCTGCGCGACGACAAAACATATCCCTACATCCGCTACACAGCATTCGAAAAATATGCTCGCGTCTACGTGACCCGCCGCCTTGTCAAAGACGGCTCGCTCTATTTCGGCCCGTTCTTCCCTGCCAGCCTCGCCTACCGCCTTGTGCATTTGATTCACAAGCATTTTCTGGTGCCTTCCTGCACCGTCGATTTAACGCGGCTCCATCCTCGTCCCTGCCTTCAGTATTACATCCATCGCTGCCTCGGTCCCTGCGCCGGCCTCGTGCTCGACGAGCGTTACGATGAAGCAGCGCGTGACGTTCGGCTATTCCTGGAGGGCCGCCGCAACGATCTCTCTCGCAGTCTAAACGACCGTATGGCGACGGCCGCGAGTGAAGAGCGCTACGAGGAAGCGGCTGGTTATCGCGACCTTCTCCGCACTCTCAGTGACATGGAAGAGCGCCAGAAAATCGCTGCTACGCAGGGTGACGACACGGATGTTCTCGCCTGGTACGCCGAGCCCCCGCAAGTAGCGGTGAATCTCTTCCACCTTCGCGGTGGACAGGTCGTGGACCGCCGGGACATCTATTGGGAAAATCTCGATGAATTTGATCCCTTGGAATTTCTGCCGTCGTTGCTGAAGCAGCTTTACCTCGATGCAGCCTATCTGCCGCGCTTTATTCACGTCCCCATGAATTTCGAGGATTGCGCGCTGCTTGAGGAAGTCCTCGCCGATGCCGCGAGACATCGCGTGGAAATCCTGAATCCGCAGCGCGGCCAGAAACACGCGTTCTTGGAATTGGTCGAGAAAAACGCGAAGCACTCCTTCGTGCAAAGATTTCGCGTTTTGAAACCCAGCTCGAAGGCGATTGCTGAAGCGCTCGAATCTGCGTTGGCCCTTCCCGAAACACCGAAACGAATTGAGTGCTTCGATATCTCGCACATTCAAGGGTCCGATACGGTTGCCTCAATGGTCGTCTGGGACGATGGGCGCATGAAAAAATCCGACTACCGGAAGTTCATCATCCACGGCGACGCCATGCCGGAAGGATCGGAAAAGTCCGAAGGCGTCTTGCGCGACGATTTCGCCAGCATGCGCGAAGTCGTCGAACGAAGGTATCGGCGCATGCGCGATGAGCACAAGCCCATGCCAAGCCTCATCCTGATCGACGGAGGAATCGGCCAATTGCATGCCGCTGCACAGGCTTTGGAGAAGCTCGAAATCATCAACCAGCCGATGGCCAGCATCGCTAAGAAAGAAGAGATTCTGTACATTCTAGGCCGCGAGGATGAGCCTTGCATCCTGGACCGCCATTCTCCTGTTCTGCACTTGATCCAGCAGATTCGCGATGAGTCGCATCGCTTCGCGATCACATTTCATCGCCAGCGTCGTTCCAGCCGCCGCATTCGAACCGCCCTCGTCGAAATTCCCGGAGTGGGTGACCGTACCGCGCAAAAACTGCTGAGGCGCTTCGGCAGCGTTACCCGTCTGCGCCAGCTAACCCTCGATGAACTAACTGCCGAACTGCCTCGCGCTCAGGCGCAGCGCATTTTCGACGCTCTTCGCAAATAGGCAGCCGTGACTCGCGGCGCGACGGTCGTGGCTCAGTTTCCGGTTAGCCGACTAATCAGGAGTTAGCGTCGTCAGCGAAACGAAGTCATCATCACCCTTGTCTCTTCCAGAATGTCAGCGGGCTGCTCATCATGCAATCCACGAAAGGCACAGACGAATGACTTCGATATGAAAACCAGCACGTTGAACAATGCTTGGTTTCCTCTGTCCGCGTCCTGAACTACATTGGCGCGGACCCGAAACCCTTCACCGGCATTTACGCTATGCCCCATGAGAGAAATAATGGTTGCGTGCACGTAGTGTGACGTCTGACTGTAGATGTGTTCGTAGTCGAAGTCTTGTTTGATGGGATTCCCGCTCGCGTCCACTTCGTAGGCGTCCGGCTCCATCGCCATTTGTTTTGACGTGACCACCTTGGGATGACCACGTATGCGGGCTGGGGTACTTCTTCGCCATCTCGGTGAATTTACGATCAAGCTTGGGAAACGCCTTATCTGGATAGTGCTTTGCCGCCACGTTTAGAACGTGTTCCGTTGCCTTTGCAACGTAGTCGGCATATTCGGCTGCGCGTTCCTCAGTTTTGTCATTGCTGATGTATCTAAGGGTCAAAAAAATCTCTAACATGGTGCGGGACAGTCCGAACGCTTCACATCCGAAACCTGCATCAACCAAAATGCAAACCGCGCGGCCAGTGGTTAGGATTTTAGACAGGAGAGCGAGCAAGACTTTGCTGCCTTGATAGCTGGTAGAAGCGATGTAGCCTGAGCCGTCCAGAAGATGTTCCAGCTTCTCGATTATGACGAGTATCTCTTGCGGGGAAGGCTTCGGCATTCGCGGATTATAGCGCCACCACGTGAGCGAAGACTGGTTCAGCATTTGAGCGAAAATGGCCTCGCGGCTCCAGTGGGGGTCACCGCCCGATTAACGCGCTAATCCGACAAGTCGAGTACCGCGCAGGCACATGTCCGGTAATCCGCACCCAACAATCAGAAATAGCTTACGCGAGAGCCTTGCCGTACAGCACCAGCAGACGGCTCCATGCCTTTTCGGCTTGCGGCTCGCTGTAGACGCGCGAATCCGGCGGACACCACCCGTGCATGGCCGGGTACACTTCGATTTCCGCGGGCAGCCCCGCCTTGGCGAAGGTTTCCTTCATCACGGTCTTTTCGGTGGGCGCTTGCATATCGTCATTTTCGGCAATGGCGACCAGGAACTGCGCCTTCGTCATCGCGGCCTGAAGATGCGGACTGTCCGGCATATCGGTCACCAACCCGTTGCCGCCGTGGAACGAGGCCACGGCTCCGATGCGGTCCGGCACTGCATAAGCGGTACGAAAGGCCATCGCCCCTCCCATGCAATAACCCTGCGTCCCCATCTTGCGATTCTTGGCAACCGAGGATTGCTGGTCCAGCCATCCGACAAATGCCTTCGCATCCGTCACCTGCGTGGTCGCGTTCAGGGTTCGCGCGAGCGGCAGCAACTGCTGGATCGGAGTCGCCGCGCCCTGAGCCGCAGTCGGAGCTTTCTGGGTCCGATAGAACGGATTCATCACCAGCACTGAGTAGCCCGACTCGGCGAGCCGCTTACCCATCTGGCGGAATGCCGGCCGCAGCCCGAAGATATCCGGCCACACCAATACGCCGGGCGCGGTGCCAGTAGATGGATGGACGAAGTAGCAGTCCGCGGTGCCGTCCGGCGTCTTCACGGTCACATCTGATTCAGCCACCGTTACGGCGCTGGCTACTTTAGGCAGCAGCATGGCGACGCCTGCTGCCAGCATAATGCCGAACTGCTTTCGCGTGATTAAACCGAGGGCTTCGTACCGTTCCTGATCCTCCGCAGAATGATCTCGATCGCACATATTTCGCTCCTTGTCTTTCGTTTCTCACTGGCGCCGGGTCGCTGGGCCTGGTTGAGCGGTAGACTGCGAGCGCACCGTCATGTTTTATCTGGGAATTTCCATTTCGCGCTTGCGGGTCATTCGATCACGAGGATTATAACTAAAAGCATACAAATCGCCGATAGGATGGGTTCACTTAGGCCTGCGAGGTTCCCGAACCTTCCACCCAAATTTCTTGGCCAGCTTCCGAAGATGGCGTTTTTCGGCCTCCGCTTCAGAGCGAGGTCAGGCCAGATTGAAAGCCTACCAAGAGAATCGCATCACCTACTACTAACGCTGTCTTAAGGCGAGTTCGGCCCAAAGTCCCGATTAACCGAAAACTGACCACCACCCGCGTGGCACTATCCTTGCCTGCCACTTCGGGGCTATGCTACTGTCGCGGTAGGAGGTGCAACATGGCGGATAGTGCTGGCTCGAAGATCAGTCTTTTCCTCGTGGGCATGGGTATCGGAGCGCTTATCGGAGTTCTTTTTGCGCCAAAGTCCGGCGAAGAGACGCGCGAATACCTTTCCTCGAGAGCCGAGGAAGGCAAGGAATACGCCCAGAAAAAGGCGCGCGAGCTTCGTGAGCGCGGCGAAGACTTGCTCGAACGCAGTAAGGAAATAATGTCCCGCCAGAAAGATGCAATCTCATCTGCCGTGGACGCCGGCAAGGAAACCTACAAGCGGGAAGCGAAGATTTCGTAGCGTGGAGGCTTGGTAATGCCTGGTTGGGTTGAGGCTTTCATCGTTGTCGCCGCCATCGCGATCGTTCTGCAAACCGCGATCCTGGCCGGGCTATTCTTCGAGACTCGCACGGCCGTTCGCAACCTCACTCGTATCGTTACGCAGTTTCAGGCGCGCATCGATCCCATCCTGATCCGGACGAATCGCATCCTGGAAGATTCCGAAGCTCGCATTGCGAGCGTGATGGAAGATGCCAGCGAACTTACCCGCCTTGCCCGAAACCAGGCTCAGAAAGTTGATCGCGTCGTCACCGATATCGCCGAGCGCCTGCGCCTTCAGGTGATTCGCGCCGACCGTATCCTTACCGGAACTCTCGAGGTAATCGAGGAGACGGGGACCACCGTTCGTTCTAAGATTTGGGAGCCTATACATCAGGTGTCGGCGGTCCTCAAGGGCGTGAAGGCGGGACTCGATTTCCTGCGCCAGCGCCGCCGGCCCGAAGGCGAAGCCACCACAGAAGACGAGGAACTTTTCATCTAAGTTCGCGGCCGTACCACCCCAATCACGCGATCCAGCCGCCGCCTAGCACGATCTCTCCGCGATAAAATACCGCCGCCTGCCCGGGAGTGATCGCCCGCTGCGGCTCCGCAAACGATACGCGCGCTGTGTTCCCGCTCAGTGGCAAAATTTCAGCCTCGGCGGGTTCATGGCGATTGCGGATTCTCACCTTGGCATTCACTGGCACGTCGGGCGTGGCGAACGGAATCCAATTCACATCGCGCACTTCGCAAATTGACTGGCGCAGGTCCCCATCTTCTCCCACAATCAGCCGGTTCTTGGCCCGATCCAGCGCCACAACAAAAATAGGACGCCCCACCGCGAAGCCGAGACCACGCCGCTGTCCTACCGTGTAATTGTGCAAACCATTGTGACGTCCAATCACTTGGCCGGACGTAGAGACGATCTCTCCAGATTCGCCAAGCTTCGTAGTTTCGCCGCCCGCGCCGCGGGACACGCTTTCTTGCTCTTGAACGTAGCTCTCGATGAATTGCACGTAGCTCCCTGAGGGCACGAAACAAATTTCCTGGCTTTCCGGCTTTTCAGCAACGGGCACGGCCAACCGGCGGGCGATTTCGCGCACCTCCTGCTTCGTCAGTTCCCCAAGGGGAAATTCGGCGCGTGCCAGTTGTTCCTGCGTCAGCCCAAAAAGAAAGTAGGATTGATCCTTGGCCTCATCAACCGCGCGCAGCAGTTCGTAGCGCCCCGTCTCCTCATTGCGCCGCACGCGCGCGTAGTGGCCCGTCGCGATGCGCGCGGCTCCGATTTGCCGTGCGGTCGCGTGGAGATGCTCAAACTTAACGTCGTTGTTGCATCGCGTGCAGGGAACTGGCGTGCGCCCCGAGAGATAGTCCTCGACAAACGGCCGCACCACGGTGTTTTCGAATTCCCGTTCAAAATTGATTACGTAGAACGGAATTCCTAGGCGCTCGGCCACCCGGCGTGCGTCATGCACGTCGTCGAGCGAACAGCAGCGGTGCTGCGCCGGTCCTTCGCCCTGAAGCTGCGGCAATCGGCGCTGGTTCCATAGCTGCATCGTTAGGCCGACGATCGGCTGTCCGCGCTCACGCAAAATTGCCGCGACAGTTGAGCTGTCCACTCCGCCGGACATCGCCACTGCCACCGTTTCCGCCGGCGGCGAAATCCTCGCCGAAGTCCCAACCAGACTATCGCTCGCAATTTCAAATTGTAATGTTGGAGTCATGCTTGAACTACCGGATCGGAACTGCAGCCGATTGCGCCGCAACTGGCGCTCTTGGGGAAAGGCTGCGAATGCGCTCCACCACCTCCGGAACCACCTCGATCGCTCGTTCGATTTCTTCGCGTGTTGTCGCGCGTCCGAGGCTGAATCGCAGGCTCGATCGCGCATCATCGTGCGCGAGTCCAGCCGCCAGCAGCACATGCGAAGGCTCCGTCGAACCGGAAGAACAAGCCGCGCCTGTCGAACACGCAATCCCCTGCAGGTCCAGCGCGATCAAGAGCGCTTCCCCACCCGCGTTTGCAAAAGTCATGTTGGTTGTATTGGGAACTCTCCGCGCGCGATCGCCGTTTACCTGCGCGCCGGGAATTCGCTCCAGCAGAGATGATTCCAGCAGGTCCCGAAGCTCGCGAATCCGAGCCGCGTCTTCCGCCAAAAGCTTCCGCGCCAGTTCCGCCGCTTTACCGAAGCCGACGATCCCCGGCACGTTCTCCGTTCCAGGACGCCGGTCGCGCTCGGCATGCCCTCCATAAAATCGTGGGGCCAGCGCCGTGCCGGATCGGACATAAAGCGCGCCTACTCCCTTCGGGCCGCAGAATTTATGCGCGGAAATCGAGAGCAAGTCCGCGCCAAGCGCAGTCACTTCCACGGGAATTTTCCCTGCCGACTGAACCGCATCGCAGTGGAATCGCACGCCCGCTTCCGACGCGATCCGCGCAATTTCCTCAATCGGTTGAATGGTGCCCAGCTCGTTGTTCGCGTGCATCACGCTGATCAGCACCGTCTCGGGACGCAGTGCCCGTCGAATCTCCTCAGGATCAACCACGCCTTCCGATCCGCGCCTCTGCGAAACAGGGACAACCGTAACCTCGATCCCCCGCCGTTCTATTTCCTCGCAACTATGCAGCACCGCATGGTGTTCAATAGACGTGGTGATCACGTGCTTGCGGGCGCCCGGCGAAGCGGCGAGCACGCCAAAAACTGCGAGATTGTCGGCCTCGGTGCCACCGCTGGTGAAAACGATCTCGCTGGGCTTCGCGCCGATTAGCGCCGCCACCGATTCACGCGCCGCGTCAACTCCAGCGCGCGCTCGCTGCCCCGGCGTATGGACCGACCCCGCGTTGCCGAAATTATCCCGCAGGTACGGCAGCATAGCTTCCAGCACCGCCGAGTCCACAGGAGTCGTCGCATTGTAGTCAAGGTAGACGCGCATATAGTTATCTTGGCACAGCCAGAATAGCGGTTGGGTCAAAGGGGGTCAAGGGAACGCCATGAAGCGAACGCCCATGTTGGAGCGCAACTTCCGCTGTGCCGTCCCCACCACCCACCCTACAATTCAGGAACTATTTCCCGCCCCGCGCGGAATAAGTAGTGAAACACCGAGCGGGCGGTCGACGATCACGGAATCATGACCCAGACCAGCAACTCATCGGATGATCGCCTGCTCCGCCGGATGCGAGCGGGAGACGAAGATGCCTTCGCGCATCTCTACCGCGAGAAGCATCCCGCGATCTATCGCTTCGCGCTGCACATGAGCGGCAGCTCAACCGTCGCC
>DASYZC010000110.1:0-13503 GCA_035949735.1 Candidatus Acidiferrales bacterium | reverse complement strand
GAGAGCGCGATCTGGCTCGCGAGGAATGGCTACTCTATCTTCGCCTCGCTCCCAATGGCCTCTGGGCCGGCGAAGCTCGCGCCCACCTGAAGCTTTGCTCCGAGCCACAGAAACGTTCCGCCCCGATTCCCTTCCGCCGCAAAACCTAATTCAAAACGCGTCTGCCTTGACGCATCGCACAAAAACAGCTCTCGGATCGAATTCACCGTAGACGATTTTTCTTTACACCAACAGCTACTTGCGCGAATCCGACCCCTCGTGTAAAGATTTTCTTCGTATCCTCGGACTGCGCCCATTGGCCCCACATTCACGTTCGCCGCAGCGCTTTCCCAACGGGTACATCGAGTGATCGCCTCTCAATCGAATCTCGAAATCATCTCACTTCTACGCCAATTCACTGCCAGGCGTAGTCCCGCGTTCACCGACGTGCTATCATTTTCCCGGGCGGTGAGCGTAGCTCAGCTGGTAGAGCATCGGTCTGTGGCACCGAGGGTCGTGGGTTCAAATCCCATCGCTCACCCCAATTAATTCTTTCGAGCCCCGCTTACCGCCGCGCTTCAACTAGGCGTATCTTCCGCTGATTCTTTGTGGTAAAGAAATCTGGCGCGGCATTCTATGCGACAGCCGGAAGTCTCATTGGGCCAAGGTGAGCTCCGGCAAGAGTGGACCCGCGCACCTACGCGGAGCCGACGAGACAATTCATGCGCAGACTGCTAATTCAGGATGCCACGGTGATCACCATGGACCCGCAATGGGGGGATCTGCGGCCCGGCAACATTCTGATCGAGGACGAGCGCATCGCGGCAGTTAGCGCCCGCATCCACGCGCCTGCTGACGCGGAAATATTTGACGGCCGCTCCTTCATCGTGATCCCGGGCTTGGTGAACGCTCACATGCACACCTGGCAGACGGGGTTGCGTGCAATCTCTTCGAATTGGACGCTCCTCGAATACTTTCGTTGGGTTCACGCCGGCCTGGCGACGCGGTTCCTTCCAGAAGACGTTCGCATAGCCACGCTCGCGGGCGCCTTGAACCAGATAAACTGCGGCACCACCACTCTGGTTGACTGGTGTCACAACAATCCAACGCCCGCGCACACCGATGCGGCCATCGAAGGCCTTCGCGAATCCGGAATCCGCGCCGCCTTCTTTCACGGCTCACCGAAACCCGATCCCAAGCCGGGCGAGCCGCACTATTCCGAGGTTCCGCATCCGCGTAGCGAGGTCGAGCGCTTGCTCCGTGGCCCATTCGCTTCGAGGGATCAACTGCTCACGCTCGGCCTCGCAATCCTGGGTCCGCATTTTTCGACCCTGGATGTCGCGCTGCACGATTTTCGATTGGCGCGCGAACTAGGCCTGATCGCTTCAATGCACCAAGGCGGCAGCCCCCCGAAAAGTCCGAACGGTTGGGATGTCCTCGAGCAGGAAAACTTGGTCCAGGATTATGTCAACATCGTCCACGGAAACGACCTCTCCGATGAGAGATTGGCCCGTTTTGTGGATCGCGGTGTCACGTTCTCGGTCGCCCCGGAAGACGAAATGGCTCAGGGGCACGGTCACCCGATCACGGGTCGCCTGCGCAAGCTAGGCGCCGCGCCGTCGCTGGGCGTGGATCTCGAGAGCGTAATTTCGGGAGATATGCTGACCGTCGCACGGATCGCGCTCGCGCATCAGCGCGCTCTCGATAACGCCGCGCACCGCGCCGCCACCGGCGGTATCCCGGAGACTTCCACCATTCCGGCGCGCGAGGCACTCTCCTGGATCACAGTCGAAGGCGCGCGGATGCTGGGCTTCCAGGATCGCATCGGCACAATCACTCCGGGCAAGCAGGCCGATCTCGTGTTCATCCGTGCCGACGCGTTGAATCTGTGGCCGGTCCACGATCCGGTTGCCACAGTGGTCATGCAAGCGAATTTGGCGAATATCGACTCGGTGATGATTGCGGGCGGATGGCGCAAACGCGACGGAAAGCTGCTGTTTCATGATCTCGATCGTGTGAAAGTCGATCTGTTACGCAGCGGCAGCCGGATACTTGCCGAGCTCGGTTGGCGGGCGGATTTGCAAAAGGCAGCGAGCGGTGAACGCGCCGCTACGCGCCAAAAGAAAGCCGGGGGACAAGAGAAATGAAAGTAGGCTTCGTCGGCATTGGAAACATGGGTTCCGCTATGGCCCGGAATCTGATCAAAGCAGGCCACGCGCTCGTGGTTTACAACAAAACGCGAAGCCGCGCCGAGGAATTGCGGCCTTTCGGCGCAGCGGTTGCCAGCACTCCCGCTGAAGCCGCGGCCAGCGCAGAGGCGTTGATTACCATGGTGGCGGACGATCACGCCGTGGAAGATGTAATCTTCGGACACGGCAAGATCATCGAGTCGCTTCCCGCCGGCTCTGTACACATTTCGATGAGCACCATGAGTGTGGCTATGTCGCATCGCTTGTTGGCGGCGCATCGGGAAAGAAAACAGCACTATATTGCCGCGCCCGTTTTCGGTCGCCCGGATGCTGCGGCTGCCGCGAAAATCTTCATCGCTGCCGCCGGCCCCGCGGAACAGATTGAACGTTGCCGGTGCCTGTTTGACGCCATGGGGCAGAAGACATTTGTGGTCGGCGAAGAGGCGCCTGCGGCCAATCTGGTGAAAATCACGGGCAATTTCCTGATCACCACGGTCATCGAAAGCCTGGCGGAGGCGTTTGCGCTCATCAGAAAATCCGGAGTCGACCCCGCAAAATTTCTGGACGTGGTTACCGGAACGCTCTTTTCCGCGCCAATCTATCGAACCTATGGCGGGATGATCGCGGCTGACAATTTTGAGCCTGTCGGCTTCCGCATGCCTTTGGGGATGAAAGACAACCGATTAGCGCTTGAGGCGGCTGAAGCTGTCGCCGTACCTATGCCGATAGCCAGTCTGGTTCGCGACCGCATGTTGGCGGCCACGGCTCAAGGGATGGGCGAGGCCGACTGGGCCGCGATTGCCCGCATTTCGTTTCGCGAAGCCGGCCTCTGAGAACAGTCGGGGACATCTCTGATCGACACTTCGTCCGAGTAGGAACCGCTCTAAGTCACTGAAAAATAAGGGATGACGACCGTCCTACTCGTCACTTTTTTGAGGGGAGGGTTCAGCGAACGCGCTATCTTTCCTTCTTGGCCAATTCGCCTTGGAGGAGGCTTTCCACCAGCGGTTTCAGAACGCCCCGCGAAAGCAACTCGTGAAGCTGCGGTTCCAGTTTCTCCAGGACCTTTTGCACCACCGCGTCCACCGTATCGGAGGCCAAGGCAGATTCCGGCGGAGCGTCCGGCCGGAAACCCGGCGGAGGAACGAGAAACGGAATGTCGGCTAGCGCTTCACGATTCGGCGGATGGCTGGTTGGGATACGCTCGTTGACGTCGGCAGCAGCGGATAGCGACGGCGCGCCAACACTATGAGGTTCAGCGCCGTGTGCAGCTGATTCCTCTGCGATGGCTTGATCCCCTTCGGGCACGAGAAAAGAATGGGCGGGCGGAAGCTCCTCCGTATGCGAACCATATTCCGGAGCTTGGCGCGGCTCATCATCCACCAATAGCGGCTCAGGAGTCACGTGGACCGGCGGAGGCTCCACAAGGGCCGGATCTTTGAAGAAAATTGGACTCGTGTTTTCCCGATCAATTTCGGACGGAAAGAACTGCATCGCCGGGAAGCCTGCGGTTTCAAAGGGCCGCGCATCAAATTCCTTACTTACTTCGGGAGTCGACGACTCTGGAACGAAGAAATTTTTCGCCGTTTCGCCCGCCTCGGGTTCGTCAGCGAAGAATGTTTCCTCGCCCGCGGAGTGCGGGCGCCCCGCGGATTCGACTGGCGCGTCAATAGAAGCGGAATTGGCCTCACTGGTGGTCGGTTGCCCAGCCACATCAGGCAGGATGCCCTCTGCCTGCTGCTCGCCCAGTGCAGTCATCCAATTGTTTTGCGGATGCTGCGCTCCAGAGGCCGCAACGGCATCCATCCAGTGCGGCTCTTGCGCCGGCGTATGCTCAGCGTGGGATTCGGAGACGGATGATTCGCCCAACTTGGCAGCGGCCAATGACTGCCCAAGGCTGGGTTCAGCGTTGTCTTGAGGCGGGGCAGGCGCGGCAGTTGGCTGCTCCGGTTCAAAGAAGTCGTCCGCGGAAGTCTCGAGTTCGCTCAACGCCCGCGCTGCGAACGGCACGGTAGCCGGCAAATCCGTTTCTCGCGGGGCAATCGCATCTGGTGCCGCGCCGGGTTCAGATGAAGACGGAGCCGGTTCCCAGTCGCCATCGGGCGAAAATGCCGGCAAGTTCGCCGCCTCGGGGGGAATTTCGAAGTCCCGGGCGCCACGCCGCCAGTCGGCTGCGTCATCGAACTCAGCATCACCCGCAGCCGGTTCGGCAGTGAGGGCGGTTGGCTCGCTTCGGGCTTGTTTCTTTTCGTCGCTTGAAGAGCGGCTGCCGCCGAACCCGTAGGCTAGCGGGGCTTCTTCGGGGGCCGGCTCGGGAAAGTTCGGCAGGGGCTTGGATTCTTTTCTTGCGGGAACCTCAAGCTGTGGCATCGGATGCGGCTCGGGCGTTCCCTTGGCTTCCTTCGCCTTCGCGAGTTCGGCCGCGGCTCTAGGGCTTCTTTCGAGCGCGGACATTACCATGGCGATCAAAGCATCGGGCGGAACAAAGGGTTTCTTGAGAATGCCATCTGCGCCAGCGCGCCGCGCTTCCTTTTCGTCAAGCGGGTCAAATGCGCCGACGAGCAAAATTACCGGGATGTGCGAAAAGCGCTGATCTTTCTTGACGAACTCGCAGACCTCATAGCCATTACGAACGGGCATGAAAATATCGGCTAAGACCAGGTCCGGGTCGAGATCCGGGATGCGGCGCACCGCCGCTTCTCCATTGCCCACGGAGACGACTTGGACGCCTCGCTCCTGGAAGACTAACGCAACCGTCTTCTGGACGTTGGAATTGTCGTCGGCGATCAGGATCTTGGGCACCTGGCTCCCCACGCGTTTACGGACAAACTGCGTCTGTGTCTCACACCTATTGCACCATTACAGACCGGGGGCGTCAACGAACTCAGCGCGTCAGAGTGCTACAGTTGTTAGCAGGGGGTAAACACATGCTTACCAGGGCACCATCTTGTGAAAGCCCTTCTTTTTCTTGCTGGTGGATTCGGACTGAGGATCACTTGGCGGAGCGGTCGTCTTGGTGTCGGATTTAGAGGCGTCTGTAGCAGGAGTTTGAGACGTCGCATTTGCACTCGTGCTATCCGTAGTCGCCGGATCAGACGATGTCGCGGATGGCGTAGTCGCGGCCGCGCCAGTCGCGGGCTGCGGATCGACAGCCGAATCGTCGGACGAGGTGACCGTCTCGGTTTCAACGGAGTTTGAACTACCGCCGCCGGCATCGCCTCCGCTCCCGCTTGGCGCACTGACGGCTGCGCCAACCACACTGAACGAAGGGCCAGCCGCGCCCTGGTTCAAAACCTCCGTTGCAGAAATCAGGTCATCGGGTGGCTTGAGATCCGGCTGGCCAGAGTGCGCCGCAGCGGAAACATCGGGGTTGGATTTGATGACCGCGAGCGGCAGCTTCAAGATTCGGTTCGGATGGTGCTCCTTGGCATACAGCCGCTCCTTGTGCATTCGGGCCATGGCGGCTGGGTCAGCGGCGGGAACGGCCATACCCATTAATTTCAGGCGGGCTTTGGCTTCGGGCGCAGTATCCGAAAGGGGATAGTCGCGAACGATTCTTTCGTAGCACTTGGCGGCCAGATCGGCCCAATGGTTTTTGTCATCTTCGTTCTTGGAGACTTGCTTCGCGCGCGAGTAGATGCTGCCCAGCATGAAGAGGGCGTCATCGCTTTGGCTATATAGCGGATATCGATCCGAAACCTCCACCAGGCGCGCCGCGGAGGCCCGAAGGTCCTGCTTTAGGTAGTAAAAGCGAGCTACCCTGAACTCACCATCCGCCAAAACTTCCTGGACATTGCGCAAGTACTGCTCCGCCTTCGGAACGAGGGGGTTCTGGGGATATTTCTCCAGGAAAGTGCGGAATTCCTGGTCGGCCGCCTCCGCCTGGCTATTGTCGCGATCTGCCTTCTCCATCATGCGGTAGTGCGCCATCCCAACCTGCATCTGCGCATAGGCGGCTTCGTCTAGAAACGGGAAGAAAACGATAAAGTTTTTGTACTCCTCCACTGCTTGAGTAAGATTCGAGGTGCCGCCTTCCTTATAGAAGGAATCGGCCACGCCGAGTTTGGCTTTGGCCAGGTATTCGCTGTCCGGATAGGTATTGATCAGCGTCTGAAAGTCCAGACGAGCCTCCGTGAACTTTTTGTGCTGGACGTCCTGCATGGCGCGCATGTACAGCACCTTGTCAGGCTCGGCGGAATCGGCGGAGGGGGCTTTCTTCTGGGCGGTGGGCGTCTTTACCTTTGTGATCTTAACTTTTTTGTGGTTCGGAAGCCCGGCCGATAACGAGCCAGCAAACCAGAGGATTACGGCCATCGCGGCAAAATATCTTTTCATCAGGACTAACCCCGATCGCTATTTTAGGCCCTTTGGCTCAGGGCCTGCGTTGCAAGTTTGCGCATTTGGCGCGCTGCCGCCGCCGGGTCGGGCGTGTGGAAGATCGAAGTTCCCGCAACGAGAGTGTTCGCCCCGGCTTGAGCCAATTCGGCGGCATTCTCCGCGTCCACGCCGCCATCGACTTCAATCCGGAAGCCGAGATTATAGCGTGCGCGCCACTGGTTCAACTGCCGAATTTTTTCAAAAGCTCCAGCAATAAATTCCTGCCCTCCGAAACCCGGGTTCACGGACATCACGAGGACTGTATCCACTTTGTCGAGAACTTCCGCAAGCATCGCGATTGGCGTTGCGGGATTGATCGCCGCGCCGGCCTCCGCGCCAAGCTCGCGAATCATGGCCAGGGCCCGATCCAAATGGACAGTCGCCTCCTCGTGCACTAGCACGCGATTAGCCCCCGCCTTCACGAAATCGTCGATATATTCCTCGGGCCGTTCGATCATCAGATGCACGTCCAGCGGAAGCTGGGTTGCCTTGCGGAGAGACTCGACGACCGGAATCCCGATGGAAATATTGGGCACAAAATGCCCATCCATCACATCCACGTGTATCACGTCCGCGCCGCCTTCTTCAACAGCGCGAATTTCATCGCCCAATTTGGCGAAATTCGACGCCAAAATGGATGGCGCGATCTCGATTCTCGCGTAGCTCATGCTGTCGGGTGAATCTTAACACAGCGACTAGCGGCTCGTCGCAGTGTCAAGACCCAGGATCTACCGACGACTGCTCGCGCATGGGCAGTTGCCAGAGGAGGTTGGCTCAGTTCCCCTTCTCCGTAGTGGCGCCCACGGAACTGCCGGCAAGCGGATAGCCCAACTGTTCCCAACGGGTCAGCCCACCTTGCAACGCCTTCACCTTGTCGTGGTCGTAATTCAACTCCCACATCTCCAGAACCAGAGGCGCGCTATCCTCCTCGTGGGGGCAATTGCAGTAGAAGACGATCAGCTTGTTCCCCGGGAGTGCGGAGAGCGTTTCGTCCTGGGCCCGGGGATCGGCCGTGGGGTCGTAGGCGATGTTGACGGCGCCTTTGATGTGCTCGTCGCCGTAACTCTCGGAATCGTCGGTATCGACAAGCACCACATTCCCCTTGTCTTTTATCAGCCGCTGCACTTCCTCGGCGGTGATGCGCGGTACCTGCGGAAGGGGAATTTTCTCTTTTGCGGACACCGAAGCGTGTTGGTCCGCCTTGGCGGCCGAAGACGTCCGCGCCGATTGGTTCGGCAAAGCGCGGGAAGAAACCGCCGCCACGAGCATCAGGGATCCCAAGAAGAAGCCCGCCCAGAGTTGAGGCTTCATAATCTACTCCCTTCTGAGACACGAGCGCGGGGTTTGCGTCCCGCGCTCGCCGCTGGTCAACTTAATTTTAGCTCTACGCCCAATCGTCGATCAACACGCCCCGGCGGATGCCAAAATCCGTGACGAACCACATTGTCTGGACTTTCCCGCCAGCTACGACCACGTGGATGGCCTTGGGGTTGGTGAATGGCTTGATGAGCGCGTCATCCGGCAGTTTTCTCCAGCTCGCGTAAGGCTCGAGACCCTGGAGAGCGAACGGAACAGCGGTGCTCTGAATGACGCCGTTGCCCCAATAGGAGCCAGCGGTTTTCTGGATGTTCTGCGAAAACCACTCGCTAAGTTGGGCCTTGGTCTTGAATCCATGGACGTCTTTCAGTAAGCCTGCGACGGTTGGATCTATCACGATCGTGGCGGCTGAGCCCGATGCGCAGAACGAACTCATGTAATCGCGCATCAAGTAATGCGTCGGATAGATGCTTTGGCTGGCTCCCACGCTGGCGATGCTGCTCCAGCCCGTTCCCACGGTAAGGACGTTATCCGTGGGCTTGAAGCCCATTTCAACGTGCAAAGGATCCCAGCCTTCGGGCAAAGCCTCCTCGTTTTCGCCATAGCACATATTGTTGTATTGCATCGTGTTGCCCAAAGTTTCCCAGGCATTCACATCGTTGCGGAGATCGCCCGCCGTCTTGGACATGATTGTGAAGGCGCGGCCGACCACGGCATTCGACCTGTTGTACGGCCCCATCGCATTGGTCCCGCAATTGAACTTGAGCTTGTTGCGGATCGGACCGCTGATCACCACCATATTCGCCATTGAACTCGTGGAGTTGCCGAAAGGCGCTTGGGTGGCCAGAGCCAAAATCACCGGAAAATGTTCCGGCGATGCACCGGCCATTACGGCGCTGACGGCCACTTTCTCCACGGTGAGAGGTCGGGCACCGCCGGTGATATTGATCGTTTTGATCACCTCGTCGGGCTTGTGACTGGTACCCTTGAGCATCGCAGTCACGCGCTTTTCAGTGGGAAGAATGATCGAGTTGAAATCGGTCCATTCCTTGTCCTCGAAGAGCCACCGCAGGTTCTCTTCCGAATCGGCCGGAAGCAATCTCGGCTCGACGGCCTCTTCCGGAGCCGGCCCCGATATTTTCTCCTCGGCCGTTAGAGGACTGGTGAGCGCATTGACCACGGCGGTCATCAACGGCTGGCCCGTCAGCATGTCCTTGCCGGTCACGTAACCGACGTCGACCATTCGCGGCTGGCCGGTGAATGGGAATGGGACGGAAACGTATCGAATCGGCATGCCAGTCTGATATTTGGCAACGTAGCCGGTTGCGTAATGCACGATGTTCGATGACGCGACGCCAATGGCGGGAATCTTGCACTGCATCTGGATTTGCTTTGCCCAGCGGCTCACGGCCGCGCAGCAGCCGTTTCAACCAGCGACGCCGACAATTGCCGCGGAAGCCCCACTAGCGGTGATGTCCTTCAGGATCGAGGGATCGCTGCCAAACATCCCCTCCGCCGTGACCTTCACGATCGTCTTGACGCCGGAATAATGCTTGTTAAGCCATTCCGTCATCGCTCCATAGAAATAGTTCGCGGCATCCGGACCTTCCCAGGAAAGATTGACCATGTAGATTTTCTTGTTTTGAAGGCTATCGAGCGGTGCCGCCAGAGGAACGCGTGTCGCCAGCTTCCCTGCGATCGCAGGGTTCATGACCGTAATCAGGCCCTCCGCGTGACCCCCGCCGTTTTCCGAGGAGACCCGCGCCCGAGGCGTCTCAGCTCCAGCAGGAAACCCGGTAAGAAACGCAGGGCTGATTCCCAAGAACCTCAACATCTTTCGCCTATCCATCTTTACCTCCTCAAATTTTAGTGAGCAGCAACCTCCCTGAGAGGGATGAATTTCAAATCAGCGACATCATACGTCGCCCGAAATAACTAGACTACTTAATATTTTATCGCCAAATCCGGTAGCGGGAACAGCCCTGTATTGACCCCACAGCGCGAAAGTCGGTTACACAGATTCGTGGCGACGCGGAGCCGCGCGAATTGCCAGCAGGAAAGACGAACCCTATTGCGATTGCGCGATTTGCAATTCGATTTTCGTGGTTGAGTCGACTCGCTGGCCGCGTGCGGGCGATTGGCCTACCACGGTGCCGGCAGGCGCTTGGGGTGCGGCGACCGGCGTAAGTTTAGAAACTCTCAAGCCCGATGCATTCAATTTCGATTCGGCCTCGGTAAACTGAAGTCCCGCGAGTTCCGGCATCACGAACGCGGGCGGTCGTGGCCCAAGCGAGAGGAGCAGATCCACATGAGGACTCGTGACGTCCGTCGTACCGGGCGCCGGGTCCTGCTGAAGAACGGAATCTTCCTCGCCGCCCGGGAGATAGACGCTGGAGGCTTCGCCGAGCTGCATTCCGGCACGAAGCAGCTCCACCTGCGCCGCGCGCAGACTCTCGTCCAGGAGCAGCGGAATCGTCACCTTCTGCGGCCCCAAACTGAGCACCACATGCGCATCTTGCCCGGCTTTGACGCTCATGTTTGGCGGAGGACTTTGCCGAACCACGGCGTCAACGGGAAGATTGCTGTATATCCTGTCCTCGATTTTTAAACTCAGCCGGCGTCCACGGAGAATTTGCATTGCCTGACTCGCTGATTTACCCACCAGATCGGGCATGGCCACTTCCCTGCCCTGAATCTCGAACCGCATGGCCGTGAGCGCGCTGAGGAATCCCACGGATGACAGCACGAACACCAGCAGAGCCATGCGTAAAATCCATTGCAAACGCTCCCGGAAATTCACTCGTGCGCGCCTCTGCCCATCAGCCTAGCACGATTGGGCGTGCACCCACGATCCGCGGAAGCGAGAATGGCGGCGAAAAAACCATCGGTGTGATGCAGTGACGGCGACGTTCGAAAATATCCGTCGGCGTCAAATAACGTATTCGGATCCACTCCGGCTGCGAGATGCGGCGTGACCGCTTCCGCCACTTCGGCTGGCGGGATTCGTTGTACCGACGGCGTGTCGCGCAGCACTTCCTCCACCACCTCTTCGTTTTCCTCAGGCTCCATGGAGCACGTCGAGTAAACCAGCCTTCCGCTAGGAGCGAGTTGCAACAACGCCATGCGAAGCATGCTCACCTGATGCTTGTGGGATTCCGCAAGTTGACTTAATTCCAGCCGCCAGCGAATTTCCGGATGCCGTGCGAGCGTGCCCGTGCCCGAGCATGGGGCGTCGAGGAGAATGCGGTCGAATCGTCCCTGGAAAGGGAGCGGCTGTTCGGCGTCGAGCTCGACCAGATGCGCTCTGCCGGCAGCGAGCCGGTCCAATTGCCCTCGCATGGCGGCGAGCCGGTGCGAATGGCGGTCTGCCGCAATCACGACGCCCGTGCCTCCGGCGGCGCGCATCAGTGCGGCAGTCTTTCCGCCCGGTGCGGCGCAGAGATCCAGCACGCGGTCTCCCGCTTGAACTGCGAGCAGCAGCGGTACTGCCTGGGATGCTTCGTCTTGAATCGAAATTTCGCCCGCTCGAAACGCCTCTGTTTGTGCGGGGCTCCCGCCGCTTACCGAGAAGGCGTTTCTAAGGAGTACTCCAGTCTGTGTTCGCAAGCCAGCTTTCGTGAGAGCACTGAGCACTTCCTCACACCGGCTGAAATCCTGCACGGCGCAACTAAGCTTTGGCGTCTGATTGTTGGCGCGAAGTAATGCGACTGTCTGCTGCTCGCCCAGCCGCAAAAGCCAGCGTTCGACGAGCCACGTGGGATGCGAATGCAAAATTCCGAGCCGCTCGGAAAGCGGAACATCAGGCGGCAAAAATGCTTCGACGGCAGACTCAGCTTCACTCTCCGCCCTGTGCAACACGGCATTCACCAGCCCCGCCGCGGAACTTTTCCTCGCACTCTTTACTAGCTCGACGGATTCGTTGATTGCTGCGCGCGCCGGAATCTTGTCCAGAAAACGCAGCTGATACTGCCCCATTCGCAGCGCGAGTATTACGGGCAAATCCAGGCGGCCGACGGGTTTCTTGAGATGCCGTTCCAGAAGAAAATCCAGAAGCCTTCGCCAGCGCAGAACACCCAGAGTAATTTCAGTGGCGAGCGCCGCATCGTCCGGTTTCACGCGCGAAGTCAGCGCCGCGTGGAGCAGGTCGCTTGCGTACGCGCCCTCAGCTTCCACGCGCCTCAGCACGTCGTATGCGATTTTTCTGGATGGGGAGACACCCATGGTGAGGCTCTACGCGCCGAAGCGCTCACCCGGTTCGATGCGCGCCCCGCGCATGAACTCGAAGTCCGTGACCCGTTTGCGGCCTTCCACTTGGATGTGCTCGACTCGCAAGACTGAGGCGGCGGGCCCGCCGCAGATCACCAGCAATCCATCGCCCTGCGTCGGCAAGATAAAGCCGGGCTCGCCACCCGCCGCGACCGGTTTGAGCGGCTTGCCCCAAATCTGGCAGTTCCTTCCGCGAAAGCTGGTAAACGCGCCGGGCCAGGGCTGCAAGCCGCGGATGCGGTTGTATATCTTCCGCGCGCTGAGCTGCCAATCGATCTTCCCGTCGTCCCTCTTGAGGATCGGCGCAAGCGTCGCTTGCGAATTGTCCTGCGGCGCCGGAGTGATTTCTCCGCGATCCAGTTTTCGCAAAGTTTCCACGATAAGTGGCGCACCCGCTTCGGCTAGACGCGCCGCGAGTTCGGGAGCCGTTTCATCCTGTCCGATCTCGACTTCGCTTCGCAACAGCATCGGCCCCGTATCGAGACCTGCGTCGATCTGCATCGTGGTTACGCCAGTCCGCCTCTCATCGTTGATAATCGCCCAATTGATGGGAGCGGCGCCGCGATACTTCGGCAGCAGCGACGCATGCACGTTGATCCAGCCGAGCCGCGGAATCGCAATCAAACGCGGCGGGATAATTTGCCCGTACGCGATGATGACAACCACGTCCGGTGCGATGCCGCGAAAATATTCGTAAGCTTCCTCCGATCGGATCTTTTCGGGTTGATAAACGGGGATTCCTGCTTCCACAGCCGCGGCCTTTACCGCCGAAATCGCAATTTCCCTGCCCCGGCCGCGCGGGCGGTCCGGCTGGGTGACGGCCCCGGCAATCTCGAATTCAGGCTGCGCGATCAGGCGATGCAGCGACGGAACCGCAAACGCCGGCGTGCCGCAAAATACGATTCGCAGCGGCACGACGGCCTACCACTCGCCGGCTTTTTTCAGCTTGCGGATTTTGCGCTTGATCATGTCTCGCTTCAGCATACTGAGATGCGTGATGAACAGTACTCCATTGAGGTGATCGATCTCGTGGCAAAATGCGCGCGCCAGCAACCCTTCGCCGCGCATTTCAAATTCTTTTCCGGTTGCGTCTTGCGCGCGCACGGTCACGTACATGGGCCGCGGCACATATCCGCGAAATCCGGGCACTGAAAGGCAGCCTTCCTCCTCGCGCTGCTCGCCCTCGGCATGGACGATTTCCGGATTCGCGCAGACAATCTTCGCTTCCGGATTTTTCCCGTTGCTGACATCAATTACGTTGAGCCGCTTGCCGATTCCGATTTGCGGCGCCGCCAGTCCCACGCCATTTGCCGCGTACATGGACTCAAACATATCCGCGACCAGAGTTTGCAATTCCTCATCGAAAGTTTCTACC
>DASYZC010000109.1:0-5813 GCA_035949735.1 Candidatus Acidiferrales bacterium | reverse complement strand
GGGCGCCGGTCTCTGGCCCACCTTCGATGGTTACGTCCTTCCGAGCGATCAATACAACCTCTATGAAGAGGGCCGCTACAACGACACCCCAGTGCTGATCGGCACCAACTCAGACGAAGGCGCGCTGTTTGTGGCCACCACCACGCCGTCGGCTTACGAAGCCAGCGTTCACGCCGGCTACGGCGATTACGCGGACAAAATATTGGCCGCCTATCCGACCGGCTCGGACTCCGAAACGCTGCGCTCCGCCCGTGATCTCGCCCGCGATTCCACCTTTGGGTGGAGCACATGGACTTGGGCGCGGTTGGAATCGAATCGAGGCAAGAGCAAAGTCTACGTTTACTATTTCAGCCACCGCCCACCCTATCCCGATCAGCCGCAGTTCAAAAGTTGGGGCGCGGCGCACGGCGCCGAAATTTCTTACGTGTTCGGCAACTTCACGCCGAGCATGCCTCCCAGTGCCGAAGACCGGGCCGTCTCCGAAACGGTTTCTTCCTACTGGGTAAATTTCGTCAAGACTGGAGACCCAAACGCGCAGGGCATGCCAATTTGGCCCGCGTTCAACAACTCCAAGCCAGAAGTGATGAATCTCAACGATCCGTCGAAAGCGATTCCGCTCCCCAATGCCGACAAACTCAAGGCTCTCGACGGCTACTACACGTGGCGGCGAAGCCAGGAAGCAGAGAAGCTGTCGAATAATTCACCGAAGGGAGCCAATTAACGCTCCGGCAAAAACCTGGCGGAGCTAGATAGCGGGTTTTTGGCGATTAGAACTGGTCGCGAACCCTTGTTTTCATGACGTTAGAATGTGCTCTGCTCGCCAACTTTGGCGATTAGACCTTTGAACGTTGCGCTTGTGGCCCGGAAAGTCCTCCCGGCATCCGCCCAAACGAAAGGCGGCGCACCGGAGGTTTCCAGGCGCATCTGAGTGGGATGGCTCCTCGAGTTCCAGTTGTGTTTCGTGCAGAGGCTGCAACACTCCCGCGTCATACGTAGGCTCCGTTGTTGCTTCCTTTCTGGGCCAAGCAGCGCCCGATTTCAAACTAGCACAACATGAATGTGCTTTTGTCAAGTGGGTCCTGTGGACTTTCGTTGGTGGATCAGTTTTTCCGGCCGCGCCGCAGGGCTGCCGGCTCTTCGGATTGACAAACGTGTCGCGGTGCGCGAGTTACTTCTTGGGTGTGAGCCGCAAGAGCTTTCCGTCGTCGGTGAGCAGGTAGATCGCGCCGTCAGGACCTTGCCGGACATCGCGAATGCGCTCGTTGAGATCGTGAAGCAATCTCTCCTCCGCCACAACGCGATCGCCGTCTAGCACTAAGCGGATCAGGGTTCTCGCAAACATTCCCGCGACGAACAGGTTTCCTTTCCACTCCGGGAAAAGGTCTCCGGTGTAGAACATCATTCCGCAGGGAGCGATGTCGGGATACCAGAAGTATATGGGCTGCTCCGTGCCCGCCTTGGCGGTGGCTCCCGTCCCCGCAATGGGATCGCCGTTGTAGCGACGGCCGTAGCTGACGTTGGGCCAGCCGTAGTTGCCGCCCGGCTTAATGATATTGATTTCGTCGCCGCCGAGCGGGCCGTGCTCGATCACCCAGAGCTTTCCGGTGACCGGATTGATCGCGGCGCCTTCCGGATCGCGATGGCCGTAGGAGTATGTTTCGGGCAGCACAGTCGGTTGATCAAGAAACGGATTATCTTTGGGGATCGAGCCGTCGCGATTGATGCGCACAACGCGCCCGGTGAAATTGCGCAGGATATCGGGGTCGGTAATTTCGTGGTTCGTGCCGTCGTAGCTCGGCTCGTAAAACCGGAAGCGGTCCGCGCCGGTGACGAACATGGTGCCGTCGGGAGCAAAGACGATTCGCCGGTTCACACCGTCAAGCAGCACCTGCACATTTTCGAGGCGCTTTTCGTCTTCGCTCAACCGCGCGCGAGCCACCCGCTCCTCGCCAACCCGCATCGTGCGGCGCTCGGAAACGGAGGCTTTCCACACGTTGCCGTAGAAGACGTCAATGGGCCAAACACCCGGTTCCTCGCCCGGTGGCGGAGCGAAGTAGGTGAAGTAGATCAGGCGATTCTTAGCGAAATCCGGATCGATCTCTATGTCGTGCAACGATTCAGCAGCAACGATCTTCGTGTCTGGGACACCGGCGATGGGCGCCGAATAAAATCCGTTCATCGATGCGACGCGAATGAATCCGTAGCGTTCGGTGACAAGCATCTTGCCGTCCGGCAGAAAAGCGAGCGACCACGGCGCCATAAATCGCTGGATGATCGTATCGACATTGAACGGCGGTGATTTCTTCGCGGGAGGGGGAGCATTCGTCTGGCCGGGAAACGCGGGCTTGGGCGGCGGGTAGTCTGTGGCTTTGGCCTGTTGCGCGTAGACCGGCGATGAAAGCGCTGCGGCCAAAGCGATCATTGCCGCCAGATGGCCTGCAGCGAGAGCGACCCTTTTCGTATGCATAGCGGACCTCATTTCTTGGACGACTGTGCAAATCGAGGGCGCGAGTTTACCTATTGTCGAGTGTTCAAGCAATCGGTACATACAGAGCGGGGGTTCGTACGAGGCGGCAGCTTCGCCGGCTTGGTTGCGCATGAGCGATTCGGCGGTTGCGGGCCGATGGCCACGGCGCTTAATATGGAGAGACAATTTTCGAGATGATTTTTTGGGAGGCACGCGAGATGGCTGATGAGAAAGAGTCTGGCACGCAGACGGTTCGCATGGTGCGGTGCGTAAAGCTGGGACGAGAATTGCCCGGGTTGGACCGCGTGCCTTGGAAGGGTGAGATCGGCAAGCGCGTCTATGAGAATGTCTCCAAGGAGGCATGGGCGATGTGGGTGAACCACTCGAAGATGCTGCTCAATGAGTTTCGGCTGAACCCGCTGGACGCAAACGCGCAGAAAATCATGGAAGAGCAGATGGAGCAATTCTTCTTTGGAGAAGGCTCCAAGCTGCCCGAAGGCTACGTGGCCCCAAAGCACTGATCCCTACGTTGATCTGGAGGTTCCCAGCTATCTGGCAACCCTGCCCGGTGATAGAATGCCGGTCGCTGGCTCCTAGCCCGCCAGCCCACCGGAGGAAACAACCATGCGCGCTCACAACTTCCTAGCAATTCCCGCGTTTCTTTTCGTCTGCTTCACGGTCGCGGCCGCCGATTCCGCACATAAGTCTGCGCATGCGGACATCCTGAACGCCCAAGGTACGAAGATTGGCACGGCGCGAATAACCTCTATCAGCGGAGGCGGAGTCAAGATTGCGGTGAAAGTAGAACAATTGCCGCCAGGCAGCCACGGGATCCACATCCATGCGGTCGGAAAGTGCGACGCGCCGGATTTCAAAACGGCCGGCGGCCACTTCAATCCAACGAATGCGCACCATGGCGTCAACAATCCCGAAAACCCGCATCCGCATGCCGGCGATTTGCGCAATCTCACCGTGGGAGCGAACGGCAAGGGCAGCGCCTCACTTGTGGCGAAAGACGTCACTCTAGGTGGCGGCGCGAATTCGCTCTTCCACGACGGCGGCACCTCGCTGGTAATCCACGAGAAGGCCGACGACCTGATGAGCGATCCCGCCGGGAACTCAGGCAATCGCATCGCCTGCGGCGTCATCGAAAAATAGCCCCCGTCGATGGGTCTAGATCCATAGTCCCTTAGACATTGCGTCGGAGAATCATCCGGCGTGATCTGGTGTTGCCTGGGTAGAGATTTTTCTCCCCGCACTTGTAAAAAACCATAGAATCATAGGTTTCGAGCGCGCCACAGGCAATCGAGCGACACACGGCGTTAGAGAAAAACTGTATCCACTGGAGACATGTCAGAGAAATCCACAGCGGGGCGCGAGCTGCGCGATCTATATTCCGAGGGACTAACGCGGCTGCAGCAGGATTTCGCGAGCACGGGCGACGGGCAAGCCGCCGTGGGCGGCCGAGCCGATCTTGTAGATTCACTGGCGCTGCGCCTGTGGAATACGATGATCCCCGAAGGTGAAAGCGCCAAGGATCTCGCGCTCGTCGCCCTGGGTGGATTCGGACGAAGGCGCCTTTTCCCCTACTCGGACATCGACATTCTGTTTCTCCAGAGCGGTGCGGAGCTCGAAGCGGCAGTTAAGGACGGCGTTCGAGCTTTATCGCAACAGATGTGGGATTTGCGGCTGAAATTGAGTCCCGCAACCCGAACACTATCTGAGTGCGAAAAATTCGATCCCAACAATGTCGAGTTCGCCATCTCTCTTCTCGATTGCCGCTATCTCGCTGGAGACCGGGCGCTTTTCAACCGTCTGCACGACGAGGTGATCCCGAAACTTGTGCTGCGCGAATCTCGGGCGATCGTTCAGCGCCTGACGGACCTCACCCGAGAGCGATACAACAAATTCGGGAACACTGTATTTCACCTGGAACCGAACGTTAAGGATGGTCCCGGGGGGCTGCGCGACCACAATCTGGCGCACTGGCTCGCGCTGATCGCGGCCATGGAGGAAACGAACACTTGGCCAGACGGCAAAGCGCTGCTGCCGCCGTCGCTTCGGCCGAAGTTCGATGCGGCTTTGGATTTCCTAGTGTCCGTGCGCTGCTTTTTGCATTGGCGCCACGGGCGGGACGACAACACTCTGGCATGGGCGGCGCAGGACGAAGCAGCCGCGCAGAAAATTGGCGTCCGGAATGGACATATTCCAGGCGCCTCGGACTGGATGCGTATTTACTTCAATCAAGCGAGATTGATTCACCGGGTGGCCGCGCAGCTTATGGACGAGTTTCCGGCGGCAAGGCCGTCCCTTTACCGCCAATTTCAAAATTTGCGGTCGCGTCTTTCCAACGCAGAGTTCGCGGTGGTGGACGGAAGAATTTTTCTGCAGCGGCAAGCGGCAACCCAAGATACCGAGCTGCCCTTGCGAATGTTCCGCTTCATGGCCCGCCATGGGCTGACGCTCAGTTCGGCCACCGAACATCAAGTAGAGGAACTCGTGCCACTCGTGGCGGCCGCTCCGCCGAGGGGAGCGGAACTCTGGCACTATTTGCAGGAGATTCTGCTCGCGCCCCATGCGGCCGAAGCACTGCGGACCATGCATTCGTTAGGCCTCCTCACCGCGCTGCTGCCGGAATTCGGGGTCATTGATTCGCTGGTCATCCGGGACTATTCACACCGGTTCACCGTGGACGAACACAGCTTCGTGGCCATCGAAAATTTGCACGCGCTTCGAAAGGCGCAATCGAAATGGGATCGAGGTTTTGCGGAGCTTCTGGACGAACTCGAACAGCCGGACCTGCTGTATCTGACCCTGCTGCTCCACGATACAGGTAAAGGCACGAATGCGGAAAGTCACGTGGCCGGCAGCCTGGAGGTTGCGAAATCGTGCCTAGCCAGGCTGGACTTGGACGCCGCAGACCAGGATACGGTCCTCTTTCTGATCGAGCGGCATCTGGACCTCGGCGCGGCTTTGCGGCGCGATATTTTCGATCCGGAAACGATCCACCAGATCGCGGAGAAAATGGAAACGCCAGAGCGGCTGAAGATGCTTTGCCTGCTCACGTATGCGGACATCAAGGCCGTGAACCCGGAAGCCCTCACTCCCTGGAAAACGGAAAATATCTGGCAACTTTATATCGGCGCCGCCAATTTTCTGATGCGAAGCGTTGACGACCGGCTCCACGGAGACAGCGACGCCGAGCTGATGAACCATTTGCGGACGCTTGCGCCCGCCGCGGGGAAAAGGCTCGATAACTTTCTGAACGGGTTGCCACGGCGCTACCTGCGAACGCAAGCGACGAGCGACGTGATCCGGCACATGGAAATGGCTAGGAAGCTGGACG
>DASYZC010000108.1:0-6341 GCA_035949735.1 Candidatus Acidiferrales bacterium | reverse complement strand
TTTCCGACACATCAGCGCAAGCGAAGCGCAAACATGGAGTACTACTGGGAATTTACGCTGCGCTCCCACGGCGTCCGGCGCGATGGCTCCGCGGCCCTCGATCTGTGCTCGGTGGCCTGCGGGCGCTTCGACGCATTCTGGGAATTCCGACTGAATTCATGGGACACCGCAGCGGGAACGTTGCTGGTTCGAGAGGCGGGAGGAACGGTTACCGATCTAGCCGGCCGCTCATATCGCCCGGGTGGTTTCGATATGCTTGCATCAAATGGTCGGATCCATGAGGAGATGCGAGATATTGCCACTGAAATCGCCGAGCGCACGGCGCAGGACGCCTAACCCGCAGCCACCCGATGAACGTAAGCGAACTCGATTTCGATTTGCCCCCTGCGCGGATCGCACAGCGCCCGCTAGAAAAACGCGACGCCTCGCGGATGCTGCTTCTCGATCGAGTCTCAGGCGGGTGGGAAGATCAGCAATTTCGTGAATTGCCGAAGCTGCTTCGTGGTGACGAGCTCATTGTCATCAACAACGTGCGGGTGCTTCCCGCGCGTCTTTTCGGGCGGCGCGCCGGCATTCGGTCGGAGACGCCCGGCCGCAATAATCCTGCCCGCTATGAATTCCTGCAAGCGCCCATCGAGGTGCTGCTGGTCCGGCAAATCGGGGAGGACGCGTGGGAGACGCTGGTGCGGCCTGGAAGGAAAGTTCCAGCACGCGAGCGGATTGCATTCGGCGATGGCGAGCTTGAGGCGCAAGTGGAAGGGCGCGGCGAATACGGGTTGCGCGTGATGCGCTTCATCTCAAAAAACGGTTTTCACGAAGCGCTCAACCGGCTGGGCCACATCCCGCTGCCACCATATATCAAACGGGCGGACGAGCCTCTCGACCGGGAGCGCTACCAAACCGTGTACGCCAAACGGGGCTGCGCAATCGCGGCCCCAACCGCAGGCTTGCATTTTACGCCGGAGATCATCAGAGAACTGCGCGGGCGCGGCATCGAGATCGCGGAGATTACGCTCGAGGTCGGACTGGGCACCTTCGAGCCCGTGCGCGCCGAAAAGATCGAGGACCATGCAATACACACCGAAGCCTACGAAATTCCGGTGGAAACAGCATCCGCGCTCTGCCGGGCAAAGCGGGGAAAGCGGCCCGTACTCGCAGTCGGAACCACGGTCGTGCGCGCGCTCGAAGATGCTGCCGGCAAGAATTCAGGAAGCGAAGAGCCAGTGATGGCGGGGAAAGCCGAGGCGACGATCCTTCTCTATCCGGGGAAGCCGTTTCGCGTGGTGAATCAATTACTCACGAATTTTCACTTGCCACGATCGAGCTTGCTGGCCATGGTGGCAGCCTTCGCCGGGCGCGAAAATATCCTTCGAGCGTATCGACACGCGGTCGAATCCGGGTACCGGTTCTACAGTTACGGCGATTCCATGCTGATTCGTTAACTACATTGGAGCTTTCGGCTCTCAATCGGGAGTAATGCGATAGCTCTCGTGCAAGCGGTATGCGTTCGTCTATGATGGTTCGGTTTGCTGGAAGGCGGGTAATGCGCTATCTGATCCTAAGCGACATCCACTCCAACTTGACGGCCCTTGAAACCGCCCTCGATGCGGCCGAGGGTCGCTGGGAAGAGGCTGTGTGTCTGGGGGACGTGGTTGGATATGGTCCCGATCCTAATGAGGTAATTGATAGGCTTCGAGCGCTGGGAGTCTTTGCCATACGCGGCAATCACGACAAAGCCGTCGCCGGCCTGGCAGACGCGGAGGAATTCAACCCCGTCGCGCGCGCCGCCGCGCTCTGGACGCGCGAGAGACTTTCTCCCGAGAACCTGGAATACCTGGAGAAGCTTCCTACGGGCCCAGTATCAAGGGATGGATTTTCCATGATCCACGGGGCTTTTCACGATGAGGACGAATACGTCTTCTCCCCCGCCCTGGCGGCCGATAGCCTGTTTAGCACTCCCACTGATATTTCATTTTTCGGGCACACCCACATTCAGGGCGGATTCGCTCTTCGCGGTGACGACATACACGTCCTGCATCTCACACCTGCCGGGAACAATTCGTTTTCTACTTTTCAACCGGAGTCGGGTACGAAATACCTGCTCAATCCAGGCTCGATCGGCCAGCCGCGAGATGGCGATCCGCGAGCTGGTTTCGCGATTGCCGATATCGAGAGTCGGTCGGTAGAGTTCTGGCGCGTCGGGTATGATATTGAAACTGTACAGCAACGAATGAGGGCGGCCAAGCTGCCCGAACCATTGGTACTCCGGCTATCATTTGGCCGCTAAAAAGAAAAGATAGGAAAATGGCAGAGCCTGGAGAGAACGAAAATGGCAAGGAGAGGAGCGGGTTCCCCGCCGCGTTCGCCGTAGGAATAGTAATCATGCTTGTCTTGGCTGGGGGACTGGTGCTGCTCAGCCGCGCAACGCGATCGCATCTTCCCGGCGCCGGCCAAAAACCTCCGTTCGGCCCCACCGAGCAAGCCTATGCACTGCAGATACGTTTTCAGTCCGGCGAAATGTCGCAGTCTTCGAACCTGCTGAACCAGGAGTTCACTTACGTCGCGGGAACGGTTACCAATGCCGGGAACCGCACGCTGCGAGCTTTGAACGTGAACTTTGAGTTTCACGATCCGTTCAGACAGGTGGTTCTCCGGGACGCCCAGATTTTGATCGATCCGGCGGGCAAACCGCTCGGGCCGGGGCAAAGCCGCACTTTTCAGGTCACGCTGGGCGCCCACCTTCCCTCCGAATGGAATCGGGAGTATCCTCTGATCCGCATCACGGGCATGATTCTCGAGTAGTGGCGCGGCTGTTTTCTAAACGAGTGACGGTTGTATATGAACGATTGGACTGAATTGAGCCACGCCTTGGACGGCATTACCGCGTCTGGGACTGCCGAGATTCGGGAAGATGGCGAATGGCTCGCTGAACTAGCTGCGCCGCATTGCGAATTACACCTCCAAGGCAAGAATCCCCTCGTACACCTGTGGTCGGATAAACGAAATTTGACGCGGCGCGTGCTGCGGGTCCGCGAACGATCGGAAGATCGCGTAGTGCTGGAAGTGCAGCGATTCGGCCGCGCAACGCCCAGCCGGCTCGAGGTTGTGCGCGCGCAGTCGCCTCGTCCTGCCAAACGAGTGACGCGGGAACAGTTTTGCGCGGGGTTCACACGGACGCTGGCGGAGTGTTTCCCCGACGCGACGATTGAATCGCTTACGGCATCACCCGATCTCGAGAATTCTTTTTCCGGAGTCTACGCGCGCGGATGCATGCAAGAAGGATCGCGCGCCTGGGCGGTGATGGCGGTTGCCCCGGGCGAAAGCACTGCCGCGATGGAAGGCATTCTAGCATTCGGAGTCTTGTGGCTCGATTGGTTGCGAGGCCATGGCGACGTACGCGCGATCTTGGGCTTGCGGCTCTTTGTTCCCGAGGGTGCAGGCAGCTGCGTGCGAGAGCGTTGCGCCGCGCTTTCATCGAGTGCGGGCGTTGAAATCTTTGAGTTCCGGGCCGTGGATGGCCGGATGCTAAAGATGGACTGCGCCGATATCGGAAACCTGAAAAGTTTCCTGGTGCCGCGCGGCGAGGCTGAATCGGCGCGAGCCGCGGCGCGCGACGCTGTTCGGCGGATTCATGCGCTTGCACTGCACATGCCTCCGGCAGGCAACGAAATCGGCTTTCGCGTTGTGCCTGGAACGAGCGAAGTGTCAATCGGTTTTCGAGGTCTCACATTCGGGACTTGGTCATCGAGGGACGGAATTTCGTTTGGCCTGGGAGATTCACGCGAGAAACTCACGTCCTCCGGCGAACCCGCGCTCGACGAACTGATGCGGACCCTCGATTTGCGTCGCGGCCCGCTCGCAAACGACACTCGGCACAGTTTGTATCGCGCGGCACCCGAGCGCTGGCTGGAGGCCTCGGTGCTGGATGACCCCACGAGGCTGGACGCCCAGCTCGATCCGCGTCATCTTTATTCTCAAGTCCCCGCCGTGACCGCGGGAGACCGAGGTGTGCTCGATCTGCTAGGAGTGACCCGGCGCGGACGTCTCGTTGTCATCGAATTGAAGGCGTCTGAGGACATCCAATTGCCGATCCAGGCGATGGACTACTGGCTGCGTGTTTGCCGACATCAACGGGAAGGTGATTTCCATCGCTACGGTTATTTCGCTGGGATTGAACTCGATCCCAAGCCGCCGCTTATTTGGATCGCCGCTCCGGGATTGCGATTCCATTCCGCAACGGACATCCTGTTGAAATACGTTTCGCCGGAAATTCGGATCACGCGGATTGGATTGAATGAAAATTGGCGGCGAGGCCTGAAGGTGATTTTTCGCCAGTGAATACAAGAAGGGAAGCGGACCGGCTCAACGCCGGCTCCGCCTCCCGGGGTGTGTTCTAGGAGTTACTTCATTAGACGCGATCGCGGCGCTAAGGTTGCCTTGCCATCCAGAATCAATAGAAGAGATATTTGCGCCATTTTTCGTCCCGATGCCCAATCAGGCGCATGAGTTGTCGCGAAGTGTGCAACGTGAAAGGACGCGGTCGCCGCTGCAATTTCAATCCCGCCTCTTCAGGAGTACGGTCTCCCTTGCGGTTGTTGCATGAATAGCAGGATGCAACCAGGTTCTCCCAGGAGGATCGTCCGCCGCGCGATCGGGGCATCACGTGGTCGAGAGTCAGTTCGGACGCTGGAAGAGGCGTGCCGCAAAACTGGCAAGTGTTTCGATCCCGCAGCAAGATATTTTTCCGCGAGAGAGCCCGGCTCTGTTGCGGGATATGCCGGTAACTAAGCAAACGGATCACCGACGGCACCTGTATCGCTTTGGAAGTCGAATGAACTTCGGTATGGCTCGTTTCCTCCGCTTGCGCCACTCCCTTCAGCATCAGGATTAGCGCGCGGCGCACCGCCGTCACGTTGATCGGCTCAAACGTCGCGTTCAAGACCAGCACTGGAGCTTGCATCACGGAGGGTCGTGTAGGCCGAGGGGATTGTGACTTCGCCGGGGCGACATCAACCGGCGTGGCCCCCAGCCCTATAATTGGCCGGGGTCGTAGACCGAACTTGTGGCGGCTGTCCATCGCATTACTGTCACGCAACAACTTCCCACCGCTCCTTGACAGTTATAGATGCTCAGGCTACCCACCTGGTTTGCCAACTGATCTCCGCCGGCCCAAAACCGACGTGGGCGGAACGAGCCCTGAGCGCACGCGCCCCACCGTCAATCCAAAAACGGCGGCCGCCCCGGCTTTCTTCAGCACTTGGGCGCCGGTATCCAGAGTGGCTCCGGTGGTCAATACATCATCTACCAGCAGGACACGCAGGTTGTCAACTTTCACCGCCGGCCTGATAGCGTACGCGCCACGCACCGATCTCCAGTGTTCCGTCCGCGACAGCACCAATTGCGGCGGCCGCGGTTTCGTGCGGACCAAGGCTCGCGAATTAAATTGGATGCCGAGGCGTCCGGCCAGTGGACGCGCAATCAACTCCGCCTGGTTGTAGCCGCGCTCCCGGCGCCGGTCCACGTGCAGCGGGACTGGCACGACAACATCGATGCCCCACTCCCCCGCTACGCGGGCCACTATCTCGGCCAGGCGCTCCGCGAACCAATCACCCAATCGCGTCAGTTCTTGATATTTGAGCAGGAGAATGGCTTCACTAAGCCCCTCGTCGTAAAACGCGAAGCTGCGCGCGCGATCGAAAGCATAGAAACCAACGCCGCACAGCCGGCAAAGCGGCTTCCCCACGCGCCCCGCACCCTCAGCCGGGAACGGGCGCCCGCAACCGGCGCACATCGGCTCGTCGATTTCCCTAAATCCTTCCAGGCATTTTTCACAGATCGGGATGCGGCTGGCGTTTGTCAGCAGCTCACCGCAAATGCGGCACGGGCTGGCGAACACCACCGATGCAAGCGCGCCGAAGGCGTCTTTCAGGATCACCAGAATTGCTTCACAACCGCGAAATCTGGCGGGACGTTACTCCAGATCCTAAGCAGAGGGGAAGAGACGATCGTCTCTATGGAAGGCCAAAATTGTAGTGCCGCCCACCAGCCGGGCAAACGCAGTCAAAGACGCCTAAAGCTGCCCGTTTTCCTTCTTTTCCTGGCAGGTAATGCAGTACCGGGTCCAAGGTACGGCTTCCAAACGTTTCTGCTGTAGTTCCTGATGGCAGGAAACGCAGTCGCCGAACGAATTCTCCCTGATTCGCGCCAGCGCGTCGTCCACCAACTGCAGCAGCGATCGTTCGTTGTGTGTTTGGCCGAACAGAAACTCCTTGGTATAGGAATTGGCGGCCTTGTCGGCAAGATCCACGGTCGGATCTTCGTCGGCCTCGCGTCCTTCTTGC
>DASYZC010000107.1:0-3162 GCA_035949735.1 Candidatus Acidiferrales bacterium | reverse complement strand
GAACTTCCGCGCGTACGTTTCAGAGCGAGAAGTGAGTACGCAGTAGGAAACACCCAACTGACCGTCTCCGGCATCCAGGGCCAGCCGAACTTGTCGGGATCGAAGCGTACGTGCCGATCGGCCGTGCGGAACTTCCATTTCCATAGCCAATGGGACTCCCGACCTCGGGAGCGCAGAAGCCAGCGAACCGCCCGACAGGTTTTTGGTCCTTGTTCTCCACATTTGCTGAGAGCAAGGACGGCCAGTCCCGTGTAGCCGGATCCGTGCTCGTCGTCCCCAAAGAAAGGCGGCCAGCTACCGTTGGGATTCTGCGTCCGAAGTAGGGACTCGATGGCAGCAGATTTTTCGCGCCCAGTGCTCGATGGCAAGGCAAGAAGGGCCAGGGCGGTGGGTTCGACCGCCATCTGCTTTGTGTTCGCAGCGAATGGCCATCCGCCTTCGGACAGCTGGCGCTCGACGAGCGCCCGAACAACAGTGAACCTGACTTGTTGTGCGTTCCGCACGGCTCGGGTTCTAGGCGAGAACTCCGGGATTGTCAAATTCTCGCGGAGGGTGGAGAGGGAATCGCGGCGAAAGGCAGCTATGAAAGATTCGATTGGCGGAAAAAACTTCAGGCCGGCCTACAAGCCGGGAAACGAAAGTGAATTTCACGACGAGCGACAGATGCAGCAATGGATTTCGGAGGAATTCTCCCGAAAGTTAGCTACAAAGCGTTCGATTGGTGAAATTGTTTTTGGCTTGGGGATCGCACGGAATCCGCGACAGAGCATTTCCGATCTTCATAGAACGGCTGACGCGGGCACAACGGTAGCTACAAAGCGTTTGATTGGCGAAATTATTTTCCTCCTCCTGCTCCAGGACCCAATGTTGGGCGCTAGGAAGTCCGCGGGGGCTATGCGATGTTTCCGTGAGGCATCGGCAGAGGCTCAGGTAAAAGCTAGCTATAAAAGGTTTGATTGGCAAAATTTTTTAATCCCCACCCTTACTGACATCCGCACATGGGACCCCAAACGCGAACCGGTATCGTATCGGCGACGCCTGTGTGTCTGACCAACGGCAGCCAAAGAAAGTTAGCTATGAAAGATTCCATTGGCCAAAAAGTTCTCCGTGGAGGCATCTCCCGAATTCGAGGAATCTCATGACGAACACTTCCTAGCGCTGAATCGCCTTGTTCTTCAATGACCTTACTCCTCGCAATGAACGCAACACAAAGTCCGATACCAACCCGAAAGTCACTTATTTTTCTCGTATGGCCGGTGAAGACGGGCCCTGTGGCACGAGTGCGCGGCCGGCGATTCTGGGCTATGTTCCGCGCGCACCAAGGAGAATTCGTGTTCGCGTCGGTCGAAAAGCTGGCGAGTGGACTGCGCGGCGCAGGGTACGTGGTTGATCCTGTGACCCTCGAAGTGGTGTATCTCGCGGCAAAGCTGAAAAAGCCGCTGCTGGTTGAGGGGCCGCCAGGGTGTGGAAAAACGGAACTGGCTTATGCCGTAGCGGAGGCGGCGGGCACGAAGGTTGAGCGTCTGCAATGCTACCAAGGAATCACCGAAGATAAGGCCATCGGCAAGTTCGACGAGGCCCTGCAGAAGCTTTTCCTGGACACCCAGAGAGAGCGGCTGGGGCAAGAGTGGGACTCGATTGAGCGGCGACTGCACGCGATCGACTTCTTCGCTGAAGGTCCCCTGTTGCGAGCGCTCCGCCGCAAATGTGCAGCGTGTGTCCTCCTGATCGACGAACTCGACAAGGTGGACCAAGGCTTTGAGGCGTTGCTCCTGGAGGTCTTGAGCGCATGGCAAATCACGGTGCCGAAGCTGGGCACGATCAAGGCAGAAACAGAAACGATTCCTTTTGTCGTCCTCAGTTCGAACGAAGAGCGGCGTCTGGGCGATCCGCTGCGTCGGCGGTGTTTGTATCTGCGCTTTGATTACCCCACGGTCGAGCGGGAGGTTGAAATCCTCGCGGCGCGAAGCGCCAATCAGGAGCCTCGACTGTTGGGCCAGATGGCAGGCCTAGCCCATGCGCTGCGCGGCTGGAACATGGAAAAACCGCCCTCGATTGCGGAGATGCTGGATTTGGCGCGGGCGCTCGAGATCCTAGGAGTGGACGAGATTTTGCCGGAGCAAAGAGACATTCTCTTGCCCTTGTTAGCCAAGACAGAGGGAGATCGGGGAAGACTGCTCCTGCGCGAGGGCTTCGAAGGGCTCATTGCGGATTCGAAGACGTACCGAGACAAACTAAATCTCACGAAGACTCTCGCGTGTCGAGCGGCATGAGGAGCGAAACGGTTAAGGCAGTCGCCAAGGCGTTTGTATGTCTGGTCCTGTTCTCGGTACCGGTGTGTAGGGCGGCGGAACGGGTGCCCACGCAGGAATATTCCGAACGATGCGCCGCGTTTTATGCGGGGGCCTACCAGGTTCCCGTGGAACTCGTGGAAGCAATCGTTCAGGTGGAGTCGAATTGGAACCCTTATGCTGTCTCGAAGAAGGGAGCAGCCGGGCTGATGCAACTCATGCCCGAGACCGCGCTGCGGTTCGGAGTGCGAGACCGATTCGACATTCAGGAGAACATTCGCGGCGGAGTCGCCTACTTGGCATGGCTGATCCGCTTGTTCCATGGAGATCTGCGGCTGGCCGTTGCCGCTTATCATGTGGGTGAGTTAAAGATCCTTTCGCGCCGCCTAGCGTACTCTTCCCGGGAAGTGTTTGAGTACGTAAGCCGCGTGGCGCGGCTCTATCGCGGGCTGCGGCGCGAGACTGTCCGGCGAATTTCCGCTCGTAGCTCCGCCACGGGGACTTGAGGTGAAAACGATGAAAATATTCTGTGGAATTTGGCTTTTGGTTTTCTCTCTGGCGACTAGCGCGGCATTCGCGCAGGTTCGCCAGGTTGATCCGGTGGTGCTCACGAAGCCGGACCTTGGCGGGCGGGTGACGAAGGTTGAGGTGGCCGCTCGGTTTGTCACCACGATCCGCCTGCCTGAAGCGGTGAATTCGGTCGTCCTCGGAGACCCATCCGAGTTTCAGGTCGAGCACTCAGAGCGAGAGCCGAAACTTGTTTTCCTGAAAGCCATTTCCACGAAGCCCGCCGAAACAAATCTCCTGATCTCCACAATCACGGGGCGGGAAGTCAGTCTCTTGCTGGTCAGCCGGGGCGAGGATCCTTCAG
>DASYZC010000106.1:0-2552 GCA_035949735.1 Candidatus Acidiferrales bacterium | reverse complement strand
CTCGATCCTCGCATTTTGGGCCAGGAGCATTACAGCGTCGCGCGCGCCGTGAAATCCGTGCTCCAGCGCTACAAGGAGTTGCAAGACATCATCGCCATCTTGGGCATCGAAGAACTCTCCGACGAGGATAAGCAAACTGTCGCTCGCGCGCGCAAGGTCGAACGCTTCCTTTCCCAACCGTTCTTCGTTGCCCAGCAGTTCAGCGGTCTGGAAGGCAAGTACGTAAAAGTCGAAGACACCATTCGTGGCTTCAAGGAAATCGTCGAGGGTAAGCATGACGATTTGCCCGAGCAGGCCTTCTACATGGTGGGCACCATCGAGGAAGCGCGCGCCAAGGCGGAAAAAATAGCCGCTGCGGTGTAGTCCGTCGGCCGAATCTAAGGTTGAACGAATGCTACCTGAAAATATCGAGCTGCAAGTGGTCACGCCCGAGCGCCACGTTCTGCAGGCGAATGTGCAGGCCGTCGAGATACCGGGCAAGGAAGGCTATCTCGGCATTTTGCCCGGGCACGCTCCGCTGATCACCGAGCTCGGCATAGGGATCCTGGCCTACCGCAAGAAGTCCGAAACGTATTACCTCACGGTCATCCACGGATATGCGGAAGTTCTACCTGACCGAGTGATTGTTCTCGCTGAAACTTCCGAGCGGGCCGAGGAGATTGATCCTCAACGCTCCCGCGCCGCTCATGATCGCGCCCAAGCAGAGTTAGCCAAGGCCGGCGTTGGCACTCCGGAATGGGAACACGAAAAGCTGGCTATCGAGCGCGCTGCGGTGCGCCTCGAAGCCGTCGGTAAGATGGGCGGTGCGTCACAGGCGCACTCCTAGATCGTCAGCGCAGCTGCGTCAAAGCAAGTCCGGTTAAAATCCCGGCGTTCACCTTTGCATCAAATAGTAAGATAGTTTCTTGGACTTTTTGCCCGATCATGACTAATAGCGAACTTACGGTCTATTCAACCACTTGGTGCTGTGACTGTCGCCGAGTAAAGCAGTTTCTACGAGAGCGCCACGTCGCCTTTCGGGAAGTGAATATTGACGAAACTCCGGATGCGGAAGAGCTGGTGCTTCGCGTTAATAATGGCCGCCGAAAGGTTCCCACCGTTGAGATAGAAGGCCGGTATTTTTCGTGCAGCCCGTTCGATCCCTATCAGCTCGCTGACGAATTGAAAATCCCGTTGAAGCCTGTGGCGGGCTGAACCGCAATTTGTCGGCGCTGTACGGCTGCAGCCCCTACTTCCTCCATCTCCAGGTCGCGCCTACGACTGCGCAACCAAGCCTGCGCCGCGTGTCATTACCCCTGCAACCTGCAGGTCGGCAGTCAGCGCCACCAAATCGGCATCCGCTCCTACCGCAATGATGCCCTTTTTGCCCGCAACGCCCAGCCGCCGTGCCGGAAGCACGGTAGCCATCCGAACCGCATCGCGCAGCGGCACCCCCAGATCCACAATGTTCCGTAATGCGTGGTCGAGAGTCAGTGTGCTCCCGGCCAGCTTTCCTTCTGCATTCCGGCAAATGCCGCCCCGAACGCTCACTTCGAAATTTCCCAGCCGGTAATTGCCGTCCCGCATTCCGGTCGCCGCGATTCCGTCGCTCACCAGGAGAACGGTGTCGAATCCCTTCGTTCCGATCAGTACTTGAATCGCTGGACCAGCCACGTGCACGCCATCCGCAATCACTTCTGCGGTTACGTCAGGGTCGGTCAGAATTGCGCCCACGATGCCGGGGTCGCGATGCGTGAATGGGCGCATGGCATTGTAAATGTGCACCGCGTGGCGCGCTCCCGCGTGAATCGCCGCGCGCGCTTGTTCGTAGTTCGCGTCGGTATGGCCGAGCGCCACGGTCACTTTGGCCGCCACCGCTGCGCCAATCAGATCCATCGCGCCGGGCAACTCGGGCGCGATCGTCACAATCCGAACGAACCCGTCACCGGCCTTTAGAAGCTCGTCGAAAATTTCCACCGAAGGTCTAACGATGGACTCAACCGGATGCACGCCCCGTCGTGTTGCGCTAATAAAGGGTCCCTCGAGATGAATGCCAAGAATCTCGGCTGCTGGCCGTCCCGCCTTCGGCGGCTCTTCCGCATTTTCACGACTGCGAATGTAGCGTGCGATTCCCTCAAGCGCGTGGCACGTATCTTCAATCGGAGCCGTAACCGTGGTTGCCACGATCGACGTGGTTCCATGCCGCGCAAGTGTTGAAGTGATCCGGTCCAGCGCGCGCGCGTTGGCCTCCATTACATCATGCCCGCCGGCGCCGTGAATGTGCACATCCACAAACCCCGGCACAACGGTCATTCCCGCCGCAACGTAATCAATCGCGGCCGGTGGCACGCGAACCTCGTCCCGATGTCCTAATGCCGCTATCCGGCTGTCTTCGACGACGATAACTCCGTCGTTGATCTCTTCCTCCGGAGTCAGTATTCGGCTCGCGTGTATGACGGTGGCCGGCATTTTGCCCTCTCGCCTGTCGAAACTCCTGCTGCGAATATGCTAGAGGAATTGCGGCGCAAAATCACAGCGGAGCTTGCATCCGTTGCCTTCTCCGCTACAATCAA
>DASYZC010000105.1:0-4029 GCA_035949735.1 Candidatus Acidiferrales bacterium | reverse complement strand
TGCGCGTGATGGCCCGTCATTTGCCCTTGACTCGTCCATTGATAACGCGTCAGGTCGGCGCTCTTGGTATCCGCGCTCTGTTGCAGCCCGCCAGCGGAGCGAATCAAATCCGCGACGGTCATGTTGGTAGTCAACGGATACCGTCCTGGCCGTGCGACTTCTCCCTTGATGTAAACCGTTGCCGGGTCGACTTCCGCGGGATTGCTGTGAACCAGAATCCGGTCCCGGGAATTCAGCACAATGTTGTCGCGAGGATTGCCATTGAGCGCTGCGCTCAGTTTCACGCTGAAGATTTTCAGTGCGCCGTCGGGCTGATAACGGAATACCTGTGCATCTTCTCTTTCCGCATCCGGTCCCAGACCTCCAGCCATGTGGATGGCATCACTCAAGTGAATTTGCCCCGACGAACGATAGGTCCCCGGTTCGCGCACGTCTCCCCATACCGAGACCGTCGGTGGATTCTCGAAATCGTAGCGTCCGAAAATTTGCACGGTGTCCAGCGGATCGAGAAGCGGCGCACTGGCCGGATGACTGAGAGCTTCGGCCAGATTAAAGCTCTCGACCGTGGGCCGGTAGTCTGGCGGGTTCAGCCGGATAATCTCGGCGTACTGGTTTGAGGGTTCGGGCAGTAGATCCCGGTAGGTAGAAATCAGGTCCGTGACGCGCATTCCCGGGTGATACGAATAGCGGCCTGGGCGCAGGGCGTGGCCTTCCAGGTAGACTGCGTCGTCGTTGTAGGGCGCGATCGGAAAGATGCGAATTTTGTCGCCATCCTGCACTTGAAACGAATCGAGCTGCTTGGTTATGGCGGCAGCGTCGTTGTTCTGGGGAATATTGAGGCTCAGCATCGTTCGTTTGTCGTGCGACACGATGCGTTGCACTTCGATATGCCGCAGGGTTGCCGTGGGAAGAAGCCCTCCCGCCAACTCCAGTATGTCCGCGAGCGATTTCTCGCCCTTCAGCTCGTAAATCGACGGCCGCCGCACCATCCCTTCCACCGTCACTTCGCTCCCGATCGGTGGGACCAAAACCGTATCGCCGTTTTCCAGCCGCTCGATATCTGTTTTGACGCCACGCAGCAACAGATCGTAGACATCCACGTCCTGAACCAATTGCTTGCCCCGATACTGCTCGAGATTCCGCAACGAACCGCGCGCTGTGGGACCTCCCGCGGCGAAGATGGCGTTCAGCGGCGTCGATAGCGAGCTGATGTCGTACGCACCCGGATGCGCGACATCTCCCACCACGTAAACCCGGATGCTGCGCAGGCGGGCCAGCGAAACGTCGGCCGAAACGTCGCGAAACTGGGATCGCAGGGTGTGCTGGACGGTCTGCTGGACATCGGCCAACGACTTTCCCGAAACGAGCACCGGCCCAACTTCGGGAAGGCTCAGGCGCCCTTCGCTGTCAACCGTGCGGACAATGCGCTCGGACACTCCGCCCCACAGATCGATTGCCAAACCGTCTCCCGGCCCGACGACATAATCTGGCCCGACGGGAAGATCCATGGGAATCATCTGGAGGTCTCGCGTGCCGTTCTGGAATACTTCCATGCCGAAGCGCTCCGGCACGGGAGGCTGCGGCGAAGCTTGCAGATACATGTCATATAGCGAAGGAATATCCTCGAAGGGATTCGGCTGGCGGATCAGTGTTTGACTGGGACTCGGGACAGCACCGGTTGACTCGCCTCTGAAAGCAGTGAAATGCGGCGGAGGCATAGTCGTTGAGAGCGGAGAATTATCCATCATCGGAGGAAGCGTTTCAGCGCCAGCCGTGGCCGTAGAAGTAGATGATAAAGGTTCCTGCGAGCTGCTCGTGATCCTCCGCGACCCTAGAGTTTCGGGGTTTCCCGCACTCCCAGTGCGTCCGGGATCGAAATTGAGTTGAGAACTGCCCAAGGGAATGCCCGCGGAGGTTTGCATAAGCTCCGCTTGCTCAAGGGTGGTGGGTGGAGGACGCGGCGCTGAAACTCCGGCGGGAGGACCATTGGACGGAAGTGTTCCTTGCGCCGGGAACTGCGCTCCGAGCCTCCCGTCTTGCTGCGGCGAAGCCGGGGATCCCGCCGGCACACTGGTTCCCGCTTGCTGCATCTGGCTTTCTTGCTGCTTGCGGCCCTGAGCCAGCTCCTCTTCCTGATCCTGCGCCAGCCACTTCGTGCGCTCCTGAACCAAGAGCTCCTGTTCTTTCGCTTGTTGAGAATCCGGATTGATCTTAGGAAGCAGGTAGCCGTAGCTCTGGAGCAATCGGGTAGCGATCGAACGGAATTGAATATCCGATTCCAGACGATCGAGAATTGCCTGGTCCGTCAAATCTGAGTCGCTAATCAGCTGCCCGTGGTCGGTGGCATCCTTGGCGATCCAGCGCTTCAATTCCACCATCAGGCCAGGGTTCGCGTGCAGTATCGCCTCAATCTGCGGCGTCGACGCCGCGACCCTGTCCATGTTTTCCCGCCCCAAATCAGACGGAAGAGTGAGAGCGGATTTTTTGCTCTGGGGGTAGGCACACAGGGAACCGAAGACGACTAGACAGGCCGACACCAAGAGCCGAAGAAGCCCGCTCCGGCACGACCGTCGATCGACTTTTTTCCGCAAACGATTTGGATCCCTCGCGTTCATTCCTAACCTCCGACGAGCTGGGCCTTGCCGCGCAGAGCATTCAAAACGCCCTCTTCCGACGTTTCGATTTGGTTTGTTCGAATGTTTGGAGTTGTCCAATAGAACACCGAACTGTCTCGATCCGGCGCAATCGCAATGATTCTGAGATTGGGATGGTTCTGGAGTATCGCATTACAGGGATCGGGACGAAGATGAGATCTTTTTTCGAACGCAACAATCAGGAAGTCTGGTGTCGTTCGCGAGACCGCACTTTCGATCTCTGTTTCGTCCTCAATCTCCCCCACGATTTCAATGTCGGGTTGGTCCGCAATGGTGGCTAATACAAGATCGCGCATGAGCCTGGGCCGATTGGCAACCAATACTCGAATATTCTTCATCCGACACTCCGGCTACTCGAATTATGCCGAGACTTACCGCAATGAACAGGTCCAATTGAGAGGGGATTTGGTTACGGCCAAAGACTGACAGTCGGTACTACAAAAGACTCACATGCGTCCCAAGCAGTTAAATTCAAGTACCACAAAAGTACCTGCCTCTCCTAGGCAAGCGGCAGGTTCTCTGAAAGCCTGGGCTCGCGCACACGGCAAGCCTCCGAGACGCTCAAACGGTTTACCACACCGACCTTGCGAAGAATCCGGTGAACGTGATTCTTAATCGTCTGTTCAGAGAGGTAAAGTTGCGAAGCAATTTCCTTGTTGGTTAGTCCTTTATCAATCAAGGGAATGAGCTCTTGTTCGCGCCGGGTCAACCCCAGATCGAGCGTCATGAGGCGCCGCGGTGCCTCCGCAGATTGACGCGCCACAATGTCAAATAGAAATTTGCACAGGCGCGGCGAACACACGGCCTCACCCTGGGCCACAGATCGCACTGCCGCCACCACATCCATTGCCGACGCTTCTTTAGGGATGTATCCCGACACGCCACAACGAACGGACTGGAGAAATAGCATGCCGTCGTCTTCCATGCCCACAAGTAAAATCTTTGTGCACCGACCTCCTACCCGCTGCCGGGCGAAATGACCGGCTGCGGAGACTAAAAAGGCTGCGGAATCTAGAAGCAATATGTCTGCATTCGAATTAAAAACTTCCTCGAGCACATCCAGGCCAAGTTGACGGGTAGAAATTACCTCGATGTCACTCTTCTTCGAACAAATCCGAGCAAGTGACTCTCGGAAAAGCCGGTTATCCGAAAGAATGTAAACCTTGGCACTTCGATCCATCGGCTCACCCCATGAACGTCTTTAGGCCCACGAATTGGTAACTGAAAGTTTCTATAGTCTATCAAATAAGTCAAGCTCAAGTTTTTCAATTGTCTATATTGTTAATCATACAACTGTACTTGTGCCACTCGAGAAACACTCAGATAATGAACGCGGACCAGCCTACTTCGCATGTCTCGGACAAAATTCCCAGCC
>DASYZC010000104.1:0-4163 GCA_035949735.1 Candidatus Acidiferrales bacterium | reverse complement strand
ATGCGATTCGAGCCGATCATCCAGTCGACGTGAATCAGACTTTCGTTTGCGCCTCGCGACGCGAGTTGTTCTGGAGTGAGGCTCTCGCCATTTTTCAAGCAGGTGCTGTACGCCTGTCCGAGCGCAATGTGGCAAGCGGCGTTTTCGTCGAAGAGAGTATTCATGAAGAGCATGCCGCTGGCGGCAATCGGTGAAGAGTGAGGCACTAAAGAGACTTCGCCGAGGCGGCGGGCACCTTCGTCCGTCTCGATCATGCGCTGCAGGACTTGTTCGCCGCGAGCAGCATGGGCCTCGACAATTTTACCGGCCTCGAATCGCACGGAAATTTCTTCGATCATCGTTCCTTGATGCGAGAGCGGCTTGGTGCTGGTGACGCGCCCTTCGACGCGATCCTTGTGCGGGGTGGTGAAGACCTCCTCGGTGGGCATATTGGGAATGCAGTAGCGGCCATTCCCCGCGGTTGTGCCTCCGCCGAGCCACAGGTGATCGTCGGCAAGGCCGACGCGAAGATCGGTGCCGGGTCCGCGGAAGTGCAGGGCGGCAAAACGCTTCTTGTTCAGCATGTCTGCGCGGGCGTGCAAGTGCGCGTCGTGCTGTTTCCATGCGGCGACTGGATCGGGCTGGTCGGCGCGCGACGCGGTGAAGATGGCGTTCCAAAGGCGGGCGAGAGCTTCGTCCTGCGGAAGATCGGGGAAGACGGCCGCAGCCCATGCGGGAGTGGCGCAGGCGACGATGGTCCAGTTGATTTCGTGGCGGGTGATCAGTTCGAGCGCCGGACGGTATGCTTTCGACACTGCACGATTCACGCGGCTAACCTTTTCCGGGTCCTCCTTGGAGAGCAGAGAAGGATCGTTTCCGGTGATTGCCAGACGCGCCGCGCCGTTCCGGTATGCCTGGGCCATGCCTTCGTAGAGCCATGTTGGAGCAGCGTCGAAGCTGGCATCCGGGGCGTAGCGAAAACGAAGCAGCGCGGACTGTTCGTCAGAAAACAAAGTGGTGACGAGAGAAGCGTCGGCTTTGTAAGCGTGCTCGATGATGAGGCGCGCGAGCGGGACGGAATCCAGCGTGGCGGTCATCACGAGTTCTTGGCCGGGGCCGAGCCCTAGTCCGACGCGGACGGCAACTTCGGCGAGACGATCGAGATTTTTTTCGAATTCGGGAGTATCGGTAAACTGTCCCTTGGCAAATGCTGTGGTAGAGGTCATGGCTGTCATTATCACGCGAGCGCGAGCCATCGGCAATGCGTGGAACATGGGACGAAACGACGAGCGGCGTACCCTCGGGAAAAAGGACGCCGAAAACGCGGACGAAGTGTTGCGTTTTGAGTGGCTCGGTTGTACGTTTGCGAACGGCGCGGGGATGGAAACGAAACCCCGGCCGGTACGTCTATCTGAGGAGATGGCAGAAGATGACTGCTAATATTCGTCTCGCGTTGGAAAAGGGGGAACGGAATCATGAATAGGCGCCAATTGCTGTCGCTGCTGGGCATTTCTCCGGCACTTCTGGCCACGCCAGCGGCCGAGGCGGAACGAAAGAAAAAGGACGCGCCCAGCAGAGCGGGAGGCGAAGCCAAGCTGACGGCGGTGAGTCCCAAGGGAACTCCGGCACCGATACAGCTTTATTCCATGGCTCCTCGCGCGAGTTCCCTCGACGGGAAGACCATCTACATAGTTGACGCGACGAGTTTCCTTGGCAGCGCGACACTGCTTCATAAAATGCAGGCTTGGTTTCAACAGAACATGCCCAGCGTGAAGACCGTCTTCCGGACGAAGGCCGGGATTTATGGCGCGGAGGACCCGAAGCTCTGGGCGGAGATCAAGGCGAACGCGTACGCATGCGTTATGGCCATTGGGCATTGAGGAGGCTGCGCCCCAGCGACCGTGAGTCACTGCGTAACGGTGGAAAAGATGGGCGTCCCAGCAATTCCGATGTGCACTCAGGCCTACACGGAGTTGGCGAAACTCACTGCGGCAAGAGACGGCATGCCGCACTTGCGGCAGGTGTTCACTCCTCACCCTGTGGGAGGCAAGACGGACGCGGAACTCGCAGCATATTTGGTGAATCCCGATCCGGTATCGGGAATACAGATCATGAAGGAGATCGTCGACGACCTGACCAAGCCGCTTACGGCGGACGAAACGAAGACCGGTCTGCAAGCGATGGCGGCAGGACCGGCTACGTTCGGTCCGGATACAGTAGATAACCTGCAAGAAATTTTCATGAACAACGGAATGACAGATTACATGCCGATCGTCATTCCCACGGAAGAAAAAGTACAAGCGATGCTGAAGGCGACGAGCCACAAGCCGGACGAAGTGCTTAGGACTCCGATCCAAGGCGTGGGCTATACCTCCGCGCGGTGGGGGTACACGGTAAGGCAGGTGGCCGTGAACGCGGTGATGGCGGGATGCAGGCCGGAATATTTCCCGGTGGTGCTGGCCATGGCGTCTTTGGGGCCATTGGGGCTTTTTGGGTCCACCACGTCGTCGGGCTTTGCGATCGTGATCAACGGGCCCATCCGCGACAAGCTGAACATGAACTACACTCTTGGCGCGCTCAGCCCTTTCGCGCAGGCCAATGCCACCATTGGGCGGTCGTGGACGTTGATGGGGAAGAATCTCACCAATGGTGGTATCCCCGGAGATACCTATCAAGGCGGGCAGGGCAACCAACTGGACTACAACAACTGTGTGATTGCGGAGGACGAGAAGAACAGCCCGTGGACTCCTTTTCACGTTCAGATGGGATTCAAACCCGAGGAAAACGTGGTGAGTATATTCGGCGGGCCGGACGTCCGCCAGGGCCATGGCGCGAAGGGCGCGGGAGCTGAGATTGCGATGTTCGACCAGCAGATCAGCTTCATGTGTCAATCCATGGTCGGCGGATCTGGCGCGCTGGCAATCTTAGACCCGCTGGTGGCGAAACGCCTGGTGGACCAGGGATACGACAACAAGGAAAAGCTCTCCGAATGGGTGTTCAAGAACACGCAGCGCACCGTGAAGGATTTTAAGGAATCCTTCTTGGCTTCGTTCCACTTGTATCCGCTCGCGCTGCAGGGGAGAGAGCCCTATGCCAGCTGGTACAAGCTTCCAGACGACGCGATGATCCCGTTCTTCGTCTCAGCGAAACAGATTAACTTCGTGGTTTGCGGCGGGCAGGCCAACGCCTTTTTCCAAGTGGCCAACATGAATCACGGCAGGAGCGCGTCGATCGACAAGTGGATGTAGGCCCAGCGTCTTCGCCGATCGTCGAATTGCATAGCGATCAAGGGAGTACATTAAGCCGGACCGAATTCCTGGCGATGCGTTGAAGCCTTCGAAAGTTTGGCGTGGTCATGGATGTGAATTCGACTCCCATGCCCTCGGCCGGAAGCGACCTTCGGACCAGTGCTTGACTTTGCGGTCCCTCTTTGACTGCTAAAGAGAGTTCAATTTCGTTTCCTTCCGGAATGGGATCCCGCGTCTCAACGAAGCAACCATTCAGGCTGATGTCAGTTAGTACGCCGGTTATGGATCTTCCCGATCCGGCCACAACTCGTGCCGGTATTTGGCAAGTCACGCGACTGAAGACTCTTCTTTCCACTCTTTCCACTGGGCCGGAGCTCGGCGGGACATTTGTCTTTGCGCTTGGCTGATCCTGCGGCGGCTTTACTTTTGGGGGATCGCTCATTGCGGCGGCGAGCCGGAGCGGCCGAGGATCGGTTGGCTTGGGGCTATCGGTTGGCTCGCGGCTATAGAACCGTTTATAACAATCCATGCAGCGGAATGCACGGCGCCTGAGAAATGGCAAGAAAACGCGTTCTGCAAAAATACGGCGATGAGATCTCCGAACTCTTTTGCTCCCGCAAGAGGGGCATGTAAGCTCCGCGGTTTTGCTCAGCTTTTCCATTGAAACCTTGCTAATGAGGCATTTGGAAACTATTCGGCGCTGCCCTCGAACATGGTACCTGGCTGCCTTGGTTTCCAATTGCGAGCCCAGTATAGCCCTACCCATGAGGTCTGGGTTGTTCCGAAGGCTGAATGGTACGGATCGCTAACCTCTTGCGGGATTTATTTTTTGGGTTGATCGAACCGTGTGTGTCTCGCCGTTTCCTATGCCTTTTCGACTCTTAGGGGGGAGGGGGCGCTTGCGGTTTGTGGTTTGTCGAGCATGGCGATTCCCTC
>DASYZC010000103.1:0-2938 GCA_035949735.1 Candidatus Acidiferrales bacterium | reverse complement strand
CTTCGTCGCTAAGACCGGCAATCCACACACGGCTGTCTTGCGTGACGATCTGATTCGCTTCGCGGTCGTACGTCATCACCGAAGGACTGCGGTGGAACGGATCCTTGGGATCGACAAACCACTGCTTCGTGGTCAAAAAATTCCCCAAGTCGGAGACTACCTGCGACTCCGGCTTGATTACGAAATAATTGATTGTCTGAACCAGGCCGTCTTCGTAAGTGATTGTCAGGCGCGAGCGGCCCCACGTGCGGCCCTTCAGCGCGAATGATTGCCAGCCGCCGCGAGTGCGCGCAGTTTTGTGGATGTCAATCGCCCCGCTTGGTTCCACCGCCATGGATTTCACGCCCTTCCCATATTTCAAAAACAGGCGCGCATCGATGTCCGTTGGCAAAACGTATCCGGGAATGCCGACTGCGACTGGACGGTCGTTTGCGGTAAGCGTTTTCTCGATATGGCGAATCGAATCGGCGAGAAGAAATTTTACGCCGTATGTTCTGGACTCGCCTGGAGCGAGACTCAGCATGGTCGGCGGATTCCACGGCTGAGCATTCTTCCACTCGTTTTCCGCGTACGCTTCGCTGTGCACCATCCATTCATAAAAGCCTTCGAAGGTCACCCAGCGCGGCGTCGGATCGGTGAAAATCGGCACCGCTCCATTAACTCTTCGTTTGTTAAGAATTGGGTTGTACGCCTCGAACGGCGTTTTGCCGTAGGGCACTACGACTAGCGCGGGACCGTGGCCGTTAAGCCGCGTCACTTGCAGGTAGCCCGCGTCTTCTCCGATGTAGGGATCGTAGAACGAGCAAATCTCGTGCGCTTGGGCAAGCGAGCGATTGTTCATCACATTGTTGAAAATCATCGGAATGCCCAACGCGCCGACTTGCACCGTTTGCTTCGTCTTGTTTTTCAAGGTGAAGCGCAGGACAAGCTGGCCGTGTTCAACGGCCCACGCGCGCGTCACGTCGAGGGGAAAATCCTGCGGAAATGTTGGCGTCAAATCAGCGGCGGCCAGAATTTCGCCAGATGCCGGCAGAGCCTTTACAGGCGTGCGTTCAACGGCCGTGGAATAACTTTTCCATTCGCCTCTGCTCCCCACGCGCAAACGCAAATCGAGATCGCCGAGGTGGTAGTAGCCATTCTGCGAGCGCGCCACAAGCAAATCGCCGGGAGTGAAATCGAAGCCGCCGGCCCCTTTGGGTTTCAGCGCGGCAATTGTTTGCGACGAACGCACCAGGCTCAAATCAAAATCAGGCGTGTCGAGATTAATGATTCCCTGGTCCAGCATCGGCCCGGGCGTTGCGGGCGCCTGCGGCCTACGCCCCTGCGCTGCGGCTTCGCGGTGCAGTCCTGAGCACAAAACAAATCCCACGCAAAACAGCACAATCGCTTTCGCAACTCGAATTTGGCAACGACTTTTCATTCCGCCATCCTCATCTTCTCTCTCAACTCCACGCATTCCGCGGCGCGCAGGAAACAGCACTATCTTGCGGCAGACGCGATAAGTCAATCCTTCATGAACTTGCCCTCGGTCTTGTTCGCGTTCAGTTCCACAAGGCGTTCGCGACAATGGCGCGCAACTGATCGTGAACATATTTCATCCAGCTCATGTTTTCTTTCAAAATCGTGCTTCCGTTCCTGCGCCCCGCTTCGGTCCGCACGAGAAAACGTTTACACGCTTCCCGCGGAGTATGGTACAAATCCCCCGCTAGAGCGAAGCCAAAAATTATCCAAGTGATTTTGTCAGCGGGCTAGCTCAGGAAGGGGCATCATGGACCGACGCCGTTTCTTGCAGAATCTCGCCGTCACTACCGCGGCTTTAAGATACTTGCCACAGCCCGTGGACGCGGCGGAGCGCCCCGGCGGCTTCGCGCAACCCGTCGGCTCCAACGAACCTGAACTCGCGCCTGACGTCGCAGGGCACTCGCTGCTCTGTGAATTCAAAATCGATTCCACGTCATGGAAAGTTTTCGAGGATCTTCGCACTCGCGATGGAGCGATCACTTTTCTTTCTTCGCGCGGAGCCAGTCGCGTGCTCCCCAAGACTGCCGAAGCCACATTTGCGGGCGCGAATCCTCCCTATCTCGGATTGAGCTTGAAGGACATTGGCATGTCCGGCCCCGATTTGTTAGCAGATAAACTTCTGGCGAACGGCGATCCGGACCCGGAATTGGTAGCGTCCGCCGCTCCACCGATGGGATCCGGCACCGGCAACCGTCCGGTATTTTTCCGTCTGCCCTGGAATACTTTCGTAGGAACCAAGGAATGTTTCGACACGATGCCTGTTTACCCTTCCGGTGGCACTCGAACGTATCACCCGGGCCAGTATTTTCCGGAACTCAACATGCAACAGGCTCAGAAGCGATTCGAAGGCTTGATCGGCGGCTGGATGCCAGCGGTTCGCAAGATTTTTCCCGTCTCGGACACAGGCTATGACGAGGTCGTCGTATTCGGCGATGTGAAAGCGCACGACAGATTTATTGTCCAGACGTGGCATCGTACCGCGAGAATCGAAAACGGCAAAATATCAAAGGTTGTTTATGGCTATAGCTATCCGGCCTATCCCCCCGCGCGTCAAGACCCGCAAGCGGAGGATTTCTATCGCGCGCTTCTTGTTTTCGCTGACCACTGGGATACCCAGTTGCGGGATTTTGCGCCAACCTCGCTCCCCGCAAATGTATGGGTCGATATGTCGAAGTATGCGTTTGCGAAGGAGCTGATGGTTCGTCCCGGCGGCGTCTACCCAAAATACGGAGCGGTTGACCGCGATTATTACGGCTCAGAGTATGACGGGTTTCAGGACATTTTCACGATGGCCGTTTTCGCCAATCTCGAATGGGGCCGTTTCGACATGGCCCACGACATCATTGACAACTACCTCACCGATTTCACCGACTCGAAGGGCATGATTAACATGCGCGGGCCTGAGACGGCGCAATTC
>DASYZC010000102.1:0-2710 GCA_035949735.1 Candidatus Acidiferrales bacterium | reverse complement strand
TGGTGCGGTTTCGCGATCATGGTTGTTTCCGGAACGCTTTTGTTTTCCTCCGAAGCCACCAAGCTTTACAACAACGGCGCGTTCCTGCTGAAAATGTGCCTGATTCTTCTGGCGGGCATCAACGCCCTGGTTTTTCACACGACCATTTACCAACGCGTGGACAAATGGGACGTCGCGGCGGTGACGCCGATCGCGGCGAAGCTGGCCGGCGCGTTTTCGCTCGTGCTCTGGGTGGGCGTCATTTTTGCCGGACGATGGATCGCCTACTGGTAATGCCCGCGAAAATGGCTCGCGCGTAATGCTCTCGATGATTGTGCGCTTGTCGAATGGCTTGGAACTCCAACCGTGAACGCCGGTCAGGAACCGCAGAGATCCTCAGGGGCAATGCGATGACACCCATTCGGCGAGCGGCGATTCTCGCGTTCATTTTTCTTTCGGGTGGATTGGCAGCGAGCGTTCTTTCCTCTAGTCCGGCAGTCGCCCAGAATTCCCCCGCCGTGAACCCAACCACGGAAGGCCCTCAGCAGCAGGGCAAGCAAGCCTTCGAGGCGCGTTGCTCCACGTGCCACGGTTTGGATGGCGGCGGCGCGATGGGTCCTAATATCCAGGGCATTCCGTTTCGTTTGGGCGCTGATGTGGTTGCGAACATAATTAAAAACGGATTGAGCGGCGGGATGCCCGCCTTCGCCGGCCAGATGAGCGACGCGCAAATTCAGCAGGTGGTCGCGCACCTTCTGTCGCTCACGCCAAAGGACACAGGCACAATCACCGGCGATCCGGCGAAAGGCAAGGAAGTTTACGATTCGAGCGGCTGCGCGGCCTGCCACATTATTGCGGGAGAAGGCAGCGGCATCGGGCCGGAGCTGACCACCGTTGGCAAACTGCGCGGGGCAACCTACCTGCGCAACACCGTGTTGTATCCCGGGACCGATTTACCCCAGGCGCACATTTTTCTAGAAAGCGGAGGCCAGCTCGATTTTCTGTATGTACATGTCGTCACCAAGACCGGGCATGCGTTTGACGGGACCCGCGCGGCGGAAGATTCGTTCCACATCGTTATCAAAGATGCGAAGGGCAACTTCCATTCGTTCCGAAAGGCCGATCTGCGCGAATTGAAAAAGGAATCCGGCAAGAGCGTAATGCCCAGCTTCAAAGACAAATTGTCCGCAACGCAGGTCAACGATCTCGTCGCCTATCTTGCGAGCTTAAAGGGCGCCCAATGAGACTCGCCAAGTACGCTTTTCTTTTTGTCGCCTTGGCCTGGCACCAGGCGGACGCTCGGGCGCAGGGCATTACCTATCAGCGCCTTTTACATTCGCAAAACGAACCTCAGAATTGGCTGACCTACGGCGGCAGCTACTCCTCACAGCAGTACTCGGCGCTCAAACAGATCGATCGTCAAAATGTTTCGCGCTTGAAAATTGCGTGGATGTACCAGTTGGCGCGGCCCGCCCCGAATCTGGAATGCTCTCCCATTGTAGCGGACGGCGTGATGTACATCACCGAGCCGCCAAGCACGGTCACGGCGCTGGACGTTCGCACCGGACTCAAACTGTGGACGTGGTCACCCTCTCTCCCGGAGCACGTAGTTGCAATTGGCTTGAGCTCCACCAGCCGGGGCGTAGCGGTGCTGGGCGATACCGTCTACATCGGCACGGTTGACTCGCATCTGGTTGCGCTGGACTCCAAGACAGGTGCCGTCCGCTGGGACGTGCATATCGCCAACAATGCCATGGGTTATGCGATCACAGGACCGCCCCTGGCTCTCGATGGAAAGATTATTGTCGGCACCGCGGGCAGCGAAGCCGCCGTCCGCGGATTTCTCGACGCCTACGATGCGAAGACCGGCAAGCGGCTTTGGCGTCTGTGGACCACTCCCAGGCCCGGCGATCCGGGTGCGGAAACCTGGGGCAACGGCGCAGCTGAAAGTGCGGGCGGCACCACGTGGAACAACGGCTCCTACGATCCCGAGCTGAATTTGATTTATTGGGGCACTGGAAATCCAGCGCCGGATTTCAATGACGACGACCGCCCCGGCGATAACCTCTACACCTGCTCATTGATCGCGATCGATCCGGACACGGGAAAGATAAAATGGTATTTCCAGTTCTCGCCGCACGAAAACCATGACTGGGATTCGGACGAGCCTCCCGTTTTGTTCAACGCCAATATCGACGGCAAGCCGCGAAAATTAGTCGGCTTCGCCAATCGCAACGGCTTTTACTACGTGCTCGACCGCGCCACGGGGAAATTCATCACCGGCGTTCCGTTTGTGAAGGAAACCTGGGCGAAGGGGCTCGATGCGAATGGCCGCCCGATTCTCGCGCCGGATCAGCAGCCGACTCTCGGCGCGGGAACGCTGGTTTACCCGAGCATCACCGGTGGCGTCGACTGGACCAGCCCGTCTTACAGCCCGCAAACGGGACTTTTCTACGTGAGCGTCCATGAAACCGGCGCGTACTTCATCAAAGGTACCGGCAAAATCGAACCCGGGCCGCCCAAAGGAATTGTCGGCGGAGGAGGAATTCGCGCACTTCTCGGCGAGCAGTCCTACGGCGCGATTCGCGCGCTCGAAGCCACCACAGGCAAGCTGAAATGGCAGTTCAAGCTGCTGGCGCCAGCCTGGGTTCCCGTGCTTTCCACCGCCGGCGGCTTGGTATTCAGCGGCACTGACGAAGGCAATTTTTTCGCGCTCGATGCTGAGACCGGC
>DASYZC010000101.1:0-4792 GCA_035949735.1 Candidatus Acidiferrales bacterium | reverse complement strand
GCGGGATCGCAAATGCTCCAGCCGCTTGCCATCGCCGTGATCGGAGGGATTCTGATCTCCATGGTGCTGTCTTTGATCATCACACCGGCGATGTATTTCAATTTGTCGCGAGAACGCACGAAGTAATTCAGCTTGCGCTTTTCGGGGTCGCGTGCCCTCCCCACCAACGGGCGGAGTAAACGATCACCGCTGCCACCAGCCACCCGGCGGCGTACATCGGTTCGGCCTTCCATCGCAAAACTGCCGAGTGCATCAGGCCGATCCACGAAAATGCCGACGCAACCAGGCACCAAAGAGCCGCTCGCCCGAAATTCCGGTTAATCGCCTCGGTGAGCACGGACGCAATCACCAACACCAAAAAAAGAAATCCGTTGCCCAGCCCTTGCACTGACGACCAGTAGATGACCCGGTTCAATGCGGCTTGCACGCCGGTACTGGCCGTCGAAATCTGAAGCGCGGGCAACGCCGAATTCACCGCCGCGGATACCACCGCGCCCGTGGGGAGCACGAATCCCAAAAGCACGGCGCTCAAATATTTTCGATCCACGCGGCGCAGCGTCGCCGTCCCCACGCCAACCGATACGTACGCGATCATCGCCGCCAGAATCGCCCACGGAAATAGTCCGGCCATGAACGAGATCAGGCCACTCATCACCACCGCGAGAAAAATCACCGGCGTCCAAAAGGCAAAGCCGATGCGCGCCCCCAGCGCCTTGTATGGTGGATGGAGCGCATAGATCACTGGCGACACGATGCTCCCCGCCAGCCCGGCGACCAGCGTGCCCACGGCATCGCAGGCCACCACGCTGCGCGCGTCATAATTGTCGCCTGCCGCCGTGCCTCCTTCCACGGACGCGATATCCTGCAGCACGTGGTAAATGGAAATCGGAGCGATCACGGAAAGATACGGCACCGCCAGCACCATCGCGTGCAACGGTCCCGCAGCCGGAACGAACGGCAGCACAAATGACAAGCCGGACCACACCGGATGGACGTAACCCACGATCACAGCGAGAATCAACGGAATCAGCCACGCCACCAGGAATGGCGGAAGCTTGTAGCGGGTAATCGGCACGCCCGCAAACACGGCTACGCACACGATCATCAGCGCGGCAATTCCCACCAGCGGCTGATCGAACACGCGTTGCAACAGAATCAGCGCTAGGTAGCTGTACATCGCCGCGCCAAACACCGTCATGGAAGCGGGCACGGGAATGTAGCGCCGGAAAGCGCCCGCGAAGGGCGCCGCAATCAGCTTGATGATTCCCGTCCACACCACCGCGGCCGCGCCGATTTCCCACGCCCGCTCCGCGTCATGCGTTTCCAGATAAACCGGCAGGAAAATCGAGAGTGTGTACGCCAGAATCGCCGGGACGTTATTTCCGTAGACCTGCGCCGTCACGTCCTGGCGATTCTCACGCTCGCTCAGCCGCACTCCGAGCCAAGCAAGGCCCGCGGAACCCGCCAGCAGTCCAGACGCGAATCCCGGCACAATATGCGTAAGGCTGAATTTTAAGGAAACGCCGATCGGCGCCAACAGCAGCACCGGAATGAACATCTGCGCGATGATGCAGCCGACCTGCGCGATCGTCGCGTCGATGTCTCCGCGAGTCAGCGTCCACCACGGCTGCGAAGTTGCGTTTCCACCAGAGGCCAGGGAAGTCTCCTTCGGTGCGCGAGTGAAAGGTCCGATCGTTCAGACTTTGAAAGTCTCGAGTGATTCGGGAGCAAAAAGCTCCGCCGGCTTCAATGGACGCTTTGCCAGCCCTTGTTCGTGCGAGTATCGCAAAAACGTTTCCAGAGTGTGCGCGTTCCGTTCGAGCCCGTAAGGCCAGAAGCTCGCGCCCATCAGCGCCCGCGTTTCCTCCGCGTGGCGGACGAGCCACGGAAGCATGAAGTGGAGCGCACCCGAATCGTATAGCTCGCTGTACGCAATCCGCTGCGCCTCGGCGAAAGCCCGGTCAAGCGATTGCGCCACCCACCGCGACTTTTCATAAACATCGCGGCGAATCACGATCGTGTGCATGATCGGAAATATCTTCGTCCGCGAAAAATATTCCTGTTCCACTGCCTGATAATTTTCAAAAAGGCGCCGCACCTTCCCGGACCCGTTCCCAAACGTCGAAGGCGCCCTCGCCGTGTACAACGCATCAATTTCGCCCGATTCCAGCATCGCGGAAAGCGTCTTCGTAGCCGGAATGGACTCGACGCGGATTTCCGGCGGCAGAAACAACGCAATCTTTTCCGGCCTGCCCGGCTCTTCTTCGCCGCCGCGAAAGTAGGTAATACTGCTAGCGGGAATTTTGTAATCGTCGCTCAAAATACCGCGAATCCACACCCCCGCAGTCATCTGATATTCGGGCACGCCCACGCGCTTGCCGATGAGATCCTTCGGATCGCGAATGCCGCTGTCGCGATGAATGAAAATGCAGGAGTGCCGGAAGAACCGCGAAGGAAACACCGGGATTGCGATCAGCCGCGGATTTTCGCCGAAGAGCGAGAGCACGTAGGACGATAGCGATATCTCGGCAACATCAAACTCGTGATGCCGCAACATCCGGAAGAAAGTTTCCTCGATTGGCAGGTCCAGGCAGTTGAGTTCAATTCCCTCGACGCGCACGCGCCCATCGAACAGCGCGCGCGTCCGGTCGTAATTCGAACACGCCATCGAAAGCCGCAGCCTACCCACGCCCCGATTCCCCCCTCGCGCCCGAAAGGTATGCCCCCGGCGCGCCCGCCGCCGTCCTCGCAGGGCGTCACACTATACTCAAAGCCCGCGCTGCTCAAGAGCTCGCTGAGCGATAGTTGCGGAGCCGCCCAAAGCAGCTGCAACTCCGCTTCCGCTATTTACCGAAATCTAAAACAAAAATTCTTGACCCCGCTGGCTCCTGCGGCTATTGTGCTGGTCCGTCCGTCCCCGCCCTGCCGGAAACGGTTCTACTAAGAACCCGTTCAGCCACCAGTTGGACGGTGTCGAATGCGAGGAGATTCCGATGAATGCAAAGAAACTGACACTCGCAGTAACGTTGTTCGGCCTGCTGCTTTTTGGGTTGGCCGGCGCCGCTGGCGCCCAGGGCATTGAATATATCGCTCGCCCACCCTACGTTCAGGTAAGCTCGAACACTGTGATTCCCAACGGGCTGCCCTATTGCGGCACCAGCTCGGGACTGACCCTCATCTGCTACGGGCCGAGTTTCATTAGGACGGCGTACAACTTCCCGTCCGATCTCGACGGTACGGGGCAGACAATCCTGATCGTGGACGCCTACGGCAGTCCTACGATCCAGTCCGACCTTATTCTGTTCGACACTGTCTTTAACATCCCGCCTCCGCCATCTTTCACCATATTCTGCCCGGAAGGATGTCCACCATTCAATCCCAACGACAAGCTGCATGGCGAGGCTGGCTGGAGCATCGAGACCAGCCTGGATGTGGAGTACGCGCACGCCATGGCGCCTGGCGCAAACATCGTGCTGGTGGTGGCTGCGAGCAGCACAGGGGACGCCATCAATGTCGCTGAAGCTAAGGCAATCCAGAAATACCACGGCAGCATCATGTCGCAGAGCTTCGGCGTTGGAGAATTTGGAATCCACGGCAACAATGTGCAGGTCGCGCAGGCCCATAAGAACTACGTTGACGCGCAAGCCGCTGGAATTACGGTACTGGCGTCGGCTGGGGATTTCGGCGCAGCAAACGCCTTCATGGTTGGGCTCAAGCTCATTATCGGTAATGTTGCGAATGCCAGCTTCCCTTCCTCTGATCCTCTGGTGCTGGCAGTCGGGGGCACAGAGGGGAACCCTTATCAGGCCCTTGGCACCGGCAGTTTCAGTTGCGCGGCGAGCACCACTTGCTCAACTGGCCTTGTGATGGTCAGTGGCCCCTGCGACTCAGTATCATTGAGCGATTGCACGCCCGTCGGCTACGGGGGAGAGCAAGTGTGGAACGAGCCGGATTTTGCCCCCGGCTCGACCACGGGTGGCGCGCCCAGTTTTCTTTTTGGGGTTCCCTCTTATCAGGACGGGCTGAGTTTGTCGTCCAGAACTACTCCCGACGTCTCTTACAATGCGGCGATTAACGGAGGTGTGCTGGTGGCCAATAGCACCGTGTTGGGCGCTCCGGCGTTTTTCATCGTAGGAGGCACTAGCGCAGGCTCGCCTCAATGGGCCGCCATCGTCGCGCTCGCCAATCAGTCGGCGAGCCAGTCCCTCGGATTCTTGAACCCGGCAATCTACAAGCTGGCGCAGTCAGCCGCTTACGCCAACGACTTTCACGACATCACGGTAGGCAACAATGTGATGGCGGGTACGTCAGTTGGCTTCAACGCAGGCAGTGGGTGGGACGATGCGTCGGGATGGGGTACGCCTAACGTCACCAACCTCATCCCAGACTTGGTCGCATGCGCGACAACTGCGTGCCCTTGAAATGACGGCGGAGATTACATCGCAATCCATCTCAACCAGAGGACGTGGCGGAGACGCCGATCAAAAATCCACAGGCGGCGGTCCTTGCAACCTCCTTCCTCGGTGCTAGTCTGACCGGGAAAGGAGAGCGTCGATGATTGGCGAGGTTGGAAACGGTCGAAGCGCCCGCCTGCCCCGAGCGAAGCCGAAACGCGTCCCGTCTACCCTGCGAGAATTCGAAGGGCTGGCGTCTTCGAACTCGCCCTGCAGTCTTAGCGCTGGCCTCTCGCCGGCGTTTTTGAATCTGGCTCCTGGTCGCAACGGTCAGCCGGGTCTCGTCCGCCTGGCTCCCACAAACACCGCCACCTCATGTGGAGTGCGGGAGGTTGCTT
>DASYZC010000100.1:0-17633 GCA_035949735.1 Candidatus Acidiferrales bacterium | reverse complement strand
CTTTTTTACGATCATGGCGTCATAGTCCGACTCCATTCCGTCGGCCATCGTCAGGACTAGTAGGGCGTGCGCGTTATTCGGCTCGGTCTTCAGCGCTTCCTTGGCCATTGCTCGAGCGCGATTATTCGCGGTGAGAAACGGTGTGTTGCAGTTCTCAGCCGCCGTGCCGTCCGCGCCGTGCAGAAACTTGTCGTCGTTCAGGAAGAACTGCGACGTGAAGATTCCCTTGGCGTTGAATTGCTCGTAGAGGTAACTTGCAGCTTCGGCAGCCGAGCCCATCGCGTCTGAGGGATTCCTCTCCTGGTAAGACACGAAATCCGCACGCGCCCCCTTGAAATTCAATTCGTAGAGGCTGCGAAACCCGTTATCGAGCAAGACGGCTGGGGAAGGCGGCGCTTCGGCAGAGTCGCTGGGTTGCGGCCCGCCGGCGTAGCACGGCGCCGAGAGCGACGGCGCAACTCCGCAGAACGCCAAAACGGCGATCAGGCATCCCGCTGCCTGTGCGGCCTTGCCTCTCAACATGATACCTCGCAGCATAAACCTATTCGCTCCCTGAGTCCCGCTTTATGTCTCTGACTGTTTCCTCATCATAAGTTCGACTGTTTCGGGAGGCCAAGAGTTGCATGGATAACCCGTTCCTACAGGTTATCCCCTATAAAATCAGTAATTCCCTGGAAGAGCTGGATGCGCGCGGGCGCGTCGCCAATGCCGTGGCCGCGTCCGGGGAAGATCATCAGGCCAGCTGGGTACTTTCCGTCCAGGATGAGCTGGTTGAGCACCTCGGACGTATTTACGAAGTGCACGTTATCATCCCCTGTGGAATGCGCAATCATTAATTTTCCGTGGAGATTCGCGGCCTGATTCGCCGGGGAGGAATCGCGATAGCCCTCGGGATTATCCTGCGGGCGGCCCATATAACGCTCGGTGTAAATTGTGTCGTAGAGGCGCCAGTCGCTTACGGGGGCGACCGAGACGCCGGCCTTGAAAACGCCGGGCGCGTTGAACATGGCGTTCAGCACCATCGTGCCGCCATAGCTCCAGCCCCAGATGCCGATGCGCGAAGGATCGACGTACGGAAGGGACTTCAGATATTTCACGCCTGTAAGCTGGTCCTCGAGTTCGATCTTTCCCAGATGGTCGTAGATGACAGTTTCAAAGGCGTGACCGCGGGCGTACGAGCCGCGATTATCCAGCGTGAAAATGATGTAGCCTTTTTCGGCCATCATCTCCAGCCAGAGAAAATCCTTGCCGTCCCACGCGTTGTGGACGTTTTGGACTTGCGGCCCGCCGTACACGTTAATCAGGACAGGATATTTTCGCGAAGCATCGAAATCGGGCGGCTGAATGATCGAGGCGTACAGCTTCGTGCCATCGTCCGCGGAAAGATTCAGGAATTTCACGCGAGAAAGTTGGTACTCGGCAAGATCCGGCACTTTATTTTCGTTAATTGCGGCGGTGCGGGAGCCGTCGATGCGATCAAGATCCTGGCGAGGTGGCGTCATGGCGTTTGAATAGGTATCCACGAAAGCAGACTCATCCGGGGAGACGAGCACGTCGTGAGTGCCCGGCTCGCGCGTCACTTCGGTTACGCTTTTGTCCGCGAGCGAAAGCCGGTAGAGCTGAATATCGAGAACGTTGTCCTTATTGGAAAGAAAATAGATGAAGCCATGCGCTTCATCGACGGCGGGATGGCTGGCGGCGCCGGGGCCGACGCCTCCGTTGCCGGTGATGGCCCAATCGCCGCTGGTCAACTGCTGAAGCTCGCGTCCTGAAAGATCGTAGAGGTAATAGTGGCGAAAACCGGTGCGCTCGCTGGACCAAAGGAAGCGTTTATTGTCCGCGAAGAAGTAAAGATCGTCGGCGAGGTTGACCCAATACTTGTCGGTTTCGGTGAGGATGGTTGCGGAGGCACCGGTGGAGGCGTCGCAGAAAAGAAGTTCGAGGCGATTTTGGGCGCGATTCAGGCGTTCGATCGCGACGCGCTTGCTATCGCGCAACCACACGACGCGCGGCAGGTACACGTCCGTAGCCGCGCCGGTATCCATCCATTTCGTTTCGCCGCCAGCGACCGGGACGACGCCCACGCGCACGATTGGATTCGCCCCGCCGGCTTCGGGGAAGCGTGTGTACTCGATCGCTCCGGTGAGGGAACTCATGTCCACGATGGGAAAGCGGGTGACGGGCCGCTCGTCCATTTGGTAGTAGGCGATTTTTGAAGAGTCGGGCGACCACCAATAGGCGGTGGTGGCGTCGAGTTCCTCTGGATAGACCCAATCGAGCTGGCCCTTCAGGATTTCTTCACTGCCGCCCGTGGTCAAGGCCGTTGTTTTGCCGGTTGCGACGTTCGCGACCCACAGATTCGAATCGCGCACGAAGCTGACCCACTCGCCATCGGGAGAAAATTTCGGGTCTTCGATTTCATGGATTTCGTGGCCGGCATCGTCGGAAGAATTTACGAGCGGTTTCGCTTCCATCGTTCTCAGATTCAGCAGAACGAGGCTGCTGCTGCCGGAAAAGAGTAGAGCGTCATTTCTGGGCGACCAGAAGTAGCTTTTCGCTTCGATGCGGCCCAGCCCCGTTGACTGGACAGCTTTCGTTTGCTGAGGCTGAGTAACTTCACTCAGCACATTGGCGTTCACCAGAACCTCTCTGTGGCCGGTGGCCGCATCCATCGTCCACATCTCGGTCTCGGAACCACTGCGATCGAGGTACGAGATGCGCTTGCCGTCAGGTTCCCACTCGATTCCTTCGGTCAGAGAGCCGCTCAGGCTTGGGGCGTCGTAAATTCGCTGGACCGTGAGAGCCTTCAAGGGCCGGGGCCCGGCGAGAGCGGAGACGGCGCCGAGAACAATTGCGAGCGCGGCGCAAAGCGGTGTCCGCAGGAATGCAATGAGAAGGCGCCGCTCGAGAAGTGATTTTGACCCCGTGGTTTTGTGACGGGTAGAGTGCGCGCCGATCGTTTGTTTTGAGTGAGTTAGAGTGGTTTCTACTCGGCAGGTGTGACGAGCAGAAGTTGAGAGATTACGGCAGGCGAGCGAGTGGGGGACTCCAGCTTCGCGGCGACCGTCGTGCTGGTCGTTCTCTCTGGCTCGAAGATGCATTCAACCTCCTTTGTAGCCACGGTAGCATCATGCCTGATGTGAACGGTGTTGCAAGGACCTTGTGGTGTGGACTTTTTCCGGATGCGGCGACCCGGGCTCGACTAACCGTCGACCCGGAAGCCCTACCAATCGCGCCCGCAAGAAGCGCGGGAAGACCAGAACCACGCGAAACTCCGCTCCCTTCCTGCGTCAGGGCATCAAGTGGGATGACGGCGCCGCAGACAAAGCCAAGGCGCCAATCGGGAGATTGGCGTTCCGGGAAAGGCAAAGCACTGGCAAGAATCATGTCTTTTCCTACTGCGGGAGTTTGCCGGTGGAAATCCAGGCAGCGATATCGGTTACTACCTGCTCATCCACGTGGCCGGGCTTTTCGTATTCTTGCGGGAGCGGGAGGCCGGCGCCGGAGATGAAGAAGTGATTTAGATCGGGGTATAGCTTCAGGCTTACATTGCCGCGGCTGGCGAGCGCTGTTTTCCATTGGTCGAAATTTGTAGCGGGAGGAGCTTGGAAATCGCGTTGGCCCTGGAGAATGAGCATGGGAATTTTCAGCGCCTCGGCTGCTTCGACGGGCTTGTAGCTTCGCAGATCGAGCCAATAGGATGAGGGCAGCGCGCTGCCCAATAGGGTGATCATTTCTCCGGGCTTCAGGTCGGGGCTCTCGATTTTCTTGACGCCGTCTTCGACTGCGGCGATTTGTTTCTGATCGTCCGCGGTGGGCGCGGTTCCACCTTTTGCGGCCACGTAATGCACCTCATCCAGAAGCAACTGCTCGAGCGGACGCGTGTTGGCGGCAAGCATGACGATTCCGGCGATTTGCGGATCATTACCGGCGATGCGAGGAGCGAGATAGGCGCTGAAACCTTGTCCCACCACAAAAATGCGCTTGGGGTCGACCTTGGGCTGCTTACTGACGAGGGCCACTGCGGCGTGAGCGTCGCTCATCGTCTCGTCATCCACGGTGAGCTTTGCGGGATCGGCGTTGCTCTGCTCGCCATACTTTAAGGTTCGTTTTATGTAGCGGAACACGACAATGCCGTGCGTGGCGAGGCCCCAGGCTAGATCCTTGAGGGGCTTATTGGGGCCGACAGTCTGGTCTTGATCATGCGGCCCGACATCTTGCAGCAGGACCACGGCGGGAAACGGGCCGTCGCCTTGCGGGACAGTGAGAGTGCCGGGAAGCTCGAAATTTCCATTGACGAGTGTCAGACGCTGCTCGCTGAAAGAGTCGGGCTTAGCGTACGCGGGCGGCACCCAAGGCGGGGGCGATTCGCGGTGAGGACCGAAGTGAAGGCCGGCGAGCTTTCCTTCCGGGCCGAAAGCGATCTGCGCGTCGATTTCGCCCTTTTGGAATTTACATTCGAGGATCACCACGTCGAGAGTTCCGGTTTTTCCGACTCGAGCCGACACCACGGACTCGAAGGAGCCCACCGCAGCAAGCACGCGGCCCCAGGCCATCGCGAGCTGCCCAGGGGCGAGAGCTCCTGAGAGGCGCGCATCGTAGCGGCCCTCGACAATGTCAAATTGGCCCGACGAAATTTCGCCGAGGACTTGCTGCGCGGAGGCAACGACGGGAGGCGGTTGCGATTCTTTCTTCTGCCGAGCTGCGGCGGGCGCGGCAACTACGAGCGAAAACAGCAGCAATGTTGTGCAAAGCTTCATCGAGAATGGCGCCGGCAAAGAAAATGGCTGCGCCACGATTATATACGAGGGCGTAGGGCTGGGATTTTTCACGCGAAGGGTCACGGCGACTGGGCGACGAGGGAGTCGTCGGCAGTGGCGAGTTCGCCGTGCTTATCCGCGCCGTGAATTTTTCCGGAGGTATCCATCAGGAAAGATTGACGCCCCGTTTTTCCGTAGGCTTCCGGAACGGCGGCGAGCTCAAACGCCTGATTTTCCTCTTGCGAGGAGGAAACAATCCTGTAGCGAAACCTATAGCCGCCCGTGCTGCCTGCAGCGAGGTGCTCGTTGACGAGCGAAGCTTGCTCGGGCGAAATCTGGTCCTTCGGCGCGGGACCGAGCTGCGCGAGTGAATCCGGCAGCTTGCCGTAGGCGCGGCGATAGGTTTCGATGGCGTCAGCGAGACCGCGCAAGGTGACGATTACGGCCTGTTCGTGCGCGGCGATATCGGACTCAGCCCACTGTTTCGAGAGTTGCGGGATATCCAGCAGAACCAAGCCAAGAGAAATCAGCCGCCAGCCGCCGTTTTCGCGGACAAGGCCGAACTGCGTCTGCTGGCCATCGACCACGGCGACCGGGATGAACGCGAGATTCTCGTGAAGGCGCGGATCTCCGAAACGAAATTCAGCGGTGATTTCCGGAGTCTGGCAACGAAGGACGATGTGATTTTGCGGATCGGAATCGAGCAGAGGCTTTCCAGCCTCGCCGACGAGCGAGAAGCGCTGGAGCAGGGAAGTACGTTGATCGGCGGGCAGCGCCTTGAAGGCGGCGGCGTTCTGCTGAGTGAGATAGTTGGCGAAGTGAGATTCGTCCGCGCGGCACGCGGCGGAAAGCGCGGAGGCGAGGGCGCTCGCGGGACCGGATTCAGTGCCCTCTTGCGCCCAGAGAGGCGCAGCGGACAAAAACGTGAGGAGGAGCACGACAGCAATGCAGAGAGCCGGGAGGGGAGCGCGAATCCTCATGCGGACTGGGATTTCGCGCGCGCGAAGATGGTTGCCATGTTGTGCGTAAATTTCGAGCGCGGCATCACGTCCGCACATCCCGCAGCGCGGGCGCGTTCGGCGAGATCGAGTTGGACGTGGGAAAGAAAGCCGATCAAAGGAATTTCGTGGTTGCTCGCGCGGACGCGCTGGATGGCTTCGAGCGGATTCGATTGCGCGTTCAGATCGATGACTACGAGGCGCGGAGCGTCCTTTGCAATTTCGGCGGCGAGGGCATCGGGTGTGGCGCAGGTGCGGAGGTCGACGCTGACTTGCTTCGCGATTTCGATCAGCTTCGCCTGGAAGAAAAGATCGTCGATTAGAGCTACGACCTGCGCCATGTGGGATTCCCCGCTTCCGATTGGAACACGGCGGGAGACGAGGCGCAACAGACGAGCAGGACGGCGCCGATGAGGCATCGGCAATCCCAAGCGGCGCCGCACGATTGAGGCAGATGGCGAGGTCACGCCAAGCAGGAAAGCAACGGCGCCAATCGGGAGATTGGCGTTCGCAGGAGCGGCAAAACGTGCATGTGGCGAGTGCGATGAGCACACGTCCGGGCAAGCCCAGGCAGCAAATAGCGGGAGCAAGCTCCCGCACTCCACATGAGGGGCAGAGATACGTGCGGGCGGAGTCCGAGGATACGAGGAAAATCTTTACACCGAGGGTCGGATTCGCGCAAGTACCTGTTGGTGTAAAGAAAAATCGTCTACGGTGCGGGTCGATCCGGGCATCAATTTGAGCGGCCAACGGAGGTGTTTCTGGGCGGAACACTTTAGACGACTTGGAACACCTGCACGGCGCGCTGGTGCTGACGCTGGTGCGGCGCAGTTTTGGGAGCCTGTAAGCCGCTGTAATACCTACGTTTGCGGGGTCGGTATTTCATCCTCGGAGCTCCACGTTGGCGATGAGAATGCGATAGCCATTGTGACTGGCGACCCGGAAAAAGGGGGCGTCCGGCCCGGGGGGGACATGGAGATCAGGGGTACAGCAATACAAACACTTCATCAAAGCAACGTAACCGAAGACTGCGTTTCAGAGCGCCGGTTGTGGACGGCCGTGGTCGCTCGCGCGCTAGAGGATTGGCGCACCGGAACACTGCGGGAACGGCGGAAGGCACAGCAATTCATTTTTGACGATCACGAGGACTTCGAGCGAGCTTGTTTCTTCGCGGGCCTCGACCGAGAGAGTTTGCGTTCGCGGCTGCTGAAGATTGGACAGAAAGTGGAGATGGAGAGCACGTGGAAGCAGCACGTAGCCGCCTAGCCGCACGGCAAGTGTAGAGGAAACGCGGGACTCCACTCGGCAGAGCAACGACGGACGGATTCTGCTAACAGACTACGCGGCTGCTTTCGCGGCCAGGGTCTCGACCACGGAGATATTCTTCAGTAGCTCGGGCGGCAAATGATGCCCTTCCGCAAGATATTCGGGAGTGTTGTAGGAAATCCAAACTTTCGCGGCGGCATCTTCCCAGACAAGTATTTTCAGCGGTAGGTCGATTGCGATCGTGGGAGCAGCCTGCATCAACGGCGTGCCGCCTTTGGGATTGCCAAAGACGATCAGCTTCGTTGGCCGCATCTTGAGGCCAACCTTCTCCGCTTCCCCGCTATGATCGATCAGCGCGAACAGCGTCACGCCACCAGCCTTCAACAACTGAAGCACTTTGACCACGACTTCGTCAACGGAGTGCCCAGTGGGCTTGCTGGCAATTCCATTGGCCGACGTCATCGCATTCCCCCTACAATTTCGACTTGAGTGTGCGGCCGTCCGGCGCCACGACTGAAGCCCGATTCAATTGTTGAAGTTGTTCCCCTCATAAATGCGGGGCTTCCACCAGAGCTTCCATGGTGCGAACGGACGCTTGAATGATGGCCGCGAGTAGATGCTAAGCGGTGCGCACGGCGGAGTAGCGGCCGCTATCGAGCGCTTCCTGCGAGACCCACATGCCGTGGAACGTCATGCGGACGCGGTGCGGAAGCTTCACAATCGCGACCGGCCCGGCTTCGACATTTTTCGCGTCCAGAATGGCCAGGTCGGTGCGATTTTCCGTCATGCGATTGACAAGTGCGAGCAAATAGCCATCGCCTTCCGGTGAATTGGGCTTGCGCGGAGCAAAGAGCGGTTCCTGCACGCCCGAATTTTCTCCGGGATTCCACACTTTCGCGTTGCCCGTCTTGTGGTCGAACTGGCCCACGGAGCTGAATCCGATGTTCCCGGCGCCGGGGACGCTGGGATCGCGGCAGATGACGTAGCCCTTTCGGTACGTCCCATTGCCGTAGTAGCGGTCATCGGCCCGGGGCATTTCGCACATGAAATCGTAAAGCTGGTCCGTCTTGTATTCCTCGGTGTTGCCGGCGAGATCGAACGTGAGACGCGTCAGATGAGGCACGCCCTGCGTGGGGTCTGGCGGGCTGCCATCGTGGTTGGGGAAGAAGAAGAATGAACTTCCTTGCGACAGGCACACGTCGAGGCTCACCTTCGAGCCATCGGTTGAACCGTTCATCATGTGCCCGGCGAAACTGGTGGGGCCGCGGAACCAGCGAACGTCCTGCGCCTTGCCGTAGCGCGGGACAATCGCGACGACGGTGGGCCGGTCGCGATGCCAGGTGTAGAAGGGGCCGCCCTTTTTCAGCACGTCCACATCGGTAAGCAGCGGGAAAAATGGAAAGATGACGTACTTATCCGAGATGGCGAAATCGTGGACCATTCCGGCCCAGGGCGCGTTGAACCAAACTTCGTGCTTCAATTTGCCTTCGGGACCGATGACGAAGTAGGCGACGTCAGTAGTGCCGTCGCCTTTGGCCTGATACGCGAAAGTGAGGAGCTCGTTCGTGGTTTGATCGAGGTGCGGATGCGCGGACATCCAAACGGACTTGATAGAGCCATCGTAGTCGTAGCGGCCGAGAGTCTCGAGCGTGTAGGGATTCAGCTCGTAGGGCATGTCGTCCTCTTTGAGGGCGAGCAGCCTGCCGGCGTGCCAGACCACGTTGGTATTGGCGGTGCCGGGATTGCAATTCTGGGCGATGGGATCGCGTGTGTAGCGATTGCGGTAGCGGCCGAAGAGTGCGCGGCGATGTTTTTCCTGGATGCGGAAGCGCTCGGTGCGGACGTAGCGGCTTTTGAAGTCAACGTGGCCATTCTCGAAACGGAACATGACGACCATGCCCTCGCCGTCGATGAAAATGTCGTCGCCTCCCATCGGCGGATATTGGCGGTCGGGACCGCAGCGATAGAGGATGCCATTGAGATCTTTTGGCACTTCACCGTAGGTGACTTCGCAATCGCGCAGGTCGGCTTCGAGGCGCATCGGCGCGCCGGGACCCTGGTAGAGAGGAATGTCCGGGAAGCGAACCGCTCCTACGGCGGATAATTCTTCGAGGTAAACGCTCGGCATGGTGAACTCCTGGTTGTGCCGATGTAATCGGCCCGCGCACTCGAGTGCTGCGGAGAATGCTAGTCGCATAGAAACTGGTTTGTCAACGCGCGGAGGGGAATCGGCGCCGCGACTCGATTGATTTAGGATGGTTGCGGCTGCTCTCGACCGGAGGCTGCGAGGATGCTATCCTCACGCAGGTGGTTTGCGAGGACTGTCGTGTCAGAATCTCATGCGAGTCGTGCAAGCACGCAGCGGCGGCGCAGTGAGCGAGTGCCCAAGAGTGTAGTAATGGTGGTTCACGGATTCGACCTGCTGGGCCAGCCATTCGAGGAGCGAACGTCGACAATTACGTTGAATCTTCAAGGCTGCCGCTATGCCTCGAAGCATCACTTGCCAAAAAATACGTGGGTAACTCTGGAGCTGCCCGAGAATCCCGAACACCGCAGCATGCGCGCGCGCGTGGCGTGGATTCAGCGGCCGCACTCAGTGCGGGAGTTTTTTCAGATTGCGGTAGAGCTCGAGAGGCCGGCGAACATCTGGAAGATCGATTCACCTCCCGCCGACTGGAAGTTGGAGGAAGCTTCCGGGGCGGTACAAGAATCTGTGACATTACGCGAGCACGCCGCAGACAAAAACGTTGAGAGAGGCAGTGAATCTCCCATCACAGCCGGCGCCAACGCGCCAGTAGAGGAACGGGCCCCATCCGATATGAACATACCATCGTGGAATTCAGCTTCAGACAAACCGTCCGAAGGCGCCGAACCTCAGGCGGGAGCGAGCCCCTTGCTGGAGAAGTGGCAATCCGAGATGGAGCAGCGGGTGAGTCGCGCGACGGAGATAGCCGCCACACAAGCCGCTGAAAAAATTCGAGAGGCGGCAGAACAATTCCAGCGAGAACAACGCGAAGCGCATAGCGCGTTCTCGGAGGAGATTGCGTCCAAACAACAATGGCTGGCCGGGCTGCGTTCAGAATTCGAGCGGAGCGCTCGCCAGTCACGCGAACTAAGTGAAGAGTTGGAGCGCGCCGCGGCCGCTCTGCGCGCCGAAAAAGAAGCGGCCATCGAGTCGGCAGGGAGAATGGCACAGGCGCGCCTGGGGATGGAGGCGGCAGAGGCGTCGCGTGAGCAGCAGCGCGCCCCTGATCCGCCGAAGGACGGGCCAGCCTTCGCGGCCAGCTACGATGCAAATCTGCGCGAGCATCTGGATTCCGAAGTGTCGCGCGCGAAGAGCGAGTGGGACGAACTTTTGCAGTCGTCGCTCGACAGCAGCATCGAGCGCCTAGTCGGCGAAATATCACGGAATTCTCAAGAAGTGTTGCGCGCCGCCGAGGAACGAATGTCCGAACGCGTTGCGGAATTGCGCCAGCCGTTTGGGGTGATGCAATCGGAGGCTCGCGATGCACTTTCCGAACTAAGGCCAACACTCGACCAAGAATTGGGCCGGGTGCGCACCGCGTTGGCGGAGATAGAACAGGCCGCAAGCCGCGTGAAGGAATACTCGGCAGAACTCGACGCGACAACTCACGAGACGCTCGACGAGCTGCACCGGCGCTTGGAAAATATTCTTCAGTCGCAGACGGAAGAGTTGAATCGGCGGGCAGAAAGCCTGGCGGCAGGTGTTCCACAGAGGCTCGGTTCGACGCTCGATGCGTTGGGCAATCATTTGGTGGAGCGCGTGACGCAGGAGGTGGAAACCAAACTTGCGCCACGCCTGGAGCGCGCTTCTGAATTGGTCCGGCAGCTGATGGCACGCGAGCTCGAGGGCGAGGAAACCCTCCGGCTCCATCGCGAGCGGCTGCGTCAAGTCTCAGAAAATAGCCAGCGGGAAGCCGTGGGACATGCGGCCGCCACGCTCGCGAGCCTTCGGAACGATTTCGAGGAGGCTCGAAAAGAGGCGCTCACTCGTTGGAGCGAGGAATTGGATGCCGCAGGAGTTCGCGCTTCGCATACTGCGGCGGAGTCTATCGGCCGATCATCGGAATGGTTTCAGCAGGAAGCGCGCGCGCGCCTGCAGGTGCTGACCGAGCAGGCGTTGGGGGCAGCCGGCGCGGGCATGGACGAGAAAGCTGCAGATGCAGGCCGGCACTTCGAAGCGGCGCTCGAGATACAATCCGCGGGCCATCTGTCTAAGATTTACGAGCGCATCGAAAGCGTTGCCGGGGAAGTTGCAGGGCGCGCGCGCACAGAAATCGAGCGGGCGTCGGAAGCGGCCGCATCTTCGTTCGGACAAGTGCTTCGCAACATTTCCGAACAGCACGGTCAGCAATTTCTGAGCGACAGCCGCGGAGCGCTCGAGCAGCGCCAGCAAGATTTGAGACGGTTTGCTTCGGAGCTGTTGCTCAACCTGGAGACAGGCGCGGGCGCTTCCATCGATCGCTTTCATGCACAGATGGCGTCGGAACTGGAAACCAGCGTCGCCGAAGGCCGGGGGTTCCTGAGCGCCGAATTCGCTTCCACCTTGGAGGGCTACCGCGCCGAACGCGAGGCCTACCACTCGGACTGGCTCCGGAAACTCGACCGCGCCAGCGATGACGCGGCCGAAAAATACGAACAGCGGCTACGAGACGCGTCCGATTCATGGGTTGCTTCTTCGGTGCGCGAGTTTAATGCACACGGCCGGGACGCAATCGAGACGCTGGTGCGTTCCGCGGACCAAGCCGTTCGCGATTCATGCTCCAAACTTTTCGAGGGATTTTCAGAGCTGCTGCGGCAGAGGGTGGGCAATCCCCCGGGGGATACCGGCTTCGGGGCCGCGCCGAACGGCGAGCCAGGCGAAACATCGCCGCCCCACAATGAATCCTCGCTGGGCGCGAGCGCTTGAACTTCGCAAAGGGATCGGGCTGCTGACGGTCACTTCGTCCCGACTATTTCGCGCACGGCATTTGCCACGTATTCGATCTGCTCCGGCGTCAATCCTGGATGAAGCGGCAGGCTCAGCACGCGTTCGCAAGCGCGCTCGGCACAAGGGAATGTCCCCGGGGGCAGCCCGAGGGATGAGTATGCGGGTTGCAGATGTATGGGCCTGGGATAATGCACCACGGTTTCGATGTCCCGCTCCGCAAGGTGGGAGACGGTGGCGTTGCGGTTGTCTGTGTAAATCACGAACTGGTGGTAAACGCATTCATCTCGAGGATCGTCCACCGGTATTTCCAGCCGTGCATTGGCGAGCACGCGGCGATATTCTCGGGCAATTTCCTGGCGCCGCGAGGTCCACGCGTATAGGTGCCGAAGCTTGATCCTTAAAACCGCACCCTGAAATCCTTGCATACGGTAGTTATAGCCTACGAATTCGTGCTCGTAGCGCGCCGTCTGCCCGTGGGAGCGCGCGGCACGCGCAAACTTGGCAATGTGATCGTCATCGGTGGTGAGCGCGCCGCCTTCGCCGTAGGCACCGATATTCTTCGTTGGATAGAAGCTGAAAGCCGCCGCGTGGGCGAGTCCGCCCGCGCGCCTTCCGCGATAGCGAGCGCCGTGGGCTTGCGCGGCATCTTCAAGCACGCGAAGATTATGACGCGCGGCAATCTCGCGAATGGGGTCCATATCAGCTGGGCGGCCGTAGACGTGGACTGGAAGGATCACTCGGGTGCGCCGCGTAATAGCTCGCTCGATCAACCGGGGATCGAGGTTTCCAGTGGCGGGGTCGATATCAACGAAAACGGGCACGGCTCCGCAATAGGTGATGGCCTCGGCGGTGGCGAGAAAGCTGTTGGGACTGGTGATTACTTCGTGGTCGGCCTGGACTCCAAGCGCCAGCAAGCCCAAGTGCAACGCGGCAGTTCCGGAGCTCAGCGCAACACAGTGCTTGGTGCCGCAGAAGTCGGCGAACTCGCGCTCAAATGCCTCCACTTCCGGGCCGATCACGAAGGAAGAGTTTTGGCAAACGCGATCAAGGGCGGGGAGAATTTCGTCCCTCAACTGCGCATATTCCGCTTTCAGATCTAGAACAGCGACCTTCATGGCGCGGCGCCCTTGAGCCGGAGAAAAACTTTACTGTACGGCGCCCGCCTCCGCAAGCGCGCACTCGGAGGCATGTGCTGCTGAGACTCGCTGAGAATTCAAACGCTTCGTCGATCTGGAGTTTCCGTGGATAATAGCCATTCGCACGTGAGAAGCACCGAAAAGGACATACATTGCGCGTCGTGATCACTGGCGGAGCAGGGTTCCTGGGTTCCCACCTCTGCGACCTCTTTATCCAGAAGGGCTGGGACGCGCTTTGCATCGATAACCTCATCACCGGGACGCGCTCCAATATCTCCCATCTGCTTTCGAATCCGCGATTCAGTTTTACGGAGCACGATGTGACTCGATACATCGAAGTCTCCGGGCCGGTGGATGCGGTGCTGCATTTTGCGTCTCCTGCGAGCCCGCCGGATTACCTGAAGGCTCCGATCCAGACCATGAAGGTTGGTTCGCTGGGGACGCACAACGCCCTGGGTCTCGCGCTGCACAAAAAGGCCAGGTTTCTTCTGGCATCAACGTCGGAGTGTTACGGGGACCCGACCGTGAGCCCGCAGCCGGAAACATATTGGGGAAACGTCAACAGCGTGGGGCCGCGCAGCGTGTACGACGAAGCGAAACGTTTCTCCGAAGCCATCACAATGGCCTATCACCGCCATCACGGCGTGGATACGCGCATCGTGCGGATATTCAATACCTACGGGCCGCGAATGCGCCTCAACGACGGCCGCGCACTGCCAAACTTTCTCTACCAGGCGCTGGTTGGCGAGCCGATTACCGTCTATGGAGATGGAAAACAGACGCGCAGCTTTTGCTATGTTTCCGATCTAATCGATGGCATCTACCGGTTGCTCGAATCGGACGAGCACGAGCCAGTGAATATCGGCAATCCGAATGAAATCACCATTCTGGAGTTTGCCGAACGCGTCCGCGCGCTGGTGGGCACCACGGCTCCCATCGTGTTTCGTCCGCTCCCTCAGGACGATCCCAAGCAACGTTGTCCCGACATTGGCAAAGCGCGCCGCATTCTGAATTGGGAGCCGAAGGTGGCGCTGAGTGAAGGACTCAAGATCACTTACGATTTTTTCCGGCAGCAGATCGCCGCGCCAACAGGCGCGAGCTGATTGTCTTCGCCTCGGCCGGGCGAGCCATCAATCCGGCCGGCCGAACGAGCGGTACTCAAAGCCCTGGCTTTTCATTTCCCGCGGTGAAAGCAGGTTGCGCCCGTCCACGATCAACGGCCGCGCCATCGCCTCGCGAATCCTGTCCCAATCCAGTTTTCGAAACTCATCCCACTCCGTGGTAATCAGAAGCGCCTCGGCGTCTTCCGCGGCTTCGTAGGGGGACTTCGCATAATCGATTTGCGGCAAGACAGCGCGCGCCCGGTCCATCGCCTCCGGATCGTACGCACGTACCTTCGCTCCTTCGGCCAGCAACCGCTGCACCAAATCGATGGCCGGCGCAAAGCGGATATCATCGGTGTTGGGTTTGAAGGCCAGCCCCAGAACGCCCAGTTGCTTGCCCCGTACGACCCAAAGCGCGCAGCGCAACTTCTCAACAAAGCGATCGATGCGCCCTTTGTTGATGCGCTCCGCTTCGCGCAGCATTGTAAAGTCAACGCCGGAACGTTCGGCAAGATGCACGAACGCCTGCAAATCCTTCGGCAGACAGAAACCGCCAAAACCCAGCCCGGCCGAAAGGAAACTGGGGCCGATCCGGGGATCGAGGCCCATCGCGCGGACCACCTCGCCGATATCCGCGCCGAGCCGTTCGGCCAGATCGGCCACCATATTGGCATAAGAAATTTTCAAAGCGAGGAATGAGTTAGACGCGTGCTTGATCAATTCGGCGCTGTTAATTGTCGTCACGAGCCATCCAGGCGCCGGTCCGGCGGGGCACTTGCCATCGTGAACGGGACATGTGAACTTCCGTTCCAGCACGGGATGGTAGATCTCCTGAAGCTGCCGCTCGGTCATCTCGTCGTCGACGCCCACAACGATGCGGTCGGGATGCAGGAAATCCTCAACGGCCGTGCCCTCGCGAAGGAATTCAGGATTTGAAGCGACGCTAAATTTCACGTTCGTCTTCCGACCATACACCGACAAGGCGCGTTTAAGCTCCTGCCCCGTCCGCGCGGGGACAGTGCTCTTCTCTACTACGAGTTTTGGCGACCGGGCTTCGGTAGCCACCATTCGCGCTACCAAGTCGATCGCGCTGAGGTCGGCATCGCCGTTCGGGAGAGGCGGAGTGCCGACGCAGATGAAAATGGCATCACCAGCGGAGACAGCATCAGCCGGATTGGCACGAAAAGCGAGCTTGCGGTTTTTGCGAGCCTTCAGAATTATTTTCTCGAGCCCCGGCTCATAGATCGGAATTCCGCCGGATTCGAGGATCTGAATCTTGCTCGCATCGCTATCGGTGCATACAACGTCGTGCCCTATTTCCGCGAAGCATGCGCCGGTCACCAATCCGACATACCCAGTTCCGATCACCGAAATTCTCAAAGGACCTCCTCCTCGCCTAGCTCTTTTGCGTAACTATTGCATTTTGCTATAGGCGCGGCGAACGGCCAAACAATTTTGACTCGCGGGTTTTTTGCGCGGCATAGCCTGCGGGGCCCGCATCGGGGGCTACGATCTTTTTCTCGTAGGACCGCAGCGGCGTGACTGGACTCCAGATGCAATTCCATCGAAAATAGGCGAGACTTGCCGGGGAATCCCGAGCGTCCACAAGGGAACTGTTGGCAACCGCGACATCATCCGTCCCACCGGCTGATGGGTTGCGCGGCAGGAAACGCAAGGACAACTTCTGGAGCGGCCGACGCATCGCAGTGAAGGATGCGTCCCGACGGGTAGCGTGGCCCGAACGAGACGAACCGAAACTGGGGAAGTACCGGAAGCGGTCTCCATCCGGCTCGCCCAGCAAGGCGATGCGGCGGCGTTCGAGCGCCTATATCGTTTGCACAATCGCAGAGTTTACTCCTTGTGCTTGCGAATGGTTGGGAATACGGCGGAAGCAGAGGATCTGACACAGGAAGCGTTCCTGCAGCTCTTCCGCAAGATCGCCACATTCCGGGGCGAGTCCGCGTTTTCGACATGGCTGCACAGGCTGGCGGTCAATGTCGTGCTGATGAAGCTTCGGAAGAAGTCGGGCAAGGAGACCTCCTTGGAGCAGGTCACTGAGCCTGATGAGGAATCCGGTACGCCGCGCAGGGACTTCGGCACGATCGATTTGAGGCTGAGCGGTTCTCTGGACCGCGTCAATCTTCAGCGCGCCGTGGACCAACTGCCGCCGGGCTATAAGGCGGCATTCATCCTGCACGATGTGCAAGGATACGAACACAACGAGATTGCGGAAATGCTGGGTTGTTCGATCGGGAATTCGAAGTCGCAATTGCACAAGGCGCGCATGCGCCTTCGCGATTTGCTGCAAGAGGCCGTGCGCGAAAAGGCCCGCCAGGACCGGCGAGCCGCGGGCGCGAGCGAGGGTTGATCAATGAGTGCTGCGAACTGTAACGCGTTCCTGGAACAACTGGACCAGTGGATGGAGGGCGAGCGCTCTCCCGGTGCTGAAGCCCACATCCGCTCCTGTACGGAGTGTGGCAATCTCATCGCCGATCTGGACTCCATTCGCGATACCGCTTCCTCCCTAGCCGCAGACGATTCTGAACCTTCGGCGCGAGTATGGACGGCCCTTCGCGCGCAACTCGAGGACGAAAGACTAATTCACGCGGCAGGCGTGGGCAGTTCGGGAACCGCGAAACGCTGGCTCCAGGAAACACTTTGGGTGCGGCCGCGTCCCCTGCTGGCGGGAGCCTATCTTGCGGCGCTCATTGCGGTGGGATTCACGCTCTCAGGCTCGAGCAGTCTGCGGAACGACAGCAACCTCTGGATGAGCCGAACGCAGCGTTCGACGCAGCCGCTGAGCGCGCGCCTTGCGACCGAGGAGGACACGATTTCATTCATGGCGAACGCGAATCCGGCGGTGACTGCTTCCTTGCGCAAGAGTCTCGCCGTCATTGACAACAACATCGCTTTGTGTGAAAAAAGCGTGCGCGAAGAACCCCAAAACGAGTTCGCCCGCGACTATTTGTATGAAGCCTATCAGCAGAAGGCAGACTTGATTGCACAGGTGACGGAAGGCGACGAGGGCCAATGAGCACTTCATCCAGTCTGTCCGGGTCGTTGAATTGGAAAGTGGCGGGCGTGCTCGTGCCGAGCCTTTTACTCTTGGGAGCGCTTCCGGCTTCGGCTGACAAGATCCAGCGCCATTTCAAAGTGGATGCGCGACCCGTTGTCACCATCCATAACCCGAACGGAACGATAACCGTGCGCGCCTGGACAAAGTCGGAGGTAATGGTGGTGGCGACGCGCGCTTCTGATCAAGTAGTCGTGGACGCCGAGCAAATCGGCAATCGCGTTGACATCCTCACGCGACAAGTCTCGGAATCAGCATCTCCCGAATCAACGCGCGCCGATTATGAAATCAGCGTTCCAGAAGACGCCGAACTGCAGATTCATGACGATTCGGGCGGCGTGAACGT
>DASYZC010000099.1:0-23395 GCA_035949735.1 Candidatus Acidiferrales bacterium | reverse complement strand
TGTAAGAATAGCTAAGGCAGCAGATTAGAATGAATTTCGGAAGGAGTTACCGGCGACGATGAATCACCTAAGCTTGGAGCAACTGCTACAGACCGTCGAGAGTCCAGTCAAGCTCTTGCGCAATTCTCAGACAGGACCGTACGCCTTCCCGGTAGTACGGTCAGAGTTTTCCAACTGGAGAGATGAGCAACGCGCGTGGAAGGAAACCTGTGCGCTTTTCGACCAGTCTCACCACATGACCGATCTTTATGTGGAGGGTCCTGATGCCCTCAAATTGTTCTCCGATCTGGGCATCAATAGCTTTAAGAACTTCAAAGTCAATCAAGCCAAGCAATTTGTTGCCTGCAACCATGATGGCTACGTGATTGGTGATGCGATCCTCTTTTATCTCGACGAGAATACATTCAACCTCGTCGGACGCCCACCCGCCCACAACTGGGTGCAATATAACTTGGAGACTCGCGGCTACAAGGCGTCAGCGCAGAGGGACGAGAGATCCGCGGTCAATCAAGGCCGCCGAAAGGCTTTCCGATTTCAAATTCAGGGCCCAAATGCTCTCCGTGTTATGGAGAAGGTCACGGGAAAGCCCACGCCAGACATCCGGTTCTTTAACATAGGTGTATTGAACATTGCGGGCAGGGATATTCGCGCCTTGCGTCATGGGATGGTCGGACAGCCCGGATGGGAACTGTTTGGTCCTTGGGAAGACGGCGATCGAGTCCGCAACGCAATTGTTGAAGGCGGCCAAGAGTATGGAATTCGACAGGTGGGCTCTCGAGCCTACCCTACTACGTGCCTCGAATCGGGGTGGATTCCATCTCCTCTGCCGGCGATTTATGCGGGTGAGAAGATGAAGGAATATCGGCAGTGGCTGAAAGCGACAAGTTATGAAGCGACTGCATCACTTGGAGGCAGCTATTACTCGAATGATATTACAGCCTATTATCTGACTCCGTACGACCTCGGCTACGGGCCTTTCGTCAAATTCGACCATGATTTCATTGGAAAGCAAGCCCTCGAAAAAATAGCGACCAGCCAGAAGCGGACGAAAGTGACCCTTGTCTGGAACGGCGAGGATATCAAACGCGTCTGTGGTTCCTTATTCGACGGCGGCGATATCTTGAAGTACATAGATACGCCGCTGGCTAATTATTCCACGCTTCCATTCGACAAAGTATTGAAGAATGGGAAAACCATCGGGATATCAACCTATACTGGCTACACTTACAATGAACGTGCGATGCTCTCGCTGGCCGTTGTGGATAACCAGCACAGCGAAGTGGGTATCGAGGTCGCGCTCGTCTGGGGCGAAGAAGGCCGCGGGTCGGCGAAACCGACGGTCGAGCGCCATAAGCAAGCCGAAATCCGAGCAACTGTTGCATCCGTCCCTTACGCCGAGGTTGCACGCGTCGCCTATCGGCCCCACTGAGCCAGCGTTCGCTTAGGAGAGAATTCGATGGCATACATATTTCATGAAAATGACCTGCCGAAACTGATCTCTGCAGTGCCGGGCCGCGAACGCACGTTCTTCGTCAACAAGGAACTGACCAAAATCGACGATATGCTGGCGGGCATCATGCACTACGTGAAGGGCGCTTCTTCGCCCTATCACCTGCATAAAAATTGCGAGCACTTTTATTTCATCATGGAAGGACAAGGCACGGTCGAGTCGGAGGAAGGAACTCGCGATGTGGGACCGGGCGACTTGGTTTTCATTCCCGCCGAGGCGAAGCATCGCCTGCGAGCTTCCAAAACGCCGTTGTTCTATTTCGAATTTCAGGCGCCCAACCGCTTCGTCACCACGATTCTCGATGGGACACCCGACGACCTTCGCTGGAACCGCGTCGAGGGCGGCGTCTGGGTTCAAACCTAAGGCCACGGTCGGACCAAAGGAGAGTTCATGCTGACTTTTATCGATACCAACAAACTTCCCCGCACGAAAACCGCGGAGGGCGAAGTCACCGAGGTGCTGAACCGGGATCTTTGCAGCGCGAAGAACGTGGTGGCGGCGTTGCGCTGGCTCAAATCCGGAGAAAGGTTCAGGCCAGAGGCCTCGGACAAGTACCAACTCCTCTATTTGATGGAAGGGAGTGGAAGCATTCACCTCGACAATAAAGATTATGAAGTCTCGAAAGGTGCTGGCGTGTATCTTGGCCCCTCCGAAACCGCGACGATCCAACCCGCGGTCGGAGCTTCACTGAAGCTGTTGCACTTGGTAGTTCCGCAGATTCCTGCATAGCGCGAGTTTTGGTAGGGGCGGTGGGGATCGAACCCACGACCTTCGGCTTAAAAGGCCGCTGCTCTACCACTGAGCTACGCCCCTGGAGTCGTTCACAACATCTTACACGGAACTGATTTAACAGGCATCGCTGCTCAAAATAAATATGCATGCTTGTTCGTGGCCGCTTGTGGGATGGCGCTGCGGATTGACTTTTTTCGGGCTGGCGTGCCGTGTCACCGGGCCGCGGTCAATTACGACTTCGAGCGGTGCAACCCTTCCTATTGCACCTCATTCTTTTCTACAGAGAACGAGCGCCGTCCTGGTGCGAGTACTTGATGACCTCCACCTCAGACATGGCGATCAACCCCTCGTCGACCACTTGATCGAGGAATGGCAGCAGTTCTTGAATTTTGTCCTCTGAATCAATCACGCTCACCATCACAGGAGCATCGTGGGAGAATGATAGAAGGTGAGTTCTTCGGATGAGTGTGCTTGCCCCGTACCCTTCAATGCCCCTAAGTACAGTAGCGCCCGCAATGTCCAATTCCCGGCACTTCTCCACAATCGCGCGATAGAGGGGCTTGCCCTTCCATTTGTCATCCTCACCGAAATGAATTCGCAGCATTTTTGCTTTTCCTGAAAGCTTCATGGCCGGGCTTCCTTTCTCCGCTCCGGTGTCGCGATGTTGTGCGTGTACTTGATGATGTCCACATCGGACAAAACGACCAGCCCCTGCTGGACCATCTGGTCAAGCACGGGGAAGTAAGCCTGCAGTTTCTCCTCGGTTTCGACGACCGACAGCATCATCGGACGATCATGCGAGAGGTGCAGCGCCGAATCCTTGTGGATTCGCCGGTTTGCGCCGTAGCCAAGAATTCCCTGATAGACTGTAACTCCGGCGATGTCATTTGCGCGCATGCTTTCGAGCAACGCCTTGTACAGCGGCTTATCGCTCCACCTATCGTTTTCGCCGACATAGATCCTCATGAGCTTGGCCTTGCCCTCGCGCTTGAGCGACGGCGATAGTTCTTGCGGCATCTTCTTCTTCGATACTTCCGCCGGTTTTATTACCGTGGTGTCTTGAATTTCGATCAGCCCCGTACCTGCCAGCTCGCGGAGTTTTGGCAAAACTTCTTCCACCTTCTCCGGAGACTCTATGAATTCAACTCTCATCGGAAGGTCCTGCGTGAGTGCCTCAATCCGTGTTGTATGGAGGTGATGGTCGGCTCCAAACCCTGCCACCCCTCGCGTCACGCTAGCGCCGGAGATTCCGCGGTAGAAAAGAAAGTCCAGAATCGCCGAGTACAAGGATTGCCCGTGGTACTGGTGATCCTCCCCTACATAGATGCTCACCTTTTTGGCAGGTCCTGCCTTCAGCATGTCCCCTCCCCTACCTTTCGCTTCCGCGATGTGCGATCAAGAACTCAGCGGCACACTCTCGCCGCTGTCTGGTTACGAGATTGCCTTTCCAGTGATGGCCCCCAGCCAGACCGAGACAAAACCAACCGCCACGCTCAGCACGATATTCGTCGCCGCGATCAGAAGCTCTCCGTCCTGGAAGACGCGAAACGTCTCATACTCAAAAGCGGAAAATGTGCTGCATCCGCCGAGGAATCCGATCGGAATCAAGTATCGCCAATTCGGGCTCCAGTGCGTTCTTTCGGCCAGAAGGGTCATGATAAAACCAATTAGAAACGATGCCGTCATATTGATCACGAACGTGCCGTACGGAAAGCGAGCGCCTAACCGGCCGCTCACATAGCCTCCGGCCCAGAAGCGCAATATTGATCCCACTGCTCCTCCGATGCCAACAATCAGATATTTGGTCATAGTATGTGACTCTGTTTTTCTCCTTTCGACGCCGCCACGCACCCTTCGAGCGATCCCGCGCTACATTGCGACACACCAATAACCAGATGACCCGGATAAAACTGGCCGGGCAAACTCCAAGCCGCGTATTTCAATCGCACGATTTGTTCTGGCTCCTCCCATACCGTCCTCATGCACCAAGCGGTGCGCAGTAATTAGGAGGAGTTATCAGCCGCTGAAGAAACGGCGTTTTATCCCCACGAGCCAGGGGAGGCAAACTCCTTTGCCATAGTTATTCAATCACAAGAGAGATGTACGGACAAGGAACTTTGCTCGCCGCAGCTTACCTTTTGCCGAAACCCTCTGGCTTTCAATCCGCCTGCGGGAGCTCCGCGAGCTTTACCGCGCCACGCCCGCGCTTTCGTTTCCAGACGTAGTCTTTGCGTAGCTTTTGCTGATGTTTTTTCAGCTGGCTTTCTATTTCAGCGAAGGCCGCCTTGGCGCTGGAACGCACGCTTTCGCCCGAGCCCGTGGCGTGAAGAACGCCGGTCGGCAGCGTCAAGTTAAGTGAGGAGCTGTACTCGATTCGCCGCGGGCTTTTTTCTAGCGATACATGCAGCTGAATTCCGTCCGGCGTGTACCGCTTCAGGATTCTGTTCAACTTTTCAACGTGGCGTGCGCACTCCTTCTCTACCGATTCGCGAAATTCAATGTCGATTTGGCTGTAGGCGACATTCATGAGGCCATCTCCTGCCCGAAACTGGCTCCTGAGGCTCCATCGAGGCTCTCTCACAATAGCGCGCCGGAAAGTAGCAAGCAACCCGTGCTTGAACATCTGCCTTAGATCCCACGATCAATCAACACCCTGAATCATCGACGGCGCGACCCGAGTGAATCCGTCGGATCGGGATATTCCAGCGAAACTAGGTACAATCCCTCTGGCGGGACAGTCGGCCCCGAGGATGACCGATCACGCATTTCGAGGATTCTCGGAATATCGGAAACCGCAAGCCTACCCTTCCCTACTTCAATGAGTGTCCCCACGATCTTCCGCACCATGTAACGCAAAAACGACTGCCCGCGCACCGTGTACTCAATTTCCTCATTCGTCCCCTGGTGCGCCAGTTCTGAAGAATGGATCAGGCGCACCATGTTTCGTCCGCCGTCGTCTTCCTCCGAGCCGGACGATGCCGCAAAGGACGTGAAGTCGTGCTCACCCTCGAATTGCCGCGCGGCGGCTGCCATGGCGTCCTCGTCAAGAGGCCACGGATAGTGCAACGCGCGGCCGTAATCGAATGGCGGCAGCACGCTCCCGCGATAGATCCTGTAGCGGTACGTTTTGGCTTGCGCCAGCCAGCGCGCATGGAACTCGGGACCAACTTCCTCGGCATCCACGATGCGAATTGTCGGCGGCAGCAATGCATTCAGCGCGCGCTGAAATTCCGCCGCAGGCAGCCCGGAAAGCGTCTTGAAGTGCGCCACTTGCCCCAGCGCGTGCACGCCGCTGTCCGTCCGGCTGGCGCCCTGAACCACAATTTTTTCCTGCGTAATTGTGCATGCGGCATCGTTCAGCAGCCCTTGAATTGTAGGAAGCCCCGGCTGAATCTGCCACCCGTGAAAATTTGCGCCGTCGTACGAAATCGTAAGTTTGATGTTGCGCATGCGCAGGGTGGATTATCGCACGCGCCGCCGAACGCAACCCAGCCCCGGGCGCGCATCTCCCAGGGAGTTGGATCTCTCGGATGCCGGATGGAAAAAAAAAGAGGGGGCCCCGCTTGGGATCGGGTACCCCCAAAGTCGCGTTCCATTGATCCGGCCTAGGCGAGACCGGACCATGGGGTCATCCATCCTAGCTTCCCTCTCAGAGGCAGGTGGGAACGATCCGTTCCACCGGCAAATGGGCCCCTTCCTCCCCATCCTCCAATGGCGCGGACCGCGTAGGAACGCGACCACGCCCTCCTCATTGCAAACGGCATGCCCGAGTGAAACTTATAATTTGCCACCTCTCTTATTCGATCTTCAGCACTTAGCGACTCGCCACAGAAGTGGTTTCTAATCTAGCGTTTCAATTCGGGAATATCCATCCCGTAGCGGACCGAAGCACTTTCGCTAACTCCAAATGATTGTGCCAATCAGCGCTCTGCCGCATAATACCAACAGGGAGTCGCATGAAACGGGCCTCTGCAATTCTCTTGGCACTGGGCGCGGCCGCCCTCCTGTTGATCGGCCTGCTAACGCTGGTCCACGCACGCCGCATCCTGGCGGCGAACCACGCAGCGCCTTCGCACTCGTTGGCTGCTCATGCCAAAAGCGCGCAGGATAACGGCGACGACGCCGATGATTCGGGTGTGCCGTCGGTGATCCACTTCGCGCGCAATCCCGAACGCATGCCTCCATTTCTGGTAAACGATCTGGATGGCGGCATCATCTCCACAGCCAGCTTGCACGGCAAAGTAGTTCTCGTGAATTTTTGGGCCACCTGGTGCCCTCCCTGCCGCGAAGAGATTCCAGAGCTGATCGAACTCTCCGAACGCTACAAGGACAAGCTCCAGATCATCGGTGTCTCGATGGACGACGCGCCCGCCAGTGAAGTTCGTCAATTTGCCAAACAGATCGGTATCACCTACCCGGTCGTGATGGGTAGCGGTGCCATCGAAGCGGAATACGGCGGCGTCCCGGCGCTACCCACTTCGTTTGTTATCTCGCCCGATGGACGGGTTGTCCAAAAGCACGCCGGCCTCTATCCCATCGGAGTTTACGACACCGAAATTCGATCGCTGCTCGGCATGCCCGTGAAAGCCAAGGTTGAAACGTTCCAGGACGTCGGCCAGATTTTCATGAGGAATGCCGCGAACGCCACGGAACTTCCCGGCGTCGATTTTCATGGATTGACAGCGACGCAAAAACACGAAGCGCTCAAGCGCATGAACACGGACCTTTGCACCTGCGGCTGCAAATTCACCATCGCGCAGTGCCGCATCAACGACTCATCCTGCGCAACAAGCAAGGCCCTGGCCGCCAAAATTGTCCACGAAATCGTCTCCGCCCACCCCGCCCCCACCACCGCCGTAGCAAACTAGCTCCTGCTGATGTTAGGAATTTGAGGTTTAAACGTAGCGCCGGGTTCTTTAGCCCGGCATTCTTCTCCCTAATCACTATGGATTGGAAAATCCCCCACTAACGCACCTTCTACCGAGTCCCGCCCCGGCTAGCATTCCGGGCCCGCTGGCAATCCCCAGGCACGCACTTTGCTTTACGCATGCACGGGTTCATGTCGGTGCAGCCGAGGCAGTGACCTGATCGACTTCCCGGCCTTCCGTTCTGCGCGTCGCAGGTCGTAGAGGCTCTGCAAATTGAGCCAAAACTGCGCGCTTGTGCCGAAGAAATGGCCGAGGCGCAACGCGGTATCGCCGGTGATCGAGCGTGTCCCATTCAAGATTTGCGTCACGCGATTGGTTGGCACGCATATTCTTCGTGCCAGCTCCGCCGCGCTCATACCGAGAGCCCTCAATTCCTCGGCTAGGTGCTCACCTGGGTGGATTGCGCTGAGTCCCATGACGATTCTCCTAGTGGTAATCAACAATCTCGACGTTTGAGGGTCCCAGCGAGCGGTCCGGCCATTCGAAGCAAATCCGCCATTGATCGTTAATGCGGATGCTGTACTGGCCCTCGCGGTCGCCACGCAGCGCCTCGAAACGATTCCCTGGCAAGGCTGCAAGGTCTTTGAGCGACGTTGCCGCCTCCAGGCGGTCGAGCTTCAGGCGGGCGGAGCGTTCGAATCCAGAGAACGTCTTGACTCGTTTGCCCGCTGCGAAGTCTCGGCTTCGCTTGTCCCGGTAGCTGACGACCACAAGCTTAAAGCTACAGCAAATTACGCGTTACGTCAAGCATAAGGAGTCGATTCTCCTCACACACGGTCCGTGTGCCCGCGGTGTACCTTGCTTGGCGAATATGATGTTTTTGGCGTTTTCTTGTTTAGTAGAGCCAATAGCTTACGAGTTTTCGGCCTCGCTTTCGATCCCCACCATCCCTACCCAGTGCTCCCAGCGAGCTACTTAAGTCCTGCTTCGGCGAGCATTCCAAGGAACTGCTTCCGAGTCCGCATATCGATGGATTGTGCGACCAGCCTACCCTCGCGGTCATAGACGAAAGTCTTAGGAATCCCCTCAACCTGAAATAGATTGTTCACCCTGCGCCCTGGATCGAGCAGGACCGGATACGTCACTTGGCGTTCGGCGACGAACGGCCTCACCTTGGCGGCATCTTCGTCCGAAATGGCAAGCACGACCAGTCCTTCACCCTTAAACCGATCGTAGAGAGCCTCGAGATCGGGCATTTCCTTGCGGCAAGGCGGGCACCACGTTGCCCAGAAATTCACCAGCACCACCTTTCCGCGAAGTTCGCTAAGTGTCCAATTCTTGCCCTGCAGGTCGGTAAGCGTGAAGTTTGGATGCTGGCGGCCTTGATCGTCGGATTCAAGTTTAGCCATTGCCGCGGAAAATCCCGGCGAATCGGATCCTGCCTTCATGTGTTCGTAACGGACCAGTTCCGCTAGCTCGATGTACGGCGCGGCGGGTTGGCCCTTCTCTTCAGGCATCGGGTGTTCGCGAAGCGCGTCGGCCAGAGTGGTCGTCACTTCCTGCAGCGTGTCGCGGCCGAAATCGCCTTCCGTCGCAAGATTGGCGAGAGAGTTCGCCAGCGTCAGTTTGTTGGCGCCGGCTGGCAGTTGACGAATTTCAAGCGCAAGTTGCTTCGTCGTCCGCGCGCGAACGTCGTCTGGCAGCGAACGCAGCGTGCCAATTTGCTGCGCGATTGGCTTTTCGTGAGCGTTCCAAACGATCTTGCTCTGCCGCGCGCCGTAAGTGGACCACGCGAGCACGCCGATTCCTATGAGAATCGCCCCGAGGATTCGCCTGCGTATCTTCACCTCAGCAACTCCCGGCGACATCCTGTCATGCGGGATATTTTACTTCTAACGGCTCTGCTCCGGCTTACATGTGTGCTCATGTCGTATCTCAAGCTTTCGCGGCACGCCCGGAAACAAATGAATCCAGCCGCGCTACAAACTCGAATTCCGCCGCATGAATTTTGGCGCGGGCCACATCCACTGTGAAAAAATCCGCGCGATCAATCTCTGGAAATTCCCGCTGCTTTCCTGAGCGCGGCGGCCACTCCATTGTGAACGTATTGCTTTTCAAAGCGGCAGGATCACAATCGCCTTCGAATGCCCACGCAGTCACTGTTTTGCCGCTCTTGTGCTTCACGCTTCCGAGAGATTGCAATTCATCGCCCGGATCAAAACCGGTTTCCTCTTTGAATTCGCGCTTGGCCGCGTCAAGCTCGTCTTCGCCAGGCTCCACTTCTCCTTTGGGCACAAACCAGGCTCCGGCATCCTTCTTAGCCCAGAAAGGTCCGCCCAGATGGACCAGCAGAATCTCCAACTTTCCTTCCCGCACCCGATACATTAGAAGCCCCGCGCTTTTCTTGGCCATCGTCAATCAGAAAAATAAGTCCACAGGAGTTCGTGCTTGCGTTAGTTCCCTTCTGCTCTAATATAGGCGCGTGCGAAACACTAGAGAAGTCGCCACGAAGCCGATGTCGGAAGCAAGGATGAAGCTCCGAGCGGCGCCGGTAACCGCGAGCGCCCCCCAGACCCGAAGCTCAATCCTAATCGCCAAAGTCCGCCGAATAGAATCACCTGTATCTCATTCAAAACGCAGCCTCGCGGACGAGCCTAATCGCCAAAAACCCCGCACCTTTCTTCGGGCCTTTTCGGCGCTCCTTCTGGCCGCCCTTGCGCTGGCGCCCCTTGGCGGACGAGCCATCGCCAAGGCTCAAGCTCCATCAGCCAAGCCGGTTATCGCGCCCGATCTTGCCCAGCAGTTCGCAAAATTCAAGTCCATCAAAATACATTTCGACTCGAAGGATCTCACGCCGCGCGAAACGAAAATGGTCGAAAAGCTGGTCGATGCCGCTGGCCTGCTGGATTGCATCTACTGGCGTCAGAGCGATCCCGAAGGATTGAAACTCTATCTTTCGCTCGCAAACAGCAAGAATCCGCGGGACCAGATGCTCCGCGAATATCTCAAAATCAATGGCGGTCGCTACGACCTGATCGACAACAACAAGCCCTTTGTTGGCACGCGGCCGATGCCACCCGGCCGTGGCTTTTTTCCACCGGATCTCACTCGCAGCGCATTTGACGCCTATGTCGCGGCGCACCCCGCGCAAAAAGCGGCTTTGTACAATGGTCAAACGATGGTCAGGCGTAAAGGCTCGGCTCTCGAAGCCATACCCTATCACGTTGCATTTCGCGAGTTTCTGGTCCCGATGGCTGCGGATCTCCGCGCTGCAGCCACTCTGAGCGACGATCCCGCATTCGCGAAATTCCTCCGCCTGCGCGCCGATGCCCTGCTCTCTGACGATTACTATCCAAGCGACGTCGCCTGGATGGACCTCGATAATCCGAAATTCGACATCATCTTCGCTCCTTACGAGGTATATCTTGACGGCCTGCTCGGCGTGAAAACCTCCTACGGCGCGTCCATCATGATTCGTAACGAAGCAGAAAGCAAAAAACTCGCCATCTTTCAGAAGTACGTGCCCGATCTCCAGGAATCGCTTCCCTTGGCGAAGGACGATTTGCCTTCCGAGCGCGGCCAACGCTCGCCGATGGAAGTGGTGGATGCCATCTATCGCTCGGGGGACCTGCTGCACGGCTATCAGGCCGTCGCCGATAATCTTCCGAACGATCCACGCATCCACCAGGAAAAAGGCTCGAAGAAAATCTTCTGGAAGAATTTCCTGGATGCGCGCGTGAACTTCATCATTCTGCCACTCGCCGAGCGCCTCCTGCCCGCCGATCAAGCCAAGATGGTCACCGGGGAAGGTACGCTCGATTTCGTGATCCTCCACGAAATCTCTCACGGACTCGGTCCCACATACGTGCACGGGTCAAACGGCAAGCTCCACATTGGCGAAGCAATCGGCCCGCGATACTCGGCCCTCGAGGAATCCAAAGCGGACATCACCGGCCTGCTCTGCGTGAAGTGGCTGGTGGACCACGGTGCGATTCCAGCCGGAAAGTTAAATGAAACTTACGCCTCTTTTCTCGGCGAAACCTTCCGCACGATTCGTTTCGGAATCGCCGAGGCCCATGGCGCAGGTGCCATGATGGAGCTGAGCTATCTCACGGAACAGGGCGCAGTCCGCCGAAATCCTTCAACCGGTCTCTATGAGGTTGACTTCAAGAAAATGCCCGCGGCAATCGCATCGCTCGCCAAGGAATTGCTCGAGCAGGAAGCCGGCGGAGATCGCACGCGCACCGAGAAATGGTTCACAAAATACGCAGTTATGCCGCCGCAGCTCTCCGCTGCGCTGGCGAAAGGCTCCGATATTCCGGTGGACGTCGATCCGCAATTTGATTTTCATCCGCCGTTGCGGTAAGAACGATTCTTACCCAGCCGATTCCACACCCAGCCTTTCACCAACCATTAACATCCCGCGATTGACATCGGGACTCACACCGAAAGGAAAAGTCATGGCAAAAGTAAAACCAGTTCCGGAAGGTTTTCACACCGTCACACCATACCTCGCGGTTGACGACGGCGCCCGCGCAATCGAGTTCTATCAGCAGGCATTCGGAGCGAAGGAAATCATGCGCATGCCCGGACCCGACGGGAAAATTTCCCCTGCCGAAGTCAAGATAGGCGACTCAATCATTATGCTGGGCCCTTCGCAGGCGAACACGGGGATCCGCTCTCCCCAATCGCTTGGCAGCTCCACGGTCAGTATCTTTTTGTATCTTGAGGATGTTGACTCGACCTTCAAGAAAGCACTGTCTGCGGGTGCCAAGGAGGCCCAACCCCTCGCTGACCAACTCTGGGGCGATCGTTACGGCAGGCTCACCGATCCGTTCGGCCATTCCTGGTCCTTGGCGACTCACAAAGAGGATGTTTCACCGGAAGAGATGAGCAAGCGCATGCAGGAAGCAATGAAGACGCAACAGCGCGCGCAGACAGCCGGCTAACGGCGCGAAGATTCGGCGAGGGTTTGAAGATCGCTCGAGTTCCTTGATCCGAGGGCTCTCGCCGGAATCCGCTCCAGATCGCTCGCAGAAATTTGACTAGAGAATGCTTTGGATTTCTGCGTCAATCGAAACGTGCGTTTGCGGAAAGCCGTTAATTTGGTAATTCGCGCCGGAAGCACATTCAAAGTGGAAGTACCGGCTGATTTGGTAGTCCTCGTCGAACGTGCTGAACACATCTTCGACTTCTTTCGCCGAAAGGCCCAGCGACGCCAGCGGCACCGGCCGCCCGTAGCTCCCAGCAGCGCCCAAATACTTTTGGACCACCTGGTTTAACTCAATTTTGGCGTCCGAATCCGGCGTTTGCATCGCCATGCACTCCGCTTGGAAAGGACCTCGCCCCTCCAGACCGCGCATCGTAGCAGAAAGTGGCGCGATTATCCCTCGGGTAAAACACCCATAAAAACGCATCGAAATCGACCATTCGGGGCGGTGACTTGCGTTTCAGGGGTAACCAAGCTTATACTAAATTCGCTTCCAGATAGGTCGCACAAACTAGTGGGCGCGAGCCCACTTTTTTGTTGGCCGAATGAAACTGGGATGCGGTTATCCCCCGCCAGAGGTAACTGCTGCGGTTAGAAGAGAATGGACCTCGAAAGGATTCGACAGGCGGCGGAGCGGGTGGCCCATTCCGAGGGCCTCGAAATTTTCGATGTCGAATGGAAGATCGGAAAGCAGCGGCTGCTGCGGGTCTATATCGACCGCGTACCCGATCCGGAGCATCCGGACCCGGCGGTGAGTCACAACGACTGCCAGCGCGTAAGCGAGCAGTTGAGCGTTATTTTGGATGTGGAAGAGCTGATTCCGGGAACGGGCAGTTACATCCTGGAGGTCAGTTCGCCGGGACTGGATCGAAAGCTGATCAAGCCGGCCGACTACGAACGGTTTGCCGGACGCCTGGCAAAAATCTGGCTCACGGAGCCGATCGAGAACCAGAAGTATTGGGAAGGGCGGCTGGCCGGCGAAAACAATGGAATTGTGAAGCTGGCGGTGCGCGATCGCGAAGTCACCGTCCCGTATAACCAGATCCGCAAGGCGAATCTGGTCGTAGAACTATGATGGGCCATTTTGGCTCCGGGGGGAGAAAGAAAGACAGATGGCCAGTCTGCTATACCAGACAATCGAGCAGATCAGCCGGGAGAAGCATATCGAACCGGAGATCATCGTTGCGGCCATCGAGGACGCGATGGTCGTGGCGGCACGCAAGTATTACCGCACTGAGGAAGAGCTGCGCTCGAAATTCAACCCCGACAGCGGCAAGATAGACGTATTCTCCGTTCACATGGTGGTAGACGAAGTAGCAGACCCAGTTCGAGAAATTTCCTTAGCCGAAGCCCGTAAGCGAAATCCGGAAATCGAGGTCGGCGGAGAAATCACGCAGGCAAAACCCACGGACGTACTCGGCAGAATCGCCGCGCAGACGGCCAAGCAGGTAATCCTGCAAAAGGTGCGCGAAGCCGAGCGTGATACGATCTACAACGAATTTCACACCCGGGTGGGCGAGCTAATCAATAGCGTAGTGAAGCGGATGGAAGGTCCCGACATGATCGTGGACCTCGGCCGCACCGAGGCCCGCCTACCTAAACGCGAACAGTCGCGTCTTGAGGCCTACAATGTCGGCGACCGGCTCCGCGTAACGATTCGAGCGGTCGAGCGCGCTGCAAAAGGACCCCAGGTGGTCGTTTCCCGCGCTGACCCCGCCCTGGTGCAACGCCTTTTCGAAATGGAAGTGCCGGAAATTTATGACGGCACCGTTCAGATTCGCGCCGTAGCGCGCGAGGCGGGCGAGCGCACCAAGATTGCAGTCGAAAGCCGCGACAAGGATGTGGACCCGGTGGGCGCGTGCGTCGGCATGAAAGGCATGCGCGTGCAATCGATCATCCGCGAGCTTCGCGGCGAAAAGATCGATATCATCCCCTACAGCGAAGAGACAGTCGCCTTCGCCCAAAAAGCGCTCAGTCCCGCGAAAGTGACTCGCGTGCAGATCGTGGACCCGGAGGAAAAGCGCCTCGAAGTAATCGTCGAAGATACGCAGTTATCTCTAGCCATCGGTAAGAAGGGGCAGAACGTACGCCTCGCCAGCAAGCTGATCGGCTGGAATGTGGATATCAAGAGCGAGGAAGAAAAGCGGCGCGAAATCGAAGCGCAGATGGCCGCGCTCACCGCTCCTGGCACGGCCCTTACCGAACTCAGCGGCGTCGGTCCGAAGACGATCGAAAAGCTGGAAGCCGCGGGAATCACTTCGATCGAAAAGCTCGCCGATATGACCCCGGAGCAACTGGTGGAAATTCCAGGAATCGGCGAGAAAATGGTGGAAAAGATTCACCAGTCCGTTGCAGCGTATTTCGAGGCACTCGAAGCGCAACCGATCGCTCCGATTGAACCCTCCACGGAAGACGAAGCGGCGGCAGAACTTATGCCGGAAGCAAGTGAAGCAAGTGTTGAAACGCCGGACACCATGGAGCCGTCGGACCAGGCAGAAACTGCTGAGTTGACCGAAGAAGTGCAGGCCGATGCGATACCGAGCGCGGAAGAACCTTCAGAGGAGGATGAAGAAACCACTCAGGCCGATAAGGAAGCAGATTCCACGGTAGACGAAAGCGCAGAGAAGCGAGAAACTCCCGAGGAATAGGCGGTCCGGGCGAAATCGGGGTGGGGAAAAGAATTTTGGACGACATGTTCAAAGAATAGAGGCTGATGTCAGATTCCAATCAAATCCGTATCAACGAACTGGCGCGAGAACTTGAGATCAAAGCCAAGGTGCTGATCGAGTTCCTCCCGCAGATTGGCGTCACGGAGAAGAAGACGCACTCCAGCTCGCTCGATCTCGAGCATGCTGAGCTGGCCCGAAAGCATTTTCGCGGGCTTGCGGACGCGGAAGCGGCGGCGGAGGCCGCTAAAGCAGCCGCAAAGTCCAAGCCCGCTCGGCCTGCCGCGGCGCCTGCAAAGCCCGCTGCACCGGCCGCGCACGCTACTTCAGTCGCGCCCGCCGCTCCTGCAAGGACACCTGCATCCAGCACCGCGCAGCCTGCAGTGGCTCCGGCTGCTCCGGCGCGACAGCCAAGTTCGCCAGCCGCCACTGCAACTCCAGCTGCCGCTCGGCCTGCCGCCGCGCCTTCTGCTGCGCCGCCCGCGCCACGGCCTACGCCTCCAACTCGCCCATCGACCGTTCCAGGAGCGACTTCGGCACAGCCATCTGCGCCCGGCGCGATGCGTCCGGCAGCGGCTTCTTCGGCTCCCGCGACTGGCACGCCGAGGCCCGCAGGTCCCCCGCAAACAGGACAACCCGGACGATTCCCCGCGCGTCCCGGTCAAGGCGTCGGCCAAACTCGGCCGGGCGCTCCCCAGGGAATGCGCCCTGCGGCTGCACCGGGTCAGTCCAGGACCAGCGGCCCACCGAGACCTGCTGGCGCGCCGCCACCAAGATTTCCGCAGCGGCCGAGCACCGGGCGTCCCGGTCAGGCGCCCATTGGGAGTCAGCGTCCCGGCGCAACGGGCGTTTCAGGTCTGCCCAAGGCAGAGCCGGGAAAGCCCCTATACCAGCGAAAACCGCCCGCTTCGCGCGGGCGTCCGACGATCGAAAAACGCTATGCCGAAGGTGAGCGCAGGCTGCACCCGGTTCGAACGCGCGCTGGCGCCGGAGCCGGACGCGCGGCTCACGCTGAACCTGTGGCCCCTGTGCAACGCGAGCCGCGGAACGTCACGGTTACCGAAGGCATCACCGTCCGCGAGCTCGCCGAGAAGATGGATATTCGCGCCAAGGACTTGCTGAAAACTCTGCTCGACCGGGGCGTTTTCGCCAGCATCAACCAAGCTCTCGATGTCCCCACCGCGACCAGTTTGGCGGAAGCCTTCAATGGAATCGTCCAGGTTGTTACCTTTGAAGAGCAGGTGGTTCAGGAAGAAAAAATCAAGGAAGAGCGCAGTGGAAACCAACTGCCGCGCGCTCCGGTAGTCACAGTGATGGGTCACGTGGACCACGGCAAGACCAGCTTGCTTGATGCCATCCGCGAAACCGAAGTAGCGGCGGGCGAGGCAGGCGGAATTACCCAGCATATCGGCGCGTACGAAGCGCATGTGGATCAGCGGCGAATCGTTTTTATCGATACGCCGGGCCACGAAGCGTTCACGCGAATGCGCGCGCGCGGCGCCAAGGTTACCGACATCGTCGTCCTGGTGGTGGCGGCGGACGATGGCGTGATGCCCCAGACCGAAGAAGCGATTGCGCACGCTAAAGCGGCTAATGTGCCGATCGTGGTCGCCGTAAATAAGATTGACAAGCCCGAGGCGCTGCCCGAGCGCGTGAAGCGCCAGCTTGCCGACCGCGGACTGATGCCCGAAGAGTGGGGCGGCGATACAGTGATGGTGGAAGTCTCCGCCAAGGCCAAGAAAAATCTGCCACGCTTGCTCGAAATGATCCTGCTCGTCAGCGATTTGCGCGAACTCAAGGCCGATCCCGACGCTCCCGGCAGCGGCACCGTTCTCGAATCCCGCATGGATAAGGGCCGTGGGCCGGTGGCGACCGTGCTGGTACAAAACGGGACTCTGCATGTCGGCGACGTGTTCATCGTCGGCGCAGTGTACGGCAAAGTTCGCGCGATGTTTGACGATCGCGGCCAAGCCATCCAGAAGGCCGAGCCATCCACTCCCGTGGAAGTCCTCGGATTGCAAGGCGTGCCTGAAGCGGGCGATCAATTCCAAGTGGCGGACGAAGCGAAAGCTCGCCACATCGTCGAATACCGCCAAGGAAAGCAGCGCGAGGCGGCGCTCGCGAAGACCGGCCCTTCCGGACGCCTCACGCTCGATCAACTGCACGAGCAACTTCGAGCGGGTGAAATGAAAGAGTTGCCCGTGGTCGTGAAAGCGGACGTGCAAGGTTCGGTGGAAGTCCTCAACGAAATGTTGCCGGGTCTTTCGAACGACCAGGTAAGGCTGAAAGTGATTCAGGCGAGCGTGGGCGCGGTCACAGAACGCGACGTGCTGCTCGCCTCGGCTTCCAATGCGATTATCGTGGCGTTCAACGTGAGGCCCGAGCGCAAGGCATCCGATCTGGCGCAGCGCGAGGGCGTGGACATCCGCCTCCATACGATTATCTACGAGCTGATTGACGAACTGAAGAAAGCCGTCTCCGGGCTGCTGGCGCCACTCATCAAGGAAACCTACCTCGGCCGCGCTGAAGTGCGCGACACTTTCCGCGTAAAGGGCGTGGGCATGATCGCGGGATGTTCGGTGCAGGAAGGCATCTTGAAGCGCGACGCGGACGTGCGTGTGCTTCGCGATAATGCGGTGATCTACACGGGGAAAATCAGTTCGCTGCGCCGATTCAAGGAAGATGCCAGCGAAGTGCGCGCAGGCTTCGAGTGCGGCGCGGGCATCTCCAATTTCAACGACGTCAAAGTTGGCGATTCCCTGGAATGCTTCAAGATCGAGAAGGTTGCGCCGGTCGAAGCTCCGCCCGATCGAGCAGCGCGGCCCCAAGCGGTAGTGGAAGCCCGACGCGGCTAGAACCGCGCGCCGTCACACCGCGTGAATTTTTCGGTGCGGAACCAAGTGTATACTTTTAGCTCGTTCGGCTTTTGCGCCCCCAAAATGGCGCTCCTTCGCTGCCTCGGGATGAACGGAAATGCCGGTCGGTCTCCTCACACTCGAAATCCACATTTCTGACGCGCAGTCGCTGAAAGACAAGCGGCATGTGCTGCGCAGCCTGAAAGACCGGCTCCGCGCCCACTTCAATGTGGCTGTCTCGGAGCTGGACCATCAGGAAGTTTGGCAGCGGTCGCGCGTGGGGGTGGTCACCATTTCGGGTGACGTAAAACATCTCGAGGAATCGGTTCAGGCGATTGCCTCGGAATCGGAGCGCATCCTGGGACGTGATCTGGTTTCCAGCCAAATCGAATATTTCGAGGATGGGAAATGACCGTCGGTGGATTTCGCCCGGAAAGAATTGCGGAGGAAATCCGCAACGAAGTCGGCCTGATGCTCGCCGGCGAATTGAAAGATCCGCGCTTGGCTGTGCCGCTCAGCGTCTCGGAGGTTCGAGTCGCTCCCGGCATGCGCGCGGTGCGCGTGTTCGTGCAAATCCCGGGAGACGATGCGGAGCGAACCACGGCTCTTGCGGGCTTGAAAGCTGCCGCAGGTTTCGTCCGCCACGAATTGGTTGAGCGGCTCCGGCTGCGGCGCGCTCCCGAGATCATTTTCGTCGTCGATGAATCGGAGGAATACGGCGAGCATATCGACGAGCTGCTGCGAAAAGTCCATCACCCGGAGAAATCGTAGCGGGCTGCCGCCCCGAATCTCGCCGGCTCGAATCCGGCGCTACGACCGAGACCAAAATGCCGCGAATCCCGCAACCGCCTCCACTCCATGGAATCCTCGTGGTCGATAAGCCTCGCGGAAAGACGTCTCACGACGTCGTCGAGACCGTGCGCCGCCTCGCCGGCTTCCGCCAAATCGGACACCTTGGCACACTCGACCCGCTGGCCACGGGTGTGCTTGTGCTCGCGCTCGGCAAAGCTACGCGGCTCGCGCGCTTCTACAAGGGACGCCGGAAACGCTACACGTGCGCCGTGCGTTTCGGCTTCGCCACGGACACCTATGATGCCGATGGTGAAGCGCTGGGTGCGGATTCATCGCCCGTGCTCGACGCGGCAGAAATTCAGGCCCTCGCGGCGCAATTCACCGGAAAAATCCAGCAGATCCCGCCGGCGTTTTCGGCCAAGAAGATTCACGGGCGCCCGGCGCACGAACTCGCGCGCAAGAATAAACCCGTGAGGCTCGATCCAGTCGATGTGGAAGTGTACGAATTCAAGCTGGTCGGAATCGATGGCGCCGTCGCCCGCTTTTCGGTCGAGTGCGGCGCGGGCACTTACATTCGCTCGCTGGCGCACGACCTCGGCAAGCTCCACGGCTCGGGCGCCCACCTGGCGGAAATAAGTCGCACGGCGGTTGGGGAGTTTACGCTCGATCATGCCGTGCCGCTTGCAGAACTCGTCGAGGACGCGAAATCGGGGAAGATCGCCGCACGCGTGATCCGGCTGGAAAGTTTACTTTCCGAATTGCCACGCGCCACCGTGCTGCCCATTGTCGAGAAGCGCGTGCGCCACGGTGCCAAGTTCAATTTGCCGCTCGCGCAGATTCAGCCCGGCCATGCGACCGCCGCACAAGGCGCGCCTGCCGAGCTCGATTCCGGCGAATGGCAACCTGCTCGATTGCGGGTCTTCAGCCAGCAGGGACAATTGATCGCCATCGCCGAGCCTGTCGTTCCGCGCACGTATCAGCCGGTGGTCGTGCTCGAAGCTACACAGTAGTGGAGCGGCGCGTTCGGGCGCCGAGCATATTCCTAACGCTCCGTCGGAGGCGTCCGGCCAGTTTGCGGAAGTTGTGCCGGTGGCGCTGGGCCCGGCTCGGGAACCTGCTGTAGCGGCGGTGCCACAAGGGTGTTTCCCACCGCTCCGCCCCCCTCTCCCTCCGCCGATCCCTGCCCCGCGTAGATCGTATGGTCCTTGCGCCGGGCGAGCCGCACCATCCGCGGCGTGACCAGGATCAGCAACTCGGTCTCCTGGTGCTGCGCGTTTTGATTCTGATCGAAAAGACCGACTCCCGGAATTTCAGCGATCCCTGGGTTGCCTGTGATCGCGTTGGTGAGCTGCGTTTCCAGAAAGCCCGCCAGCGCCGCCGTTTCGTTGGGCTTCAGCCGCACGGTCTGATCCACCTCGTCATTGCTGATCACAGGGATCGCATTGATGCTCTGGTTGCTCAGGCTGCTGATATTGAAGTTCAGCTCGAGAGTAACGTCATCGTTCGGATGGATTCGTGGCGTGGCCTTCACTTTCAACCCGATGTCGAGGTACTGCACTCCTGGATAGGGCGTGCCGAAGGAATTGAGCCCTGCACCGCTGCCGAAAAGACTGGTGGAATTAATGACTACCGTGGCCTGCGCGGACCCGCTATCCGCCGTCGCAGCGTCAGGCAGACCATCGGCATTGAAATCCGCCGTCGCGATGGAAGCAGGTGCCGTGCCCACCGGTATTTCCGGAAGGGCCGAAAAGAGTCCATTACCGCCATTTAGAAGGACTGTTATTGCGTTGTCCGCTTTATCGGAGACTGCGATATCGGGAATGCCATCCGCATTGTAATCCGCCACCGAGATAGCTGTTGGACCAGCGCCCGCAGCAAAATCCCTGGTGGTACCCGGTACGAATTTGCCGAGGGGCGCTGAGTTGGTGGTGCTCGTTTGATTGAAGTAAACCGTCACAGAGTTGCCGGCGAGGTTCGCCACCGCGATGTCCTCGGCGCCATCTCTGTTAAAGTCTCCAAACGCCACCGATACGGGGGCGTCGCCAGTCGGGTAATCCGTGCGATTCTGGAACGTTCCATCGCCGTTTCCGAGGAGGACGGAGATCGTATTGTTGCCTTGGTCCGCGACTACGAGGTCCGCGTGACCATCGCCGTTCAGGTCCGTGGCTGCAAGGGCAGCGGGCGAAAAACCGGCAGGAAGCTGGATCAACGTCGGCGCCTGAAAGGTGCCATCGCCATTTCCCTGGAAGATAGAGATTGAATTGTCATCCTGGTTGGCGACCGCCAGATCGATGAATCCCGTCCCAGTGCTGTCGTGGAAGTCTGCGGCAATCACCGAGACAGGCGCTCTGCCCGTGGGAATGTCCACCTTAGGCTGGAAGGTGCCGTCGCCTTTTCCCAGCAGAATCGAAACAGTATTTGCGGCCTTGTTGGCAACCGCCAAATCCAGAATGTTGTCGCTATTTGCCGCAGCGGTCCCGTTATTGAACTGCCCGCTCGCAATCGAGACCGGACTCGTACCGGTCGGGAAGGTCGTTTGTGCGCCGAATGTACCGTCGCCATTCCCAAGCAAGACGGATACCGTATTGTCGGCCGCATTAGCGACGATCAAGTCGTTGATGCTGTTGCCGCGAAGAGCGGCTGTCATAACGAAAGAAGGCGAATTCCCAGCCGCATAGTTGGTGAGGGGAGCTGCTACTGCCGCAGTTCCGCTGGTGCTGACCCCTGCCGATGTAATACTCGGCGCAAAAGTTGTAAGGGAGACCGGAATGCGGTCGCCCACAAAAAACGTAGCGGGCTGGCCGTCCTGCGCGCGAAGCAAAATGCGCCGGCCATGCCGCACAAGCGAGAGCATCTGGGCAAAATTGGCCGCCGCGCCGGGCAGCGTGGCGAGAAACGTGGTCTTGCCTCCGCCGAAGGCAATTACCGGCGGAGGCGATGATGACCCAAAAATCTGATTGATCACGTCAATGAGACCCTGGGCGGATTGCGCCGCCTCCTGAATTTGCTGCGAGCTAAGCGAATAAATCTTTGCCGTTTGAGGCGGGGTAATTCCTAGCTGCCGCGCGCGATTGCGGTCCACTTCGAGAACTTCCATCTCCAGAACCACTTCCCCTGTGGGCTGCTCGAGATTGCCGATTAAGTCCGAGGCCACCGCAATCGCTTGCGGAGATGCGCGCAAGGTGATGGTGCGGCTGCGAGCATCGAGATCGGAGCGGGTGATGCCAGTGATGTCGCGGACCATTCGCAACATTTCTGTCATCTGCTCGGGCGTCTCCGAAGATGGGAGCAAAATCGTCCGTACAACCGAAGCGTCGTATTCTTTTCGTTTTTGCGGCGTGTTGTCGGTGACGAAAAAGAGACGCGACGTGAGCGGCCGCCAAAACGTGGCCGTCATGTCGCCCAGCAAGCGCGCCGCGGTCGGAAAATCCACGTCGGCTACGCGGAAGCGCACCGTTCGCGCATGAAGATCGACGTCGAACGCCGCTTCCACGCCGAATTGCGAGGCCAACTGCTGATACGCCCCCTGTGTATCGCCGCGATAATCGAAGGTCTGCTTGCCGGGCCGGTATGCGAGCTCGGGCTCGCCCGTAATTTCCGGCTCATCGATTTGTCGAACGCGCTCCGGCTCCGCGGCCGTCAATTCCACGATGCGTTCCTGCACCGTTTTATTCGAAGGATCGATAGAACTGGCGTCGAGCAGTTCCCTGCGGGCGGCGTCCAGCCGGCCCGAAACTGCATCGCGTTCGGCCGCGTCCACCTTTTTCTGAACGATTCGGCTCTTCGCAATTGCGAGACGCAGCAGATATTCTTTGGTGTTTGGATCCCACTTCGCCGCATCGGAATAGGCGGCAAAAGCGGCGTCCCAATCCAGCCGCTGCTCCGCCCGCAAGCCTTCTTCATATGAGGCTTTCGCTTTTCTCGCGTCAGGCTTCGGTAATTCCCGCGCGGCGTCTTTGGCGGGTTTAACCCCCGCTGATTGCGAACGTGCCGGGGCTGCAGCGGCGAAAAACGCCAAGATCAAGGCAAGAAGTGGCCAGCAGGAGCGGGTCGAAATTCTGCGGCGGGGCCTTTGGACCTTACCAGGACAATTCTGATCGGCCATAGCCATGTGAGATGCCATTGTACAAAGGAACGCAAATCGTGCAGACGCAAAGCCGGACGATGTGTTCAAAGAGCTTGAATTTGCACCTGTATCTGGATAGACTGGGATTTCTAGTTGCAACTGGTTTACAACTAGGAATCCTATGATTCCAGCTCTTCTTGTAGCCCTCCGTGAAGGGGGTGAGGCCGCGCTCGTCGTCGGCATTGTACTCGTCTATCTGGATCGCAGCGGTCGCCGCGCTCTGAAAAGCTATGCATGGGGAGGAGTTATCCTCGCGTGCGCGGCCAGCGTCGCCGCCGCCGTACTCCTGCAGCGCTGGGCGATCAGCGAAGACGGTTTCGAGGGCCTGCTGATGCTGATGGCCTCCGCGCTGGTCGTCACCATGATTATTTGGATGAACCGGGTGGCGCGGAGCCTGCGAAAAAACATTGAAGCGCGCGTGGAGGCTTACGCGCAGCGGTCGACGCGCGCGGCGGGATGGGGTATCGGTGCTTTTGTTTTCTTCATGGTTGTGCGCGAGGGCGCGGAACTTGTGCTGATCCTGCGCGCCGTGGAGCTTTCGACTGCGGGCGTCCAGGTGTGGATTGGAACGCTGCTGGGAATTGCGACTGCGGTCGGCGTGGGCATTTTCTTCTTCCAAGGAACGCTGCGGATTCCGTTGCATCGCTTCTTTAGGGCCACGAGCATCATCCTGATGGTGATCGCGTTCCAACTGGCTCTCACAGGCGTGCACGAGTTGAGCGAGGCGCAATGGATATGGTCCAGCAAGGCGGAGATGGCCACCGTCGGGCCGATCGTGCGCAATGAAGTTTTCTTTTTTGTGGTGATTCTCGGAGTGGCCGCGCTGGTGGTGATGCGGGAATGGTTCAGTGCGCGG
>DASYZC010000098.1:0-1917 GCA_035949735.1 Candidatus Acidiferrales bacterium | reverse complement strand
CTTGCTTCGAGAACTCGGCGTCGGATTCTGCAACATTGACCAGCCCGTAATCGGCCGTTCCATCGTGCCTGGTGAGCGCGTCACTTCCAGCGTGGGTTACGTACGATTGCACGGACGCCGCTACGACACCTGGTTCACCGACGATCCAGCGATTCCCAAGTATGAACGCTACAATTATCTTTATACGGAGGAAGAGCTGAAACCCTGGGCGGAACGCATCAAGAAGATTGCCACACACGCGGATTCTACGTTTGTTATCACCAACAACCACTATCAGGGCAAGGGCGTGGTAAACGCACTGGATCTGATTCACCTGCTAAACAACGGCAAGGTCAAGGTCCCGGAACCGTTGCGCCATCACTACGCCGAGCTCGAAAAAATTGCCAGCGAACCTGCCCTTGAGCCAACACTTTTCCCGATCGAGCCCCGCTAAGTTCGAGCCCGGCCGCTCGATTGCGTTTTAACCCTCGCGCCGCCGAAGTCAACCGCCGATGTATTCCCTCCGCACACGAGCACGCCTACATGTTCTTCGGTCGCTGGCTCATAGCGGTGCGACAAGAGCGCTGCGAAAGCCGCCGCGCCACCCGGCTCTGCTACGATGCGCAACGTTTTCCAGAGCAAGTCCTGCGCTTGCAGGATTGCCTCGTCCGGAACCAAAACCACGTGTTCGACCGCAGTTTGCGCGATCGGAAACATCAGCTCTCCGACGCGCTTTGGCGCCAGCGAGTCGGCTGCGATCCCCCCTGCGGGGCTGTCGACCGGCTTGCCAGCTTGCAGCGCATTCGTCAAAGTAGGCGCCGCCTCAGGTTCCACTCCCACCACGCGAATCCGATTCGAGTACCACGATGCGACTCCCCCAATCAGACCGCCCCCGCCCACGGCAACCAGCAACGAATCAAGCTCGGGGTCCTGCTCTTCAAATTCCAGCCCCGCCGTTCCCTGGCCCAAAAGCGTCTCGATCTGATCGTAGGCGTGCACCGTTAGCGCCCCCGATTGCTTCGCCCATGTCTCGCTCGCTGCGAGTGCATCCGCATACCGCTCACCCCCAATGATCAACTCCGCGCCGTAACTCCGAATCCGCTCGATCTTTTCCGCTGACGCCACGCTCGGCACAAAGATTTTCGCCGGCTTCCCGAGTTTCTTCGCCGCATACGCGACCGCTGCCCCGTGGTTTCCGCCTGACGCCGCCACAACTCCCGCGGCAGGCACGTCGCGAGTCAGTAAATTCGCAAACGCCCCGCGCGCCTTGAACGATCCGGCATGCTGAAACAGTTCCAGCTTGAAAATTACTCTTGGGCACTTCAAGCCAAACTCGGATCCCTCGACTTCGATGACTGGCGTCCGGCGTATGTATGGCCGGATCACCCGGTCGATTGCTGAGATGCTTTCCCGATTAATGCCAGTATTCATCGTCATTAATTCCCCATTATGGTCACGATTCACGCGCGATCTGGCGGGCCCCGCGTCATCAAGCCGACGGTCGGCTTCGTTCAACAATATAGACTCACAATGGCGGTTTCGGATTCTTACTTCTTGAAGAGGTCTTCAAAGGCCTTGCGGGCATCGTCCGGCCGTGAGTTGGCCACGGGCGCTGGAGTCGAACTCGTCGAATAGTTCACCGGAGAAGTATCTTTCTCCACCGTCATTCGAAATTCAAAGAACGTGCAGTCGTTCTTCAAATCTTTACGAGGAATGCGTTCCGGAATGGGCTGCGTGCATTCGAATTGCGCCCCCGTGTCGAAGTGAACGCATTGCTTGCAGGAGTGCATGTCGAGGTGGCACTTCGGGCATTGGCCATTCTGATCGAATCCTGGCGCTAAAATCGTCCCGCAGTTCGAACACCGCGCGCGCATCACCGTTCCCACCATGCGCGGAGTGCGCGGACCCATTTGCTCCTGACGGGGACGCGGCTCAGCG
>DASYZC010000097.1:0-14525 GCA_035949735.1 Candidatus Acidiferrales bacterium | reverse complement strand
GGGTTTAATCCAGATACTTCACGAATACGACTTCGTTCTGCGCGTCGTTGTAAAGAAGTTCGTCGGCATTCGCTTTGACCAGGACCAATCCGAAACCTCCCGGTCGCAGTCCCTTGCGTTCGCGAATTCGCCCGTGGCGCGTCGGATGGTCCGTATGCGCCACTGCCGCGTGATTCAATCCCGCGAATTTGAATCCCGGCCCCGGATCGGCGATGCGATACAGCAGCATGCGCTTCCCGCGCAGGTACGAAACTCGCACGCGGCGCCTCGGGTTCATCTTTCCGCCCCATTCGATCGCGTTCATCAGCAGTTCATGGAACGCTTGTCCAGCCGAAGCTCGCACTTCTTCTGGAAGCCCTATATTAAGCTGCGTCATGAAAGCCTCGAGCAGTCCCGCAGTCTCCAGCGAGCACGGGACGAGCAGTTCGACCCATTCGGGACCCGCCGACAGCACTCCGATCGGTGGCACGCTGGTTTTTTTCTCCAGGTATTCGCGCACCAACTTGATCAGCGTTTCACGGTCGACCGGTTTTGAAACGTACTGATAGCCATGATGCATCGTGCACGAGTGTCCGTCCTCCGGCGTGATGACCAGCAGCTTCGGCAGCGATTTTTTCCCGCGTAGTGCCTTCAGCACGTCCAGTCCGCTCATTCGCGGCATCGAAACGTCCAGTAGAGCAAGATCGAAGCGCATCTTTCTAAGCTTGTTGAGGGCAGTGCGGCCGTTGCCGGCGGTGGACACCGCGAATTTTTCGTCGCGCAAGATCTTGGTCAGCGACTTGAGTGTCTCCGAATCGTCATCAGCCACCAGGATGCGTTTCATCGCTTTCCTTACAAGGCCGCTTCGCGGCCGAATGGGTTTGTTCCTCGGCTGTCTATCTGCCGTCGGCCCTGCCCCATGCATCGAAATTCTGAAAATTCTTGCTGAAAGTGTACCGCGCCTTCCGCCTTCCGCCTTCCGCCTTCCGCCCTCCACCGTCGCGGTCTCTTCTTTGCGACGCGCAGGTGTAACCGTCCAGAGCGCGACACGAAGTACGTCCGGGTCAAGTACCTTCAGCTGGCCCGCAACGACGCTCCCAGCTTTGTTTGCACTGCAGTTACGATTCGCGACGAAAATTCCGCTACTTGCGCTTCCGTCAGCGTCGCGTTCTCACTCTGAAACACCACTCGAACCATCAGTGAGTATTTTCCGGCAGGAATCTGCCCGCCACGGAATAGATCGGCAGCTTCAATGTTGCGTAGTTCCGGTATTCCCAGTGCGCGAATCGCGTCTGCGACCTGTGCGAATGTGACGCCACCGGCCAGCACTAGGGAAAAATCCCTTTCGACAGCCGGGAACCGTGGAATCGGCGCGAATTTCAGCGCCGCGCTCGCGCGTTCGATCCCCGCCAGCAACGGTTCCAGACGCAGCTCCGCCACGAAAATCTCCTGGCGTAACTTGAGCTGATCCGCAATCCTGCGCGCCAGCTGTCCAGCCACACCGAGGGCGCTGTTTCCCCCCGCTTGCCGGGCTGAAATTTGCGCTGAACGCCCGCCTGCCAGCCACTTGGACCCGCCCACGCGCCACCCGAACCCGCCGGCCAGCTCGCCGATGCCGTCGAGGTCGCCCTTCAAATCCGCGAATCCGAATTCGCGCGCGTCCTCATAAATCGTTTGCTCGCGCGCCAGTCCGGTTGCGCCCAGCGTCAGCACCGGGACCTCCGTCGGCTCGCCATCGCGCAGCGCGTAGGCCTTGCCGATTTCGAACAGCCGCAAATTACGCTGGCCGTGATTCAAATTCCATTCCAGCGCGCCAATCATGCTCACAATGCCGTTCGACCGCATCACCGAAGCATCTTCCGCCAGCGGGTTGCCGATCACAGCCGGTGCCGCGCCTTCTGCTCGAAAAATCTCATCGCGCCGCGCATCGACTAACGGAATTGCCACGATTTCCCGGTAGCCGAGCGCAATCACGCGCTCACGCAAACGGTCCAACGCCTCTGCGTGAGGTAGCCGATGAGCCGGCTGTTTTGCTGGCGGCAGTCGCGGTGGAAATTTCTCATAACCGTAGTGCCGCGCCGCCTCCTCGATCAGGTCAATCCCCCGCGTCACATCTCGTCTCCACGAGGGCTGCTCGCACTGCCAAACAGCGTCACGCGATTCCGCGCCTGCTGAAGCGCCATTCCTTCTCGACGGCTGAAATCCAAGCGCTCGCAAAATTTCCTCGATATCGCGATCCGGAATGTCCGCGCCCATCACCCGCAGCAGTTCGCGCCTCGATAATTCGATCGCACTCGGCGCTTCCCGGCGCGGGTACACATCCACCACTCCGTTTAGAATCTCGCCCCCGCCCAATTGCTGGATCAGCTCTGCCGCCCGGCGCGAAGCCACCTCCACCATTTCCTTATCGGCCCCGCGCTCGAATCGATAAGACGCCTCCGTCCGCAGCCCCAGCGCCTTCGACGTCCGCCGCACCGAGACCGGATCGAACCACGCGGACTCCAGCAAGATATTTCGGCTGCTGAAACCGATTTCGCTATCCGCGCCGCCCATCACCCCGCCAATCGCAATGGCGCGCGCTGCGTCCGCGATCACGCACATATCCTTCCCCAGCGCGCGTTCCACCCCGTCGAGCGTCCGAATCTTTTCCCCCGACCGCGCCCGCCGCACCACAATCCGCCTCTCAGCCAGCTTGTCCATATCGAACGCATGCATCGGCTGGCCCAGCTCGAACATCACGTAGTTGGTCACGTCCACCACGTTGTTGATCGAGTTCTGCCCGATGGCTTCGAGCCGCTGTCGCAGCCACCCAGGCGAAGGCTGCACTTTCACGCCGCGCACCACTCGCGCTGTGTATCGCCCGCAAAGATCAGGCGCTTCGATCTCCGCACGTGTCGCGTTGGCGGCTTTTTCGCCAGATTCCTTGAGCTTCGGCTGCAGCGGTTTCACCGGCACTCGGTAAATCGCCGCCACCTCGCGCGCGATGCCGTAGTGGCCCAGGCAGTCGGGACGGTTCGCCGTAATCTCCGCATCCAGCACCGCCCCCGCAGGCGTCTCTTCAACCGAATCGATGGCGATGCCCGCGAGCGATAGCCGCGAACGCAGCTCCGCCGCTGGCGTCGTCACCTCCACGAATTCCTTCAGCCAGTTGGTAACAACCTTCATGCGTCTTTCCGTCCCGCAGTGCGCCCGAGCTGCCCGAAATAGACACGCGTGCGGTAGAGAATCACCACCTTGCCGTCGGTCTGATGTGCCGCGAAGAGTTTCTCGAAATCCTTGATCATTGGCTCGTGTTTCGGATCACCCGGCTTCGGCGCGTAAGACGCGCTCATCAAGCGGCCCTTGAGCCCATTCCAATCCACGCGTTGCTCATTCTCAAACTCGCGCGTCCACACCTCGGAGGGCGCGTAAAACTTGTCGAGTCCGGCCTGCTCGGAATACACGTGCTGCACCGTGGAGTAATCCGTGCCATGGCGCTGCAATAACTTCTCGTACTCGGCCATGAATAGCGTCGCCTGCACGGCGCGCTCGTTCCATATCAACGAAACCCATCCTTGCGGCTTCAGGATTCGCACGAACTCGCGGCGCGCAGCCGCCCGATCGAACCAATGGAACGCCTGTCCCGCAACCACCAAGTCGGTGCTCGCGTCCGGCAGAGTTGTGGCTTCGGCCGTTGCTGCCACGCTCGAGAAGTGGCGATGTTTCTCCAGGAATAGCTCGCCCGCCTCGCGCATCGCGGCGTTCGGCTCGATGCCATAGACCACGTTGCCGTTTTCAAGAAAAAGCTGCGTCAGCAGGCCCGTCCCCGAGCCAACATCCACAACTACCGACTCCGACGTGAGCCCGCATTCGTCCCTCAGCACATCCACAATCTCGCGCGGATATCCCGGTCGGTACCGGACATAATCCTCCACGCGATTCGAAAACCGCTGCGTTGAGTCCATCGCCAATTTCATATCCGTCACGCCGTCATCCTGAGCGAAGTCTCGCGCGCCTCTTTCTTTCCCGCGTTTTTAGCGGGCGCGAGACGTAGTCGAAGGACCTCTCTCCGATTTCGAGATGACCGTAGCCGTCACGGAAATTGCCCCAGAAACCGCACATCGTTCTGAAACAGCAGCGGCAACTCCGTAATGCCGTATTTCATCATTGCCAGCCGGTCCACTCCCATGCCGAACGCGAAGCCTGAAAGCTTCTCCGCATCGTATTTCACAAATCCGTAGACCGCCGGGTCCACCATTCCCGCGCCAAAAAGCTCGATCCACCCCGAAAATTTGCAAACGCGGCAGCCGCTCCCGCCGCAAACGTGGCAGGTCGCATCCACTTCCGCGGACGGCTCGGTGAACGGAAAATAACTCGGACGCAGGCGCGTCTTCGCCTTCGGTCCAAGGAATTCCCGCACGAAATATTCCACCGTGCCCTTGAAATCGCAAAACGTGATGTCCGTATCCACAGCCAGCCCTTCGATCTGATGGAACATGTATCCGTGCGTCGAGTCGGGATTATCGCGGCGATACACTTTCCCCGGAACGATGATGCGTACCGGCGGCGGCTGCTTCTCCATGGTGCGAATTTGCATTGGTGAGGTGTGCGTCCGCAGCAGGTGCTCCCCGCGCGTCCCTTCGATGTAAAAGGTATCCATGTTGTCGCGCGCGGGATGGTGTTCGGGGATGTTGAGCGCCTCGAAATTGTAGTAGGGTGTCTCGATCTCCGGTCCCTCCACCACGCTGAACCCGATCGAGAGGAAAATGCGCTCCAACTCCTCATACGTCTGCCGGATGATGTGCCGCGTGCCGATCGCGCGCTCCACGCCCGGCAGCGAAAGGTCAACTTGATCACGTGTCGCCGCATCGTCGGCGGCAGCCTCAATCTCACGCCGCTTCTCTTCAAGCGCCGTTTCGACGTGCGCCTTGAACTTGTTCAGTTCCTGACCAATGATCGGCTTCAGCTCTTTCGGCGCCGACTTCAACCAATTCTCGCTTATGAGCGAGAGAATTCCCGACTTGCGCCCTGTCCACTTGACGAGAAAACTTTTCCAGCTCTCCGGGTCCGCAGACTGGCGCGCCGTCTCCACATCGAACGACGAACACAATTCGGCGAAGCGAATCGCAACCATCTCAGGAGTTGTGTCGCCTAACTCGGTGAGGGTTTTCTCAATAACGGGCGTATCAGGCATAGTTTGCATGGCACAGGCACTTTTGCCTGTGCATCATTTAGGCCGCGGGTTGTGACGGCGCAGGCGCCGCCTTCAGGTGCTGCTTCGCCGACGCCACCAGCGCCGAGAATCCCTCGGCGTCACGCACCGCCATGTCCGCCAGAATCTTCCGGTCAAGGTCGATCCCGCCCGCTTTGAGCCCGTGAATCAATTGACTATAGGTAGTACCGTTCGCTCGCGCGGCGGCCCCGATGCGCTGAATCCATAGCGTGCGGTAATCGCGCTTGCGTGTTCGCCGGTCGCGGTAGGTGTACCGCAGCGAGCGGTTCACCGCCTCCTTTGCCGACCGGAACAGTTTCCCCTTAGTCAGGAAAAATCCTTTCGCATGCTTCAGCAGTTTCTTGCGCCGCGCGCGGCGTTTCGTACCTCGTTTGACTCGAGCCATGGTCCGATTCTCCCTGTAATGATTGCCGGAAAGTTCTGGTTTGCGCGGAGAAGGGGCAGCAACCGACCGCGCCCAAACAGCGGACGGGTCTAGCCTGTCACTGCACTTATCTCCGCGGCGTGTTCGTTGGGCTCGCGCGACCTGCACTACCTTGGACGCGAGAGCAAAGGAGCCGTTGCTTCTGGCTCATCGCCCTTCGTTTATCACTCAGGGCAACCGGCCGGCAGGCCCGCCGCGGCGGGTAACGCTCTGCCTGGCTCGTAGAGATAAACTCCGTGTTACTCGATTCCGTAGGGGAGCGCCAGACGGACGTTATGCACGTCCGCGGGATTCACCTCAACCTTGTTCAGCAGCTTCCGCTGCCGCCGCGGCTTTTTCGTGCCCAGCAGGTGGCGCTTGCCCGAATGCCACCGCAGCACTTTTCCGGTCGACGTAATCTTGAAGCGCTTGGCCGCGCCCCGATGCGTCTTCAATTTCATTTTCTTATTCTTCTTCACAATCCCCTCTTCGGCTTTCTCAGGCTTGGCCACCCGCGCTAGACTGCGCGGAACGAGACGGCTGCGGCGCGGGTGCGCCTTTTTTGGGCGCCAACAACGCCAGCAGGATATTCGCTTCCATCCGCGGCCCGAATTCCACGAGAGCGTGATCGTTGATATCTTTCAGCAACCGTTCCATCTTGGCGCGGCCAACGCTCTGGTGAGCCATTTCGCGCCCCCGATGAAAAATCATCGCCTTCACTTTGTGTCCCTCGCCGAGGAAGCGGATGATCTGGTTCTTGCGCACCTGATAATCGTGTTCCGCGGTCGCGGGCCGAAACTTCACTTCCTTGATGTGCGAGCTTTTTTGATGCTTCTTTGCCTCGTGCGCTTTCTTGCTCTGCTCGTAAAGAAACTTTCCGTAGTCCACGAGCTTGCAGACAGGCGGCACGGCGCTGGGAGAAATTTCCACAAGGTCGAGACCCGCCTCGCGCGCCGCTTTCATCGCGTCGAACAGGGTCATCACACCCAGCTGGTTCCCTGCATCATCCACTACGCGTACTTCGCGAGCGCGAATGCGCTCATTGACCCGAAGGCCGGGACTTCCACTACGCTCAGCGATAAACCCACCTCCCGGACGGGCCCGATTAACCGGCCCCCCGATTACCTGTCTCTCTGAACACCCCGACAGAGCGACAGGGCAAAAAGTATAGCATGCCTCCGCGCGTCATTCGCAATAGCGTAAATCACGGTAGCAGCTCAGTTTCCGGTTGCCGTTTATCAGGTATTTGGCAGGCACGCCTAAATCATGACTTTGGTAGACCAAGCTCTGGCCATCTCTCTGGGAGCGTTTCGAGGTGAAGCGTCCTTCAAGAACGCGTCGCGGTAGGCGCGCAAAATAGGCCCCATTCCTGCCGCGAGGCAGGAATGGGGCTGAACATTCGTTCTCGCTGCCGTCGTCTAGAAGATGAACTTCAAGGCGAATTGGACAACGCGCGGGGGAACCGAACTGCTGGTGATCGTTCCGAACGTGCCCGCGGCGATGTTGTTAAACGGTTCATTGAACTGAGGGTGGTTCCAGATGTTGTAGAATTCCGCGCGGAATTCCACGCTGGTGCCCTCTGTCACCCTCGTATTCTTGAGCACGGACATATCCCAGTTGTGCTGGCCCGGACCCATGACTGAACCGACCATCGAATTCCCGAAGCCCGTGCCACCACCAGACGAGGCGCAATTCGCGGCACCCGCGACGGTGCCACCAATGCAAGGCGCGGACGTGAAGGCCGAGGCGTTGATCCAGCCCTGGTCAACCGCACACCCGAACGCCGCGGCTTGCGTCGGAGAGAGGCCGAGGCGGCAGACGGTGCTGCCTGATGTGGCCAAGCCGGTGCCGTCGCAGACACCGTCTGCTCTGCACCTGCCCGTGTTCGCCGGCGCCAACTCAGCTCGTATATTACAGCCCGTGCAAAAAGCAGTGCCTCCAGCGCCCCAATAAATCGTCCCGGCGTTACCGTCGGTGACCGAGAAGGGTAGGCCGTTCTGGATGGTGGTGATGCCGGAGACGGTCCATCCGCCGAGCACGTGGCCGGAAAATCCATGCGTGTTCTTGTAGGGAAAGGCGTAGCTGTAGGCAATGACGAGGCGCTGTGGCCGATTGAAGGCAGCAAGACCATATTGCTGGCCGAGATCCAGCGGATCGTTGCTGCCCGAACTGCCCGAAAGAACGTTACCGGGGGCAGCGATGCCGACGCCGGTGCCTCCGGCCTCAGCGGCGTTAATGTTCGTGATCAGCTTGCTCCACGTATAGGAGGCTTGGAGGAGAAGCCCATTGGAGAACTGATGCTTGAGCTGGGCCTGCAAGCTGTCATAGAGTGAATCGCCGTGCGTGTTCGTGCTGGCCATTCCATTTGCACCGTAGCCGAGATACCGGACGCGGCCCAAGTAATTTCCCGGATTGCCTTGGTTGAAGAGCGAGCTATTCCCAATATTGTCGAGTACCTGAGTGGCCGGGTTGGTGTTGGCAGGATCGTTGAACGACAGCGAGTTTGGAGTGCCCGGTGCGCCTGAGCCGATGATCATTCTCATGTTCTGTGGGTCCGTGGGCTCGTTCGGTGCGTTCGGAACAAGGAACGCTATATTGATCGGCTGCGACCAATTGAAGAGGCGAATGCCGTGTGACCCTACGTACCCGATATCGGCCACCCAGTTGTGGCCAAGCTCGTATTGCAAGTCGAGGTTGTACTGCTGAACAAGCGGAGCGCCGAGGAATTCGGAGTCCGAGGTTGCGCCCACGCCCAGGCCGCCAGCGTTGTCCATGATTGTGATCGCACCATCCGTAGCATTGCCAGCGGCTACCTGAAGTGTACGCGGCGTCCACCCGAGCAGGCCCATCGACACGTCGGGGTTATCCAACGAATTGGCCGGCGTGGAAAAGACACTGCCGTTGTAGGGCGGATTGCCAGCCTGGTTATAGGAAAGCAGGTTCGCGTACACCGCATCGTAGAAAATGCCCCACCCGGCGCGGATCACGAATTTGTCGTTCAGCGGCTGCCACGCCAATCCGACGCGCGGCCCGAAGGCATTGATCGGGAATCCGTGAACGATCGTCTTATTGTTGTTGAAAAATACTCCAGTCGCGCCGCCGGGATAGCCGGGGAAGATCCCCGCCGAGGCTGTTAGGCCGCAGGCGCTGGATGCGAGCGGGTTCCCACACGACCTGATATTGGGGTTGTAATTTGATTGAACTGCGTAACCGGCGAGTGTGCCGATCTGGTTGTTGTTTGTCACGGCAGGGCACGGCGGTCCAAAGATGACGGGAGCTGGGCACGGTGGACCGGAGGCGATTTCGTTGCCAAGGAAGAAGGATCCGGTGTTCACAAGCACGGTCTGAGTTGGCCAGGCATCCGTGAACAGGCCGCGGGTTTCGGTCGGATAGCCGTCATACTCCCAGCGCAGGCCAAGGTTCAAGGTGAGCTTGCGGCTGACTTTAATATCGTCCTGGATGAACGAGGCAAATTCATTAACGCGTTGGTTGTGTCTGTTTCCGTCAATGTTTGTCAACCCGTACCCATCGATAAGGACTTCGCCCGGGAGGGCGGTCGTGCCGGTGTCCGCTGCACCGCTGGAACTCGTCAGGAAGTCGGCAGTGTTGAAGAAGCCCAAGAAGCCTCTTCCTGGGATGGTCCAATTGAATTGAATGCGGTTGTACCAAAAGCCGGTGCGGATCGAATGCTTCCCGTGATTCCAAGAGATCTGTTCGTTGCCCTGGAAATAGTTGAAAAAGGTAGTGTTCGCGGGAATAAAGTTCCCGCCATTGTCGTACCCTCCCTCGTTCGGGAGCCCGCCAACGCCCAAACTGATGATCTCCGGGATCTCCAGTTGAGACGGGTTTATACCCTTGCCCAAAACGTTGGAGCAGCGGGTGGCCAAGTCGGGACCGGGGTTGACTATAGGATTCGCGAGCGGCTCCTGAAACCCGGCCACTGAGCATGCCGCAACGTAGTCTTGGGTAGCGCCAAAGGCAGTTTGGCGCTGAAACGAAAAGTAGGCCTCGTTGACCAAGTTGTTGGTTGCTACGGTGGTGAGCTTCAGCGTCCCACTGTCGGCGGTATAAGTCACAGCGGTGGGAGCGCCGGGAGTGGATGCGGCGAAGATACCACTGAACGGCTGAACCTGGGGATCCTTGGATGTGAAAAACTTCTCGCTGAGCGTATTCTTCGAGTTAACTACGTAATCAAAATTGGCCAGGTATTGGTCCTCATTGGCTAGGATAGGATCGGAAACCACGTTTGTCGCACACGAGCGGTCGGTCCAGCAATTCTCAAGCGGCTGCCCGCCTCTGAAGGGGACACTGGGAATCCAGAAGCCGGCGTTGAGGCCCTTCTTGGGGCCAGGCGTTCGAAGGAAATTCACTGCAACGTTGTTGATGTTCGTGGTAGCGTCGTTCAACGGGTTAGCCTGGTCCGGGGGCTGAATGGGTACCGGACTGAAGAATCCGCTGGCTCCGGCAAAGTAACAGCCCAAGTATCCGCGATAGGTGGCGTAGTTGCACGGGGCGTTACCGGCTATGTAATTCAGTGGAATCGAGCCTACCTCGTCGTTGCGGGTACCATCTGGCTCGCTGAAGGGCAACAAGGTGAGGCCGGTAGTCAAGCCGGTGGCAAAGCCGTTCGTGCCAAGGCCATTCTTCTGCCGAAGTCCCTGATACGAGCCGAAGAAGAAGAGTTTGTCCTTTTTGATCGGCCCGCCAATGGTGCCGCCGAAAAGGTTTTCGTTCAGAATTTCCGGCTTATTGGCGGATTTGAGCGTCTGCTCTGATAATTTGTTGAAGAGGTCGTTGCCGTCCAGGTAGCTATTGCGGAAGAACTCCCAAGCATCCCCGTGGAAACTGTTGGTGCCGCTCTTCGTGACGACGTTGACACTCGCACCGGGATTCCTGCCATATTCAGCGTCGTATTGCGAGGTTTGGATCTTGAATTCCTGAATCGAATCGGGATTGGGAATGCCGATGCCGGGAAAAGAGCCAGACTGCGCTCCGCCGCCACTGCCGTAATTGGTGAGGACGGCTCCATCCATCATGTAGTTGTTCTGGTCGGATCCCATGCCGTTTACATTGATGTCCTGCGTGCCATTGCCAACAGCCGCCGCACTGGCCACGTTCACGTTGACGCCGGGCGAGAGGTCAATAATCTGGGTATAGTTGCGAGAGTTCAGCGGAAGGGTCGTCACCGTTTGAGAGCCGACCAAGGTTCCCACGGTGGCGTTTTGCGTCTGGACAGTTTCGGCCGTGGACTCGACGGTTATTTCGGCTGTCTGCGCGCCTACTTCGAGCTTTTGATTCAATACGGCCGTCTCAGTGACGTTAACTGTGACGGAGCCGACCGTGGACGTCTTGAAGCCGCTCGAGCCGAATTTCACCGAGTATTGGCCGGGGGGCAGCAGCGAGAACTTGTACACGCCCGAAGAGTCGGTGGTCGCCGTGCGCTCCTGGCCCGTCGCATTATTATCCGCAGTCACGCTGGCGCCGACCACGACGCCGCCGGACGGATCGGTGACCGTCCCGGTCAACCCGCCGGTTGTAGCAGACTGCGCCCATATCGGAGACGCGCACGCGAAAATCACCGCGAAGCAGAGCACCAGTGCGAGGAAAAACCGCGGAAATGCAAAATTCTTGTTCATCCCCCACCCCCGTGAAGTGATGGCACTTAACCTGCGGTGGGCTTACCACATTGGCAGAGACATGTCAAGCATTCATTCGTAACATATTGGTTTGCACCCCACGCTCGTGGGTCGGGAGAAGAAAGGTGTTACGCGATTGTATGCCTACGAACTCGGTGACTTCGGAATCGCCGACGTCAACCGATTAATCTTTCCCGGACTTCACGGTTAGCCGCTAAGTCGATACAGGTCCATGCCATGGCGAGGGCGCCATCCTCGAGCGCTTTGTCCGCGTCCGCAGTGATGCAGTGCGCGGCGAATTCAGGTTGGTGGTTGACGGCCGGTAAGGAATTGATGCCGATCATGGGATGGATTGATGGCACCGCCAGCGAAACGTTGCCCATGTCGGTGGAACCGGTGGGGCGCGTTTCCCACTCGCCAAGATTCGGGAACGGCCGCCCCAGCGCTTCGGAGTTCTTGCGGTAAAAGACCGCCATCGATTCGTCGTGCAGCATCTCGGCGTAAGACTTGTCGCCGCCCGTAATCTCGATCTTCGCGCCCGTGGCCAAGCCCCCGGCCTCAAAGCAGCGGTAGACTTTAGGCCGTAATTCCGCAAGTTGCTCCAGAGTCTCTGAGCGAACGATGTACTTGGCCGAAGTGTGCGCGGGAACCACGTTTGGAGCGGAGCCGCCGTTGGTCACGATGCCGTGGATTCGATCGGTGGACCGGATATGCTGCCGCAGCAGGCCCAACGCGGTCTGCGCGATGGTTAATGCATCCCCGGCGTTCACGCCCAACTCCGGAAAAGCCGATGCATGTGATTCCTTCCCGGTGCAATGCACCTCAAACATGGAAGCAGCGATGATCTTTGCTCGAAGCATGTCAAACGGCGCCGGGTGCACCATCATGGCGGCATGAAGGCCCTCAAACGCGCCGCGCTCAAGCAGCAGGATTTTTCCACCGGCGTTGCCCACTTCTTCGGCCGGCGTGCCGATCACACTCACACTGAGGCCCACCTCGTCCGCCACTTTGGCCGCGGCCAGCGCCGCGCCAACCGCCGAGGCGGCGATAATATTGTGGCCGCAAGCGTGACCGATGCCCGGCAGGCAATCGTATTCGGCGCAAATCCCGACGTGCAAAGGACCGGTTCCGGCGCGCGCCCGAAACGCTGTGGGAAGATCGCAAATGCCTTTTTCCACGGCGAAGCCGGCGTCGGCCAGCGATTCACAGAGCCAGGAAGAAGCTTGCTCTTCCTCAAAGGCCAGCTCGGGATGGGCGTGGATGCGGTGGCTCAGGGCGATCAATCCGTGGCGGGCGGATTCAAAACGTTCTCGCGCTGCGGATTTTGCGTCCATAGTCATTTTCCAGGCGCCGATGCGGCACAGACGTCCAAGGCATGGTGCGTTTCATTGGCCCATTTTGGAAACGCGCGCGTCTCGACAAATTCGGTGACCTCGGAATCGCCTCCGTCAACCGATTCGTGAAACTGATAAAGGATGGGATGCGCGGCAACGGGATCGTCGTCGCGCGGCCGGATGAATTGTATGTTGTTGAAGGCTTTGAGTTGAGCCGCGATGGCCGGACACCGATCGGCGGTGAGATTCCAGGTTTGAACTTTTAGCTCAGGCTTCAGCTCTTGGTAGGATTTCGAGGGATCCTTGGCATGCAGGGCCGCTAGCTGCTGATAGAGCGAAGAGCCTTGCGACTCGCGCAGGATCGCGTGAATCGCGCGAGCGCTCTGGGTATCCTCGAACACAATTGAAAATTCCGGCAAATCGTTCGTGCCATCTCTATGGGCGCGAACCGCGATGAAGTCTCCTTCGCCATGCTGGATGGGGAAAAAATCGTCAAACGCCGCCGCGAAGGTTTTGCTCATCCAGTCGGAATCGGGCTGCGGCCGAGGCGCGGCAGGGAAACTCGGCGCAGTCGCTAAGCAGAGAACCGCAAAAGCGAAAAGCAGAGCCCTCGCTGCACTCGGGATGGCATTCATAATTGATGGCTCGCGCTAATGCACGGCGCGCGAATCTACCTCCTGCCGCAAATCGGCGATGAACTGATCGAGCGGGCGCGGACCCAAGTCGCCTTTGGCGCGATGCCTCACCGACACAGTGCCGGCATCGGCTTCTTTTCCGCCGAGGATCAGCATGTAGGGAACTTTCTGAAGCTGCGCGTCGCGGATTTTGGCTTGAAGCTTCTCGTTGCGGTCATCGAGATGAACGCGGAAGCCCGCGTCCTTGATCTGCTGCGTGACTTTTTTTGCATATTCCTCGAATTTCCCGCTGACGGGAAGCACGGACGCTTGCACCGGTGCGAGCCAGACCGGAAATGCGCCCGCATAATGTTCGATCAGCACGCCGAAAAAGCGCTCTATGGAGCCAAAGAGGGCGCGATGAACCATCAGCGGTTGGTGGCGCGCCCCATCTTCTCCGACATATTCCAGTTTGAAGCGGCGCGGGAGATTGAAATCAAATTGCACTGTGGTGAGTTGCCAAGAGCGGCCGATGGCGTCCACGAGCTTCACGTCGATTTTTGGGCCGTAGAATGCCGCCTCACCGGGAATGTATTTGTACGGCACGTTCATGCGCTTCAGCGTATTCTTGAGCGCATCTTCCGCCCGCTTCCAGTCTTCTGGAGTTCCGGCATAAATTTCAGGATGGGATACATCGCCACCCGAAAGGTCCACTTCGTAGCGGTCGAAACCAAAGACGCGCAACACCTCGCAGGCGAACTCGACGCAATCCTGAATTTCCTTTTCGATCTGTTCGGGCATGCAGAAGATGTGCGCGTCGTCTTGAGTGAAGCCTCGGACGCGCAGCAGGCCGTGAAGCACGCCGGAGCGCTCGTAGCGATAGACGGTGCCAAGCTCGGCGAGCCGCACGGGAAGCTCGCGATAACTTCGCAGGTGCGATTTGAAAATCAAGATGTGGCCCGGGCAGTTCATGGGCTTTAGCTGGTAATCGGCTTTTTCCACTTCCACCGGGCCGAACATATTCTCGCGATAGAAGTCGGCGTGGCCGCTGGTCTTCCAGAGATCGAGGCGCATGATGTGCGGCGTGTAGACAAGATCGTAGCCACGCCGGGTCAGCTCCGCGCGCAACCACTCTTCCATTTGGGCGCGAACGATCGCGCCTTTGGGATGCCAGAAAATCAGGCCGGGTCCGGCTTCGTCCTGAATGCTGAAGAGATCGAGTTCCTGGCCGAGTTTGCGATGGTCGCGGCGCTTGGCTTCCTCGAGCTTGTGCAAATATTCGTCGAGTTCTTTCTGTTCGACGAAACACGCGCCGTAAATCCGCTGCATCTGCGGATTTTTTTCGTC
>DASYZC010000096.1:0-12410 GCA_035949735.1 Candidatus Acidiferrales bacterium | reverse complement strand
CATGGCGGCGAAAAACACTCGGCTTCCCGGGTCATTCGAAGCAAATCCGTCCACGGAAACCTCGTAATAGTGGAAGCCCGGCAACAAAGGCTTGGTTCTCACTTCCCAAAACCCGTCTTTGCCTTTGACCATGTCATAGGTAGACTGGCCCAGCTCCATGAGCAAGCGCACTTTTTGCGCTTGATCGGCTCGCACGCGGAAGGTCGCACTTAAGTCAGGATGGATTAGTGGATACTCCGCGCCGGGAATGTTGGTGGGCGCTGGGTGTGAATCGTCTGCCTGCGCCCAGCACAACCCACAACCTACAATGACGAGCAGTAAGAGTCGCTTGATTTTCATTTGATCCACTCCTTCATGCTGTTTGAGGGTATTGGAGGGCACTGCCTAAGGCATGAGCGGTCCACCTGTGCTAATGAATCGAGTCGCTCTTCGTTTAGGGGCTTACCACTCGGTCGCGCAACAGTGAAAGATTGATGGCGTCCGCCATCGCTTTATAACCAGCCGCGCTCGGATGAAGGTGATCGCCCGACTGATAATCTTCACGGAATTCTGACGGGTGGTTCGGATCGCGGACCGCCGCGTCGAAATCGAACACACCGTCAAAAGCACCGCTGGTGCGAATCCATTGGTTAACCGCCTGGCGCGTGACTTCTCCGTCCGCGCTGTAGTAGTCCGCTCCTTCAAACGGCGTCAACGTTGCGCCAAATGCGCGGATTCTATGCTCATGGGCGCGCTCGATCATCTGTTGCAGTCCCGCAATTAGGTCTTGGGCACTCACGGCCTCGCTAGCAAACGGGCTTTCGTTCTGGCTAGTCCCTTGTGCAGGGGGGCGCGGTTTCATGTGGGGCCAGCCGATATCGTTGATGCCCTCCAGAACAACCAAGTTAATGACGCCGGGTTGTGCCAATACATCGCGATCAAAACGGGCAAGGGCACTAACGCCAGCTCCATCGTGCAGTATGCGATTTCCGCCGATCCCCTCGTTGAGTACTGCCAACGGTGATGAACCTTGCTTGCCTGCCAGTCGACTGGCCAAAAAGTCCGGCCAGTCGCTATACTCGCCTTGTTTTGCCCCAACTCCATCCGTAATCGAATCTCCCAGCGTCACTGTTGCTGCTGTCTGATCGGAAGCCCACACTTCGACATCAGCTAGCCAGTACCACGAGCTTTTAAGAGTAGCGCCGGGGATATCCCCTTTGGCAGTGGAGTCGCCCGGCCCCGAAATGTAGGTCTCGTGTTGTGCCCAGTAGTGAGTGGACGAAGCGGGTGTCTTCGCTGGCAGGTAAATACTGATCGCTATCTCTGCGAACGGCGCTACGTTCAAGTCGACGGGGTCGCTCAGCATTGGCGAGCCCGGTGGGATAGTGGTCGATGGTTTTCCGTCGAACGTCAGAACACGATCGGATTCCGGCACGATTTTCGCTCCCTGGGACACAAGTGCGACGTGGGCCGCGCCGATCATAGTAGGAGCGGTTCCAAATTCGTTCGAGAATCTGACTCGAAGACGCTCACCGCCAATCGTAGGCCGCACAACCATCCGGATCGTCTGATTGTCGAAAGTAGGCGACGGGGGCAGGTCCGGAAACGGCAGGGGTGCGTGTACGGCGGCGCTCCAGGCGCTAACCCAATGCCCGCGTGTTTTTTGGCCTTGGGCGCTGGCCGTAAAGACTAGGATCGCTACGATGATGATCGGAAAAACCGCCGCTGATTTGGTTTTCGCCAATGCTACCCCTCCGCGGAGTGGTCATGCTGTTTGCTGCCGTGACCTGGGGACGATGCTTTTGAAGTCGAACCCCCGGTCGAGTCTTACGGGTGATCGACCGCGCTACCCAAATGGCGATCAAAAAACCGGACGATTACATTCAACGCGTCCTTGGACTCCGGGACATCCATGTTGTAGAAAAACCCGTGAAAGAGCCCTTCCCACACATGGAGTTCGGCATCGACTCCTAATTTCACCAGCTGCTCGTGTGTATAGAGAGCGGAACTGAATTCAAAGCCGCGTGTGCCCGTGATGATTAGCGTTGGTGGAAACTTCGCGAGAATTTCTCGTGAATTGATTGGTGAAACCAGCGGATCCTTCGGATCAGTCCCGCTGAAGTAGCCTAGGGCCGGCGCTGCGCCCCTCCCGTTTGGCGGCGTCAAACGAGCCTCACCCAATGGAACTGCGGTGTACAGCGCGTCGCCGCCGAAAGCACCGCCCGCCGACGCGCAGAAGATCCCGATCGCTCCTGGGGTGGGGAGTGATTGGGTTTGGAACCACGCCATGGACATCGCAGTCTGCATACCGCCAGCCGAGCAGCCATAGATACCAATGTCTTGTGGCTTATGCGATTTCAATATTTCCCGATATACGCTTGCCACATCTTCGCTGGCCGCGGGAAACTTGTATTCCGGACCTTCCCGATAGTCGACGCTAATTACCTCGATTTTCCCCAACCCAGCCACAGGAATGGACTCCAGTTCCGCGCATCCTGGCCAACAACCAGAAAATCCCCCGCCGTGAAGATTGATTAGGATGCGGTCTTTGTTTCGGACCGAAACGCCTGCTGTCGGCGTGTAAACATAGACATGTACGCCGCCGACCTTCTCGTCCTTTCTGCCGACGGCGAACAATTCGTGGTCGCGCTCAAGGTACGGCTTCATGAATCCTGGTACCCCTGCGTCCTGTTTCACGATCTCCGCATTTTGCATATCCTTCAAATGCTGCGTGACGTACGCCTTTGCTTCCGGGCTCAAGAAGGCTGACATCGGGACTGCTTGGGCAGGGACTTCCACAGTACCGTCCGCTTGTACGACTACCTTCGCCGGACCTGCGTGGGAAGCATCCTGAGCAAGAATTGGCGGAGACTGCAACATCAGAGTTAGCGAGACAAACCACAGGATTGGCAAAGCCAGGCGCGAGTTCATCATCGGCATAAAGGCCCTCTCACATCGACTGAGTATCAGCGGCGATTGGATAAGGCGGCACCGCCCCATGTGCGGAGCGTGCCCCTGACAACCTCTTAGAAGCTGAGTCGCAACCCGAACTGAATGGCGCGGGGTACCCCCGCATCCGCAGTCACTATCCCGAAAGGCGCACAAATGCCACCGCCGTCAAAGATGCATGGATCTGCAAATCGCGTGCGATTGAATAGATTAAAAAACTCCGCTGTGAACTGCAGGTCCACTCGCTCCGTGATTGGTGTGCGCTTTGCGATCGAGAAGTCCCAGTTGTTCTGGTAATCCTGACGCATCGTGGGATCCACTCGGGGCGCGTTTCCAAATGCCACCGTCGTGCCAGTATCTACAGTCGGGAAGCACGCGGTGTTGAACCAGCCATTCGCTGCCCTGAACTGGCGCGAGCCTGGCGCGCTCTTGTTGCAACCGGGCAGAACGTTCGGACGCATCCATAGGCCTTGAGCCCCGAAGTATCCCGTTCCGCCGCCTAGCTGGCTGAGAGCGGACCCTGCAAAGAACTGCGAGATGGCGATTGGGACTCCGCTCCGGATTGTGGTAATCCCGTTGACCCGCCACCCTGAAACGACACCGTCTAGCACTCCCTGAGGGTCGCCCAGGAAACGTTTGCCACGGCCGAAGGGCAGATCAACGCCGTACCCGATGGCCAGATTCTGAGGAATGTCGTAAGAACCCAGCGAGTACTCACTCTTGAGATTGTCGTTGTTTTGAATCGACCCACCGAAAATACCTCCCTCGTCCAGGAAGGCGGTCACGCTGTCGGTGTTCGACATTAATTTCGACCGAGTGTAGGCAACACTCAGGATCCCTTTGCCGCCGAACCTCTTCATGAAGGACACCTGAAGAGCATTGTAGTTCGACGTACCCTCGTGCGGATCCAAGGCAAGGACGCGCCCAAATTGCGGATATGGCCTCAATAGCTGTCCAGCGGGTACCGTGGGACCAGACAGGGGCGACCCTGGAGTCGTGATGATCCCAAAGAACGGATTGGGAACCTGGGCCAACAAAGCAGCCGGTCCCATCGAAAAGTATTGCGCTGGCAGCTGATTCAGGCCGATCTGCGGAACAGTCGCCCATCCCTGCAAAAGAAGATGGGTACCCTTCGACCCCGCATATGCCACCGTCAAGGATGCATCCTTGCCGATCTGCCGTTCCACTGCCGCGTTCCACTGCTGCACATACGGAGTAGGAGCGCCCGGCACACGCATGGCAAAAATGGCCTGGCCCAAAAACTGGCTGGCTGGGAAATTACGCCGGAGCGGCTGGTTAATGCCGAACGGGAATGGGTTCCCTACAGTGGCCTGGATGGACTCTGGGCTGCCGGTCTGCACCTGGAAGGTGTTGTTGACCGATGTCGGCGCGCCATTGATCGGCGAAAGGTTCGGTCCGTCTTGACCCAAGGTTGGGGGCGGATACGAAATGCCATACGCCGCGCGGAGCACAGTCTTGTCCGTCACGCGATAGGCAATACCTAGCCGCGGCGAGAACAATTTCCAGTGCAAAGAGTCTTCTCTCTGGGAAGGCCACTCCGGAGAGGCAACGAGGGCAACATCGCCCATGACTTGTTGCTGCTTTCCCGTGACGGGATTGAAGAATGACCCCAGGGGACTAGGTTGATTCGGAAGAAATACGGTGTCGTTGTTTCTCGCTTCCGAGTAAGTACTCGGTTGATCCCAGCGCAGGCCTGCCGTCACTGTCAGCCTTTTGGTGGCCTGGAAGGTATCCTCAACAAAGAAGCCGTAGGCTGTGAAGTACGCTCTTGAGCCGCCACCAAGGAAGGGCGTCATGCCGCTACTGGCTGGGACTCCCAGTAAGGCCGACGCTATGGAGCTCCCCCCCGTCGCCCCAGTTGCGAAAGACGACGCGGTAGCAAACTGGTTAAAGTTCAGCGAGACATTGTTGTTGTCCGGGCTAGAAATCCACGACACGCGGCGCACTTGACCACCGAACTTGACCTGATGGCGCCCGGCGATCTTGGCGAGAGTGCCTGACAGCGTGTACTGAGCCTGGTGCCAGTAAAGCTCAGAGCCAACACCATTACTGCCCGACAAGGACCCGAGGCCGTTGCCGTCGGCGAAATTCAACGACGGCCAGTTGGGCGGGGCGACGAGTTGGTTTTTAACGTTTGTCCAGCCGGGACCGAACTGCGACAGATCGACATTTATGCTGTCCGGTAACTCGTCTTCAAATGCCCTTAGGTACGCCAGCCGCACGTCCAGAACCGTGGAAGGGCTAAAGGCATGAGTGTCACCCAAAGTCGCCTCTTGCGTGTATACGCCAGTCGAACCTTGACCCTGCGTGTGCGTCCCCCAAGCGTCGTAGGGATTGCTTTGCGCCTTCCAATAGGTGTATCGGCCGAATAGAGTGTTCTTCTCGGAGAAGTGGTGGTCCACGCGCGCATTGTATTGATTGTTGATGCCGCCGGTGGCGTACGTACCGATAAAGTTGTTCACCAGAGCATTTGCGTTAGGGCCTTTAGGGGCTGGGTAGGACACCGCAAAAAGTTTGAGTGCGCCCGCGTCAAGTCGATTCGGGCAAATTACGTTTTGCACTCCGTTGCATTGAATTATCGGATCGCCCGGCAGGCTCTGATCGTAGATGTTACCATCCTTACCAAGGGCAGCAGCCGCAGCTGCCACGGCCCTAAAATCGCCACTCAACTCGGCTGGCGTGGGAACTGTGCTGGTGGCTTGGGCAGTCGTGCGGATTACCTCACGCTCGAAACCGAAGAAGAAGAACGTTTTGTCCTTCTTGATCGGGCCGCCGATTGTCCCTCCGAATTGATTTTGAATGAGTGGCGCGCGCGGAAGTTTGTTAAGATTCGAGAAATAGTCGTTCGCATTCAGTACCTTGTTGCGTAGATACTCATAACCCGTGCCGTGAAAAGTGTTGGTTCCCGATTTAGTGGTGATGTTGACCACCCCTCCCGCGTAGTTACCATACTCGGCGGGGACATTGTTGGTCTCGACGCGGAATTCCTGCACCACATCTTGCGATGGAATGTAAGAGTTGAGATTGTTTGCCGGGCCATTGGAGGAAACACCATCCACGTAGAATTGGCTCTGGTTTCCGAAACCTCCCCCGATCGCATAGTTCCCGAAGCCGATCGAGTTCGTCCTCGCTCCAGCGGCCTGGTTCGAGACGGCGTTGCCGTAGGTGTCGCCTCCTGCCACTACCCCCGGTACGAGCGTCAGCATGTTTTCAACGTTCCTCCCACTCAGAGGTATGCTCTCCACCTCTTCCTGACTGATGGTCGTCCCTAGCGAAGCGCTGTCTGTTTGCAGTGGCGCCTCGGCGGTCACTTCGATGCTCTGGGTTACGCTGCCCACCTGCAACTTCGCGTCCACGCGCGTAGCAACACCGACTTGGACTTCCACTCCATCTTCGGTGAAGCCCGTGAAACCTCCCGCTTCAATCTCGACTCGGTACCGTCCGGCGCTAAGATTCGGGAAGGCATAGGCACCCCCGGAATCGGTTTGCACGCTCCTCGTTTCGCTCGTGCCTAAATTCGTCAGCTTCACCGTGGCACCCGCGATCGTTGCCCCGCTTGGATCGGAAACAGTTCCAAGGACCGATCCGAAGGTAACTTGGGCATTTGCGGGTGTGCAGAAGACCGCCATTCCGGTGATACAAAGAACCAAAATCACCAGCTTGCGGAAAGAACTCCGCCGCGAGGACACAATACGAATCTGGCGGGCGCACGACATCGTTTGGTCGAGCGACTTGCAGCCAGACTCCGACGTGGTACCCAAAATCGGGAAGAGCGTCTTAGTCATGTTTTTCGCCTCTCAAGTAAGAAAGACAAGTGGCAATCTTTTGAAACCCGAATTCAAGGCAGCTGAGCTCGCCTTGCGACCAAGGGTCGGGGGCTACCTGACCGCGTGATTTCAGGAAGTCAATTGCCAGGGCCACCCATGGGCGAACCTTGTAGCGTCGGCCCTACAAGTTGTCAACAGTATTTGCGTACAACTTGTAAAAACCGCGCTATACCATTTAATATGTTGAGGCTTCGTAGGGACAAATAGGCAGGGCTAAGACGATTTGTGGAGTCTCATGAAATGGATTCCAAAACGTCGCGATAGTAAGCGTTGCTATGATTTCGAAGGCGAGCCACAAGACTTGCGAACGATCAGCTCGCACCCTAACAGGACATCACGCGGAGGCAGATCCGGATTCGTGATCCTATCCAACATGACGGACAGGGCTACTTTCCCGATGTCTCGACAAGGCTGGCGCTGAGTTGTAAGAGGCACCGGCAACAGTCGCGCATATTTCACATCATCGATGCCCACGACTCGGATGTCATTGGGAATGTGCTGGCCGAGGGATATCAACGTATGCATTAAATTTCCGGCGGTATGGTCATTGGCGCAGAGAAACGCATCTGGCCGGTCCTTTTTCAGTGTGGATTTGATGAAGGCTGCGTCAGAAGGGTCTCCAATCTTAACCAAGTTATTTCCACGCTGCCCCGGTTGTGAAATCAGGGCCTCATGATAACCCGCGATTCGGGCGTCTACGGTAGGAGCAGAATTCGGCCGGGCAAAGAATGCAATGCGCTTAGCGCCTGCCATGATTAGGTGCTCAGTCGCCCGATACGCCGTGCGGCGGTTGTCAATGCCTACCAGATCGTACTTACTGCGCCTAGGATACGGTTCGAGGCAACGATCAAGAAGGACGATTGGAATGCGAGCCCGGTCAAGAGCGGTCACAATGCGTTGGTTCGCCTGGTATCTATTCGTACTGAACTCGACGGGGGCAAAAAAAACGCCTGAAACTCTTCGGGCGATGTAATGTCGACACAACTGCTCTGCTGCTTCCTCTTTTTCGGTGTCTTCCGCGGGCGCATTTCCCCATAGCAGAGAGTGGTGCAGAGCTTGAGGTGCCTCCATCATGCCCTTGCAGATGGCTTCGAAAATTTCTGTCAGGCCAAGCTCGGGAATCAAAAGCCCAAAGACGTAACTTCCTGGATTCGGGCTCGTAGATACGTACGTGCCCGATCCAACCCGACGGGTTACGATCCCCAGCGCTTGCAACTCCCTCATGGCTCTGAACACCGTCATCCGTGAAACGCCAAAACGTCTTACCAGTTCAGCCTCACTGGGAAGGCGGTTGCCTGCCTTGTACCGGCCCGAGGCGATATCGTCTTGGAGCTTTTCGAAGATCTCGCGGTATTTATAGTTCTGTACCGGCATCGCTCTGCCCCTCCTCGCCGCCACCAAACGAGATAATCGCCTTTCGAATCCATCCGCTCGCGTGATCTCAACGGAACAATACCATATACAACTTAGGGGGCAAAGCGCAGTAATGTTCTTGACAGTCGAAGCCAGCAACCCGTAATAGTGTTCAGCTGGTCACGGACGTTGTTTATGTTCTGTCGCGTCGACCCAACCCGGGCCAAACAACCTGCGAGCAACCTTGAAGAATCAGGTCCAACTCATCACCTATGTTGATCGTCTATCCGGCGGCGGCTTCAGCGAACTGAGAGCGTTGCTTAACGGCCCCTTGGGGCGCATTTTCGGCGGCGTGCACTTGCTCCCGTTTTTCAACCTAATTGACGGAGCCGATGCGGGCTTCGACCCTATCGATCATTTGGAGGTAGACTCCCGTCTTGGCACCTGGGAGGACGTGCGTGCACTGAGCGAAGACTTCGAGTTGATGGCGGATCTCATCGTCAATCACATATCGCGCAAATCTCTTCAATTTCAGGATTATTACCGGCACGGCCCAGATTCGCAATTCGCCGGAATGTTTCTCAGCTATGAGCGCGTTTTCCCGTCGGGAGCAAGCGAGGCGGATCTCCTCCGCATATATCGCCCTCGCCCCGAGTTGCCGTTTACGAATTTCAGGCTTGAGTCAGGGGAGAGGCGGCTCCTTTGGACGACCTTTACCGCGCACCAGATCGATATCGACGTAGAGCATCCGCAGGGTCGGGCATATTTGGCCGCAATTTTGGACCGATTTCGATCTGCTCGCATACGCCTGATTCGGCTCGACGCAGTCGGCTACGCGATCAAGAAGCATGGAACAAGTTGTTTCATGGTTCCGGAAACCTTCCGCTTCATTGCCATGCTTGCTGCACAGGCCCGGGCACTCGGAATGGAAGTTCTGGTGGAAGTTCATAGTCATCATTTGCAGCAGTTGGAAATCGCTCGCAAGGTCGATTGGGTATACGATTTCGCGCTTCCGCCCCTGGTATTACATTCGCTTTTTACAGGCGATGCCAGACCTCTCGCGCGTTGGCTAGCAATTCGCCCGCACAATTGCGTTACTGTGCTCGATACGCACGACGGGATCGGTGTAATTGATGTCGGAGCAGGTAGAGAGGGCGAACCCGGCCTGCTTGCTCCTGCGGAGATTGAACAACTTGTCGAAACGATTCATTCCCGCAGTCAAGGAGAGAGCCGGCGAGCTACCGGCGCAGCTGCGAACAATCTCGACCTCTATCAAGTCAATTGCACTTTCTACGATGCTCTCGGACGCCGTGGAAATGAGTACTTGATCGCCCGCGCAGTCCAATTATTCGTACCAGGTGTCCCGCAAGTCTATTACGTGGGCTTGCTCGCTGGCACCAACGATATGGATCTCTTCGGGCGAACGCGCGTCGGTCGTGACGTCAATCGTCACTATTTCACGCCGGCCGAAATCCGGAGTGCCCTCGCCGATCCGGTTGTACGCAATCTGCTCGCTCTCATAGACTTGCGCAATGCCCATCCTGCGTTTGAAGGGCAAGTGCAGGTGGAATCTCCGTTGAACCATGCCCTTACAATCACATGGAAACGTGAGAGGCATTTGGCGAAGCTCGAAGTGGATTTCAAGAAACCACAAGCTCTAATCACGTATTCCACGGCCGACGGCGTCCAACAACGGGCGGTCGGAATCCAGTTTTCAAACACCGGTAGCGCCAGCAAGGCCCTATGACCACCACCGTCCGAAGTCAATCAAACATGGGCCTGATCAAATGGCTCACATTCCTCATGTTCATGATGTTTGCCATGACAACGGACTCAGTGGGCGTCATCATTCCCGAAGTGATCAAGGAATTCCACCTTAGCATGACGGTCGCTGGCACTTTTCACTACGCCACCATGTCCGGCATCGCCTTTGCAGCTATTTTCCTTGGATATCTGGCCGACAAGCTTGGCCGGAAAAAAACAATTGTCTTAGGTTTGGTGCTCTTCGCTCTCAACTCGTACCTTTTCGCTGCGGGCAAGTCCTTCTCGTTCTTTGTCGTTCTTCTGACAATTTCTGGTATCGCAATCGGCATTTTCAAGACAGGGGCCCTCGCCCTGATTGGCGACATTTCGAGATCTACGACCGAACACACATCGACCATGAACACCGTGGAGGGGTTCTTCGCGGTCGGGGCGATCGTGGGTCCCGCGGTCGTCGCCCTGTTATTGGTTCGTGGTACATCATGGAAGTGGCTCTATCTGATCGCAGGCACAATCTGCGTGGCCCTCATTGTGACCGCGTGGTTTGTCAGGTATCCGCATACCGCAAAAAAGACCGAGAAGCCGATTGACCTGAAACGCACCCTGACCATGATGAAGCACCCTTACGCTCTCGGTTTTTCCGCGGCCATATTTCTCTATGTGGCAGTCGAATCCGCGATCTACGTGTGGATGCCCACACTCCTCGCCACCTATCGCGGTTCGGTAACCTTCATGACGGCCTATGCAGTATCCGTTTTCTTTGTCCTTCGCGCCGCTGGTAGATTCATCGGGTCATGGATACTCGCCCGGCTGAATTGGGCAGCGGTCTTGACCTTATTCAGCCTGGCAATTCTGGCCTGTTTCGTTGGCAGCATGATTGGCGGAATAGGAACAGCCGTTTATCTCTTGCCTTTCTCCGGACTTTTCATGTCCGTGATCTATCCCACTGTGAATTCTAAGGGTATCAGTTGCTTCCAAAAATCGGAGCACGGTGCGGTGGCGGGTGTGATTCTGTTCTTCACGTGTGGCGCGGCTGTTTTAGGGCCATTAGCGATGGGCGCCGTCAGTGACTCATTTGGCGATCCGAAATACGGCTTCATTCTTGCTACGGGCCTATCCGCCCTGCTGTTTCTCGGCCTGCTGCTCAACTGGATCTTTAATCCTGCACGCGAGCTCTTGCGGAGGTTGGATCATAGCGAGTATGGGGTCGTTGCCGGTCAAAGCGGCGGCGTCTAGTTGCGGAACTTTGGGGCAAGGCTCATGAACACCCGCGTTCCAGATACGTTCCAGTTGGGCGCAATTTCCCCGTTTTCTGCGTTTTTAGCGTCTCGGGAAATCAGTAACTTACGTGTTTTCAACACCGCTGTATATTCCAACTCCCCCCGCCTCCACCATCCCAGTTGCTAGTGCGAAGGGGCGCCTGATCGGAGCGCGTTTTTGATAAACCGCAAGAGCGACGACATTCGCTCGATTGGCGCGGGGTGGCTGCCGAACCGAGCAGCCTGGTAGATTTCCGTGAGCTGCAAGATGGGCGCCGAAAGATCGGCGGGAATTGCCGCTGCGAATTCGAGCGGCGTCTGAGAGAGAGATTTCTTCCAGCCACGTGCTTCCAGCATGCGCAGCATTTCAGCGTACTCAAGGACCGCGAGAGACGCCGTGAGGTTTCCTCCGCGTCTAGCGCGCAAGGCCCAGCGTGCAACCACGTATCGAATGATCGAGCGGCCACGCATGGCGAGGAAAACGATCATGAGGAGAATCAATACGCCGGGCAGTGCATAAGGCGATGCTTCCGCCCGGCGATCCAGGGCAAGAAGCCTCTGCATCGTTGCTTCTTCCTTTTGGTGATAAATCTCTCGAGCGCGATCGCTCCAGCTCCGTGAGGACTTGTGGAGATTTTGTCCTAGCACCAGTTGATGCGAAAAGTCATAGTTGATTATCCACTCGCCCCAGGTGAGCTGAAGCCAGTCCCAATAAAGGCCAACGCGCGAGAGAAGCCCGGTGCGATTTTCATTGCCCGAAGGGGTGGGGTCAAACGTCACCCAGCCGTAAGTAGGGAAATAGACTTCCACCCAGCTGTGCGCATCGCTTTGCCGGATGATGTAATCGCCGCCAAGATCATTGTACTCACCGGGCAAAAAGCCGGTGACGTAGCGCGCCGGGACTCCAATAGAACGGAGCATTACCGTCATCGCGGAAGCGAAGTATTCGCAGTGGCCGGCGCGGCGAACAAACAGAAAGTTGGCGAGTGGGTCGGCGCCATGAGAGCCGGAAAGATCGAGCGTGTAGGAGTAGTGCGCGATCAGATAGTCTCGGATCGCGGCAGCTTTGTCATATTCATTTTTTGAAGATGCGGTCACGTCCGCAGCAAGCTTCGGGATGCGCGGGTCAAGGGCGGGCAATTGCAGATAAGTGGCGTGAATCGCTTCAGGAAAAGCGGAGGGAGCCTTGCGTAGATCTGAGGGCGGGGTTGCCGGAAGATAGGATACCCCCTCATAACGAATCTTGGCGTTGTTATGGGCT
>DASYZC010000095.1:0-3120 GCA_035949735.1 Candidatus Acidiferrales bacterium | reverse complement strand
GCGAGCCAGGAATTCTTCCCGCCCCTCTCGCAAATTTTCCGACGTGAGCTTCAGCGGATTCTTCTCGTTGCGGGCGCGGCCGGGAATGGCCCAGTCTCGCGCGGTTCGAGCCACCGCTTTCTCCAGCGCGGAAGGCTCGGTTGTCGCGCGAAAGCCTCTGTGAATCAACACCGCGCCGCAGATCGCCGCAACGGCCGCCACCGCGAGAACTGCCAGAAGAAAGGCCTTCCACGCTTTCATCTTCATTCCCTTTCCGCGGAGTGTCGCGAATGCACGTGGATGCATGACGCATCGACGGCCTCCCTATCAGCATTCGCCCTATTTGGTCGAGATATGGCTCAGCGCAGCTTTGATTCCTTCCGCTACTGATGCAGGGGGCCCAACCGCCCAAAAGTGCATGAAAAAAAGGCGAGGCTGTTCCGTGAGCATGTGACTATGCAGCGCCATCACCCCGATATGGTGCTCTTCGAGTGCCGAAATCACAGGGTTCACTTCCTCCGCTGTCAGCACAAAATCGCCCGTCGTTGCCACCTTTCCTGGACCCGCGTCCTGGAAATTGATGGACTCGGCCACGCCCTCCGGCGGTGCAATCGTCATCCCTCCCATGGTGACGGCCTCCGCGCGCGGTTCGCCAAACGCAAGAACTCCACCGTTGAAGCCCCCCTTGAATCCAATCTTATCTTCCACCACCTTGACCCACGCTGGCGGGGCCGAAGAATCCGCCGTTGCAGCAGGTTCTCCCAGCGGCGTCTTGGAAACAGCGAGTGCGGAGCGGAGCGAGGTGGCAAGCTGAGCCGCAGGTCCGTGCCCCATATAGTGCATGTACATCAGGCGAGGGGACTCATCGAGCAGGTGGTTGTGGACCGCTGTAATCTCGAGACCGGCGGCTCGCAATTTCTCCATCACGGGATTCACTTCGTCCTGGAGCAAAACCAGATCGCCCATTACGTAAGCGTCGTCGTTCGTCCCCGAAAACGCAGCCCACGATCCGAGCGCGAGGCCCGGTTTGATCACCACCCCGTGGACGACAACGTGCAAATCGGTTCGTGGAAAGCTAACCTTATACACATCGCCCATCTTTTGTCCCGGACGCCCCAGCGTCTTGGCGATCTTCGCTGTGTCGAGCGCTTGAGCCAGCGTCGAAACGGGGAATGCCAAAATCGAAAGTACAATCAACAAACGTCGTGCCAATTGCATGAGATGCCTCCCCAAAGAGCATTGCCAAAATTACTTCTCTGAAACGGAGTGATACAGCGCCTCGATAAGTTGCATCCCGCGCTTAAGGAGTTCGTCGTCCGGAATCCCCTGTTTCGCCCAGCCGTTGAGCACCTCGTCGATGCCGAAGCCCTCTTTGCGACCGAACTTCTCGTCAAAGAGGTCCGCGTCATGAATAATTTCGCCAATCGCACGCACCTTCCGGTCGTGAATCCGAAACTGTTTTTGTAACGTTTCAAACGTGCAATCCTCGCCTCGGTGACCAAAACCCCCGTGAAACATGTCATAAGGCACCGCTTCGCGAGGAACCCGGTCTTCTCGACCAAAAATGAACCGGGCTTTCTTATCGATGAAGCGCTGAATCAGCCACGCCGAAGCCGAGCGGTCAATCCCAGGCCGCGGTCGCGTGACCCACGCCCTGCCGACATACTCGCGTGGATCGGCCTTTACCGTTTCTTCTGTCGGAGCCGGGCTCGTATCGGCGCGTGCCAGGAGCTCTTCAACGCGCTTTTGCAGGGGGCTGTTGAAAAAATCAACCTGCGCTATCTCAAGGAAGCGCGCTCTTAGACGCCTCAGATGGCCGGGCGTGTTCTTGCGTCCTCGGGCCGACGAAATCTTTCGCAGTTCTCGGATCAACTCCTGGTAGTCGCGCGCCCGTGCTTTGGCGAACCGCCCTACCAACTGGGGAGTCGATAGATTGTCGATAGATTGGATCTTTACCACCGATGCCTCACCCGCATATTTGCGGATCGCCGTTGCCAGCCATTCAAAGCGTTCCAGGGTCGCCGGATCGTTCGGAAGCAGGTAGCCCGAGTTGCCAAGTGGGACCGCGCCGTAGCGTTGCAATTTGCGCCACACTTCAACTCGCTTGCTGGCTGATTTCGTCGGCAACGTAAACGTCAGAAGCAGCCACGGCGCACCACCCCCTTTTGCTATGGCCATTTCGTGAAGATGTTATGACGGTAACATACTTCTGTCAATGCCCGACGGTGCCGAGGGAGGTCGTGATTTCCTGCACCGGCTATCGACAGTGATGGCGGCCCTCGACGGCTCAACCGTTTGCTGGCAGCTCAGAAGCACGGGATTGATGCGGGACGGAAACTGCAGACCCAGCGGGCTGAGGCCGCTGAGTCTTTGCTTCGCAGACGGACGCTATCCAACCATCGATGGCCTGAGGCGACGGCCGGCAAAAGCCAGTCCCAAAGCCATTGTCCCGAGGCCAAGAAGAGCCAGCGAGGATGGCTCGGGGGTTGAGGTTGGTGTTGGGTCGTTGGTGGTCACCGGTTTAGCGACGGAAGTGGTTGACGTCACCGAACCGCCCGAGTCGTCGTCATCTGAATCAATCCAAGCGAGAGCAAAATGGCCATCGCTGTCTTTGAAGATGTCGAGCGAATCGTCGCCGAATGGAATCGACCCCAACAGCGTGGCCGAGTTCATCAGCGAATCCGGAGCGTCAGGAATGAAAAGCCAAACGCCGGACGTGTTGTTGTTTGTGAGTGTTGCGCTCGGCGGCAAACTGCTCGCCGAAGCGATGCTGGGCAAGAGTGCACCAATCGATAATGCTAGGAGCGTGTTACGAACAACGCTAACAAGACTCCATTTCATCAGTGGCCTCCCCACTTTGGTGTTCCTGCGAGCCGAAAAGGCGTGAGTTTCCCTTTTAACCTTCCTGTAGGCTGCCAAACAAATGCGCATCGGTATATCGGGTTATTCCTTTAGGACTCCTAAGGGTTCCCGCTCGGAATTGACTGGACAGAATTGACACACACGGACAGGTCGGAACACTGGCGAAGAAGGAAATGGTCGGTCATTCCTGCAATGTAGTCGCACACAACTCGATGAATCGGCGTCGTTTGCGCCAAGTCCGCGTAATGGCGCGGCATCTTGCCGGGCTGCGCGACGAAA
>DASYZC010000094.1:0-12095 GCA_035949735.1 Candidatus Acidiferrales bacterium | reverse complement strand
ATTGTTCTAAAGATTCCGCAAGTAAAACCTGGCGATTACAACGTATCGGTTCAAAGCGGGGCGGCAATTTACATTCAGCCGGTACGCCTCACAGTCCAGTAGCGTTTTCGCTGCGATCGCACAGAAAGCGAAGAAAGTTTCTGCGTGTGTCTCGTCCGCTCTCTTTGCGCCTTACTGCCGCTAGTCGTATACTCATCGCCCGGGCACTCGCTGTTTTCTGACACTCGATGACCGAAATGCCTGCGCTCGTGCGATCAAATCCCCAAGCGCCGTTGCGGCCCGTTCGCCTGCGAACTTCCCGGGCCTCGATGGAACACCGTCCGGATGGGGCGATCATCGTGCGCCCGGACGAGCCACTCGGCCCCTATCCCCGCGTCCTCACCGAACGCTTGATCCATTGGGCGAGAATTGCTCCTGATCGCGCCCTAGCGGCCAAACGCCAAGCGGACGGCGAATGGCGTTACCTCACGTACGCCGAGGCGTTCCAAAAGGTGCGCGCCATCGGACAGGCGTTCCTCGATCGCGGCCTTTCGGCCGAGAGGCCCGTCGCAATTCTTTCGGAAAACGATCTGGAGCATTTGCTGCTGATGTTCGCTGGACAGCACGTTGGCGTTCCCACCGCATCCATCGCGCCGGCCTATTCTCTGCTTTCGACGGATTTCGCGAAGCTAAAACATGTGATGCGCACGATCACGCCGGGCCTGGTGTTCGTTTCGAATGCGGGACCGTACCGCCGCGCGCTTGCGGCCGTCTCGGATCCCGCGACCGAAATCGTTTTCACGCGCGGACCGAGTCCCAGTGGCAACGCGACTTTATTTGACGACCTCGCAGCCACGACTCCCACTGCGGCCGTGGATCGGGCGCATGCTGCCATCGCCCCGGACGACATCGCGAAATTTCTCTTTTCCTCGGGGTCCACGGGACTGCCGAAAGCCGTCGTCAACACCCATCGCATGATTTGCAGCAACCAGCAGATGATTCTTCAGGGCTTTCCCTTCATGGGCGATCAGCCGCCGGTTGTTGTGGACTGGATGCCGTGGAATCACACGGCCGGCGGCAATCACAATACCGGCATGACGCTTTACAATGGCGGCACCCTCTACATCGACGACGGCAACGCCACTTTCAAAATTGCAACAACCGTCGCAAATCTTCGCGAGATTGCGCCTACTGTGTACTTCAACGTGCCGCGAGGCTACGAAGAACTGCTTCGCTATTTTCGCCAAGACGCGCGGCTGCGCGAGAATTTCTTCAGCCGCCTGAACTTCATGTTCTATGCGGGTGCCGGCCTGGCTCAGCCGATTTGGGACGCCTACCGCGACTTAATGTCTGAAACGTGCGGCGAGCGTATCCTGATGGCTTCCGGCCTCGGCGCCACGGAAACCGCACCCATGGCGCTTCAGTGCACCTGGGATTCGGAACAAAGCGGCGCGATCGGAATTCCCATGCCCGGCGTGGAGGCCAAATTGGTCGAAGTCGGCGCAAAGCTGGAAATTCGGGTGAAAGGCCCCAATGTCACGCCCGGCTATTGGAAAAATGAGGAGCTGAGTCGCGCCGCGTTCGACGAGGAAGGCTATTACAAATTTGGCGACGCGGTCCGCTTCGTGGATCCCGGCGATGTCAATAAGGGCTTCATGTACGATGGCCGCCTCAAGGAAGATTTCAAGCTGGCCTCCGGCACATGGGTCAGCGTTGGCCCGCTGCGCACCCAGATCATCCACGCTTTCGCGCCCTACGTCACAGACGTCGCCATCGCAGGTCTGAATCGCAATTTCCTGAGCATGCTGGTATTCCCGAACGTGGAGGCCTGCCGCTCGCTGGCGCCTGAACTGGCCGATGCCGCCACGAGCGCCGAAATCCTTCGCCATGGCTCCGTTACTAGAAAATTCAGCGAACTGCTCGAGTCCTTCGCTGCACAATCGACCGGCAACTCGAATCGCGTGACCCGGGCCATCCTGCTCGAAGAGCCGCCGTCGCTCGACGCAGGCGAGATCACGGACAAAGCGTCTCTCAACCAGCGCGCCATCCTGGCGCATCGCGCCGCCGCAGTGGAAGAAATGTACTCGGCCAATCCGCCGGCTGGCGTCCTACGCGTGAAAGACTAGCCTGGCCGGAGTGGTGGCGTGTAAATTCCACAAATCGAAATGCTGCGGAAAAATTGATTTGTGCCTATGCTTGGATAGGTCGCAACAATGCGGTAACGAGCCCAGCCTAGGGAGACGACCATGAACACCCATTGCGCTTCTCGAATTACTCTGATGTTGGGACTCGCTTTATCGCTCGCCGCAATCGTCTCAGCGCAGGGCACGACGAACACGCCCAATAAGACCCTGGTCGTAAATGGGAAAGCGATACCGGCAGGAGTTCGGCAAATCAACGGCCGCTCGTATATAGATGTCGAGATACTGGCTCAAGCGACTAATGGAGTGGTTACCGTGGAACCCAATCGAGTGGTCCTGACGATGCCCGGCGCAGGATCCGCTGCTGCTCCTAGGGGCCCGGCTTCCAATTCGCAGGAATTGTCGAGAACTTTTGCCGTAGGCGCCATCGGCGAAGTGTCTGAAATGAGGGAGTGGAGCGGCGCAATCGGGGCGATGGTGACGTATGGGTTGGCGATAAGCGGAACTTGGGCTCAGGACTATCGCAACCGAGTGCAGACGGGCCTCACGCAGTTAGCGTCCTCCGCAACAACCGATGGAGACCGGAATGCCCTGCAGCTGCTCACGACCGAATTCGATAATTTGGCCGAGTGGTCGAACGAAATATTTACCGCGCGCCAGAACCTGAATGGTGCGAAAACCGTGGATCCAAATGCACTGAGCAACGATTCACAACTCGCGAAGATTACGAATTGCAGCCACTCGCTGGAGGGCATGCTGATCAGCGGAACGTTCAGCGACGATGGAGGCTGCCGCTAGAATCGGGACGAACCGCTTCAGCGGGGTGCGAGCAGTACTTCGCGAGGCGGTCCCTGGATCGGGGTATCCTGATCGAGAATGAGCTTCCAGCCGGCTGAGCTGCGGAGCCACACGGACGATCCGCGCATGTGCAGAGTGCGAGGCGGTCCGGGAGGAGCACCGGCGCGCGCCTTGAAGGTAATGTCCACGATGCCAGTGACGATCGCGCCGCCCTTAAACATCACCACCTTCGGGTCGCTCAGATCGTAAGCTGAAAAAGCTAGCTGACCGTTTTTGATGCCGGCCAAAAACTCAGTTTTACTCTGCGTTGCCGCGTTGCCATGAATGAAGAAGGCGTCATCAGCCATCACGGACGCGACGGTTGCCGTGTCACCGGAAACGGTGGCGGCCTGAAACTTTTTCTGCAGGTTCACCACTTCCTCTTCGGCTGAAGCCTGCGCCCGAGCACGCAGGGCAAAACTCCCCATTAGCACGACGGCTACAACAGCCGCCGCCAGCGCCTTGGAAATGAAGCCGTTCTTTGCGCGTCTCATTGATCTCTCACCCATTCATGGAATTAAAGCGAACGGATTGTACACGGAACGCGCTGCCGCCCAACAAACGAAATGAGCAGCTAGGCTGGCTGAGGCGCGTTGTAAAAATTCCCGGAGCGAACCTTCACCAGAGCCTTATTTGGATCGAAGCTGACGCCAAGGGGATCGCCACCCTCCGCAACCACCTTAATCTGCGCTTTGAGCATTCGTCGCTGCATGATGATGCCCCGATCGCTGCTCGCCAGATGCTCCTCCGAGTGCAACGAAATCGGCCCCTGCCCGGCTTGCGCCTCGTAATCACCCGGCGTGTCCTGATGCTCCCTCTCCGTCATTTCACCCCATAACTTGCCGTTCAAGCGGATGCCGCCAAAAATATCCGGTGCGGCTTTTGGAAGACGCCCGGCCGTCGCCATGGTGAAATGGGAATCATCCACAGGCAGCGACCAAGTAATCATGTTCGAGCGAACTTGATTGATGTCGATGGGATTCGGCACCGACATGATGTTGGGCATCAGCCAGGATGAAATGCGATCGTACTCGCGGCCGTCATCAAGTTTGCGCTTGGCCGAGTAGCAGACACCTTCGTCCGTTGGGAAGAATTCCACTTTCGGCATCAGCGCAAATTGCGGAACGAACTGCACCGTGCTGAATGTCGAATGCAGCACCTGAACGTGGAAAGGGTCCATCACATTGTCGTTCATGTGCAGCCAACTGTATGGGGCGACCGGAAGGCTGCTATCACCCGTAGCGCCGAAAGCGCCGATGTAGGCTCGCAGCTCTTCTGCGGGACCGAGATCTTCGAGAATGTCGTAGCGAGGCAGCGCCGGCTTTTTCTCCAGCGGCCCCATATAGGCGAAGACCAGCCCGTAGCGCTCCTCGAGGGGATACCAAGGTTGGCGCGCAACTTCCAGGTTGCGGCCGCCATCGGGTTCGCATGGCTGGCGCAGGCAACGCCCCTCCACATCGAACAGCCATCCGTGATAGCAACAAGCAATGCCTTCTTCGGAAACCTTGCCGTAGAAAAGCGTAGTGCCGCGGTGCATGCACCGCGGATAGAGCAGGCCGGGCCGCCCTTTTTTGTCGCGGAAAATAATCAGGTCCTCGCTGAGGATGCGGACGTATTGCGGCCGATCGGTGACCTTCGCTGAAACCGCCACCGGTTGCCAATAGCGCCGCAAGAATTCACCGCACGGGGTGCCCGGTCCTACTTGCGTAAGCTCAAAGTCTGGATGTTGCGGAGGTCTGCCGTATGCGCTGCCATCAGTCGAGCGTTTTTGCTGCGTTCCTTCGGCCATATGATTTCTCCTCCTGGCGCCAGATAAGTTTGCCCTTTCAAAAATGAATGCCAGCTGCCAACAATCGCACTAAACACCTTCCGCGATTGAGTGTCAATAGCGGTTGGACCGGTCCGCGACAAGCCCGGAATAGTCAGCGGGATTCGGAGGATTTGAAGGTGAACGTGATGGACTTCGATTCGTTGGGGCCGATCGTGACCGTCGCGTCCTGCGTGCCGAAGCGCTCTTGCCACGCCTCAACCGTGTAAGTGCCCGGCGGCACATTTTTCAGCTCGAAGTCGCCGGTTCTCGGCGTCACGGCAAAATAAGGGTGTGCGAACACGAACAAGAACGCACGCATCCACGGGTGAATGTTGCACGCCACTGGAATGGCGAGTTCCGGATGCGAAAAAGTTGTTACATACGGTTGCTCGCCCGCGTCCAGCGAACGATTCCAGGCATGGTTTATGCGTGGCATGGGGTGAATGTTGTGCGTCGTGGGATCGGTATTCTTGAATGCGACGGGCTGGTTCACCATCACGGCTAGCACTCGCGGAACATACATGCAGCCCCTCTGATCGAGCACCGCCGCCTCCTTCGGCGCATCGAAGCGATATCTGCCGAGGCCCGATTTGATATAAACGACGACGTTGGCGAGCGCATGATCCGGCCCGAGTGCGACGATAGGCGGAATCACTGGGGAAGGATTGGCCTTCACGCACGTAGGTTCGGCGCTCATATCGATGGGACGAAACGCCGGCGGTTCACCTTCCAATTTCACCTTGCCGGTAATCGAGCCGGCGGTGGCCGGATCGACGACCGCGGTCGGCGGTGGCTCGAGGGATTCGCTGGGTTCCTTTTTATTGCAGCCGATGATGGCGACGAAGAGCGTTACGCACAGCGCCAGAACAGCGGACCGAGGCTTCAACAAAACAATTCCTTTCTCACAAGTTTATTTTAGCAACAAGGCGAGCGTCTCAGACTGCTTTTGTGGATTTTCGAGAGCCGGTCACAGTGGCTATTGCGGTGAGGGCGCGATCGATGCCCGCTCGGTCGACGTCATAGTGCGTCACCATGCGGATGGAGAATGGGCCGGTGGCGCCGCACAGGATACTTTCTTTCGCCAGGGCCGCGCAAATCTCGGAGGCAGTGCGGCGCGTGGCACGAACATCGAAAATCACGATGTTGGTGACAACTTTTTTCGGGTCGAGCGCGATGCCCTCGATCCGCGCGAGGCCTTCCGCAAGATGGCGCGCATTTTCGTGGTCGCGATGCAAAATCTTCGGCGTTTCCTCCAGTGCGACCAATCCCGCAGCCGCCAACACACCCGCTTGCCGCATGCCTCCGCCCAAGAGCTTGCGGGTGACGCGCGCCTTGTCAATGAAATCGCGCGAGCCAACGAGCATGGAACCTACTGGCGCGCCGAGTCCTTTCGAGAGGCAGAACATCACCGAATCGAACTTGCGCGTGATCTCCGCGACGCCGCGACCCAGTGCAACCGACGCATTGAATATCCGCGCGCCATCCAGATGCACGGGAAGATTCGCAGCGTGAGCGCGGTCGCAAATGTCCTCGGCGATTTCGGGCGGATACACCGTGCCCCCGTGCATGTTGTGCGTATTTTCCAGCTCGATCAGGGCGGTTTGCGCGCGGTAGTAAATGTGCGGGCGAATCAACGGTTCGATCAAATCCCACGTCAGCGTTCCGTTGGGCGCCGGCACTGTGTTGGGCATGCATCCCGCGATGGCGGCCACTGCGGCCATCTCGTAAAGATAGATGTGCGCTTGCGCCTCGCAGATCACTTCCATACCGGGGCGCGTCCAAGTCTTGATCGCGGTGATGTTGGCCATCGAGCCCGAAGGGAAATAGAGCGCCGCTTCGCGTCCGAAGATTTCTGCCGCGCGCGATTGCAAGCGATTAACCGTGGGATCCTCGGCGTACACATCGTCGCCCACTTCCGCGTCGGCCATAGCGCGCCGCATCGCGGGAGTGGGACGCGTTACAGTGTCGCTGCGAAGATCGATCGGCGCTTGAGTCATAGTGGACACAACGCAACCATGATACCCGAGGACACTTCGGAGTCGAGAGTCCAAAACTCGAAGTGAGAATCCGAGGCCAGCGATCAGGAACGCCGGGCGGAATGGAGGATCACGCTACCAAAATTCCAACGCGTTACCCGCACGTCTGCAAAACCGGATTTTTCTATCAGCGACGCAAGTTCCGCCGGCGACGGAAACTTTCTGACGGAGTTGGGCAGGTATGCGTAGGCTTCTTTGTCGCCAGAAACGGCCGCTCCGATTCGCGGCAAAACATGCCTGAAGTAGAAACGGAAAATTCCCGCCAACGGCCCGGAGCCCGGCTCGGTGAATTCCAGAATACCCAGTTTACCGCCGGCCTTCAGGACGCGGCCAAACTCGCGCAGTCCATCCTCGTAGTTCGCCAGGTTGCGAAAGCCGAAGGCGGTGGTAATGAGATCGAAGCTTGCATCAGCAAATGGAAGCCGCAACGCATCGGCCGCGGCAAAAATCGCTGACGAAGGGGCATTCCGCGCCTTTTCGCGCGCGCGTGAGAGCATTGCTTCCACGAAGTCGCTGCCCACGATCGGCTCGCGCCGCGCAGGTCCGAGCGCTCGCGATCGAGCGCGGTCAAGAGCGAATGCCAGATCGCCCGTTCCGCAGCAGACGTCCAGAACGCGGGCCTCAGGACGGCGCAAAATGGTGACAAATTGCTTCCCAGTGCGCCGTCGCCAGACTTTGTCGAGTGAGAATGAAAGTAGGTGATTCAGGAAATCGTACCGCGGGGCGATGCGCGTGAACATATCGCGCACCCGCGCGGCTGCTTCTCGCTCGTCGCGTGTTCCTTCAGGCCGCGTCCCCGGCAGCGGCGTCGGCTTTTGTGTCGCGATCATCGAAAATGGTCAATTCTGGCTCGGAATCGGCATTCACCGTAGACGATTTTTCTTTACACCAACAGGTACTTGCGCCGTTATGGCCCTCGGTGTAAAGATTTTATCTGTATCCTCGTACTACGCCCACTCGGCACAAAGAGCCCTTCTCGTTTAGCCCAACCCTGCGCGTGCCGCGATGCCAGCCAATCCGTTGAATGCCTGCGCTACCACGGGCCACGGCACGTCAATGCCCCATTCCGTTTTCCCGATTCGGCGCGGCAAAACCCAAAGCACGCGTCCTCCGCGCGTTTTTTTGTCTCCGGCGAGAATTGGCCGAAGCTGCGAGGCGCGAATATTTCCGAGCGGAGGCAGCGGTCCAACGCTCGCGACCAGGCGAATGATGCGAGTCGCGTCGGAATCGCTGAGGCGTCCCACTCCGAGGGCCATCATCGTTGCGGCGACCATGCCCCAGCCGATCGCCTCACCGTGTAGGAACCGCCGGTATTTCGTGGCAGCCTCGAGCGCGTGGCCCAGCGTGTGCCCGAAATTCAGAATCTGGCGAAGGCCGCTTTCGCGCTCATCGGCGCCCACCACGCGCGCTTTAATCGCCACGCAGCGCGGAATAATCCACGCAAGCGCGGCTGGATCCCGGCGTAGGACCGCGTCCATGCGCCGCTCGAGAAATTCGAAAAGTTTTTCGTCGCCGATCACTCCGTATTTGACCACCTCGTACAGCCCGGAGCGATACTCGCGATGCGGCAGCGTTCGCAGCACGCCGGGATCGGCGATCACGAGCTTTGGCGGATAGAAAGCGCCAACGAGATTCTTACCCTCCGGCAAATTCACGCCTGTTTTTCCGCCGATCGCGCTATCGACTTGCGCCACGAGGGTAGTGGGAATGTGCACCAGCCGCACTCCGCGAAGGTATGTCGCCGCCGCAAAGCCCGCCACATCGCCAACCACGCCGCCGCCGAACGCCACCAGAATAGCGCGTCGGTCCGCGCCCGCAGTCGCGAGCTGCCGGGCAATTTTTTCGACCGTAGCCAGATTTTTCGCTGCCTCGCGATCATCGAATAAGATCGGCCGGCGCCGCGAGCCGCCCGGCATTTTCGCTGCCAGCGCCTTCCCCCAGTAGCTCCAGACGCGCGCCGACGAAAGGAAAAAAACACCCGTCGATTCGCCCAGCCCCGCGACCAGCGATGCGGCGCGCGAAAGCACGTTTGGTTCGCAGCGAACGCCGTAAGGACCTGCGGAACTTCTCACGCGGATGGTAGGCATTACGCAAGAAAATGTAGCATAGTTCCTCAGGCCGCCTTCCGCGAATGATCCTTTTCCGGCCTGATCTTGTGTGAAATGAATGCGCGCATTCGTGCGTATTCGCTAGTGCGGGGCAAGAGAGCGCCCGCAAAAGACCGGCTTGAGCCGGGATAAGGTGCAGTGATGTTTACTTTCATCTTGTGGTGCATTTTGTTTGTCCTGTGCTGGCCGCTCGCGCTGTTCGCGCTGATTTTGTATCCGATTGTATGGCTATTGCTGTTGCCGTTCCGCTTGTTGGGGATCGCCGTGGGAGGCGTGCTCGAGCTGGTTGCCGCAATCATCCTGCTGCCGGCGCGCGTGTTGCGCGGCCCGCGCCGTGCCTAGCGCCAAATCTGAGGCAGTCTTTCAGCGCTTCTGAAGTTCAGCGACGGATTCGAGGATGACGTAGCCGACAATCGCCAAACTGCGCGTGCTGATTTTGTCCAGCGTGTCTTGCGGCGTGTGCCAGTAACCCTCGTTTGCGTAATCTGCGTAGTCGATAATGTCCACCGCTGGAACGCCGCGCTTTAGAAACGGATCGTGATCGTCCGAGACCTGACTCTCGCCGCTTAAGAAAACGTCCTTGTAACCCATGCGCGCCGCCGTATTCCAGACGATGTTTGTAAGCCATCTTGTGGAATCGGATTCGCGCAAGATGTGGAGGTTCTTCTGGCCGATCATGTCCGCCAGAATTACAGCACGTACGCGCTTAAGGTCGCTCGAAACCGCCAGGCGCGCCGCTAACTCGCGGCTGCCGTAAACGCTATCACTAGCGGTCCATTGAGCAACGCCGTCCTGAACCACCTGCGCTTCTTCTCCGTCGAGAAACGCGATCCATACGGCATTGGTCCGTTTGGGCCGGCTGCACAAAATGCGCGCCATTTCGAGCATCAGGCCAGTCGAAGAGCCGCTGTCCTCCGCGCCGACGAAATTATCCATCCGAAGCGTGTCGTAGTGGGTCAGCAGCAGGATGATCCCTTGCCCGTTGCCGGGAATCTTGGCGACGATGTTTTCCATCGCCAGAGTTCCTATCGGTGTTTGCGCGTTAAAGTCGTCCTCGTCGGTCGCGCAACCGAAACTTTTCAGTTGTGAACGAATGTAATCCTGCACCCGGTGAATCGCATCGGAGGCCGGAGGGTGCGGGCCCAACGCAACGAGCTTGGCCACGTGTTCATAGGCTTTTTGGCCATCGAATCCGCCGGTTTCGGATGCAGGAGGCGCCGCGTCGGATGAGGCGATGCCTGGCGACGCAGGCGAAGGCGCGGCGGCTTTCACCGAGGACGACGAGCCTGCCGATGCGTCCCCGCTCGTGCCGCGATCTCCGCACGAAGCTGAAAGCAGCACTACGAGTGCGGCGGCACCGGCCCAAAGCGTTCGGTGTTGGCGGGTCATCCGGAAGGCGCCTGCCCTTCCTTGGCGCGCTTGTTTCGTAGGACCACATAGGAAACGAGTACGCCAATGAAATAGAGCACGATCATCGGCGCCATAAAAACCATCATGGTTGTTGCGTCGGGCGTGGGCGTAACGATTGCAGCTGCCACCGTGATGAGCAGCATCGCATAGCGGAAATTCCGCAGCAGGAACTTCGGCGTGACGATTCCGAACAGCGACAGAATGAACACCACCACAGGTAGTTCGAAAATCACTCCCAGACCCACAAGCACCACCAAAATCAGGTCGAAATACTCGTTGATATCGATCAGCGGCTTGATGTTGCCTACGACCGAGCCTCCGTTGGCGAACGAAACTACGAAGGTCAAAACCTGTGGAAGCATTACGTAGTATCCGAACGCAATGCCGCAAGCAAAGAGGAACATTGAAGATCCGATGAAGCTGGCGACCGCGCGCCTTTCGTGCTTGTAGAGTCCCGGAGCCACGAACAGCCACACTTGATACAGCACCCAGGGCATCGCAAGCGCGATTCCCAAGTAAAGCCCGATACTGATGTACAGGCTGACGTAACCGGCGGGGTGCGTGTAATACAAATTTGGATCGATGTGATTCGCGCGCAGCGCGTCCCACATGGGCTGACTGATAAAGTTGATAAACCGCCTGGCTACCGTCAGACCAAGCACCATTCCGATTCCGACGGCGATAAGCGCGCTAATGAGGCGTTTGCGCAACTCGACCAAATGGTCGAAGAAAGACATTGCAGCGCCGGATTCTTCCTCGGCGTGCTGGCGTTGTGTGCGTTCAGGGGTGGCGGGTGCCGCCATTTTCTACTCGTTCAGGATTTTTCTCAGGTTCCGGGGCTGGCGTTTCGTCGGGTGGGCCTCCAGGAGCAAACTCCGTGCCGGCCAGATAGGGATCGTCCCCGGGATCTTTCCAGCGCAGGTCTGGATCGGGAACGTCGGCAGGAAAGAGATCTCCGCTTGGGCCGGCGATGGCGGCCGCGTTGGGTGGTTTCGATGGTACGGTGCCGGTTGAGGCAGGCGCCGGCGTTTCGGTAGGGGGCGACGAAGCAACCGGCGCAGGTACAGCTGCAATCCTCCGGGATTCGCCCTCGCGTTCAATATCGCGAAGGTGCCCTTCGAAGGTGGTGCGAAGATCGCTCGTATGGCGCCGGAACTCCGCCATCAATTTCCCGAGGTTCCGCGCCAGTTCGGGCAGCTTTTCGGGCCCGAAAATCACCAGCGCGACCACAAAGATCACAATGAGATGGGGGATACTCAGCATTGGAAGCCGAAGTGCCAGCGCCTTATCGCGCTATTTTTTCATCATAGAAGAGGGCTGCGGACCTGTCAAACAGCCGAGACCGCTGTGCTATACTGCCGGTATCACGATCGAAGAGAGGCGGCATGGATCACTCACCATCTGCAGCGTCGAATAGCGCGGTTCAACGACCACAAAACGAAGGATCCCAAGCGCGCGGCATTGTCTTGCTTGCCATCGTGCTGGTGGTATCGGCGCTGCTGGGAGGCTTCGTCTACGGACCGCAGGCGCGGGCCACCGCAGCCGGCTCCGACGACGCCCAGGATTCTGTCAAGAGCTTCACGCACATCCTATCCGTGGTCCAGCGGAACTACGCCGATCCTGTGGATACCGATAAGGCGATCTATGACGGCGCCATCCCGGGCATGTTGCACGTGCTTGATCCGCATTCGAACTTCTTCGATCCGAAACAATACGCGCTATTTCGTGAAGAGCAAGAGGGCCGATACTATGGCGTCGGCATGGTTGTAGCGCA
>DASYZC010000093.1:0-13918 GCA_035949735.1 Candidatus Acidiferrales bacterium | reverse complement strand
CGCCTTCGCGGACAGCCATGCCGATTTTGTGGACGTCTTCCTCGCTGAAGCCGGCTTCCTCAGCGGCGCGCATCACGAGATGTTCGGCGACGTCCACGCTCTCCAGGCGAGTATCGAGCGTCACATCCAGACGCCGGGATTCTGGAGTTTTTGGAGTCACGAGGGCCTCAACATGCTGAGTATGGGTATCATAGCGCAGCGAGGGCGTCAATGCGGTGCGACACGTATCAAGCGTAGGGTTTTCGCCCTAGGGCCGGCTTCGAACGACTTCCCAAAGTAGAGGGCCGGCTCGCGCCGACCCCCGCGCTTACCTTAGACCAAATTGGAAATTGATCGTCGTGCCGTCATTGAGCGCGATTGTGTACACGTATGTCGAATTGCCGCCTAGGCTTTGAGTCGAAATATTAAAGATCCATTGTTGATTCGTCGGATCCCAGCGGAACGCTGTGTCGGGATTGTTCGTATCGACTATGTTCTCGACGTTTGTCGTCGCAGTCCCAGAAACAATCTGCGTTAGAAGGAAGCTGCTGACCACGCCCGCCGTGCCAATAGAGGTCCCATTTGCATCACAGACGCGGAATTTTGCTGGTACTGTCTGCCCTTGTTTGAACACGCTGCTGCCATCGGCGTTAATGGGCTGGAGAATCTGATGCCCAGCATCTCCGTCACAGGCCGAGCCGACAGCCTCGTACTGCACCGATTGACTGAGCGTAGCGGATAAGCTTCCATTGAAATTCGAATCGCCCGAATACGTTGCCGCGATGGAATGCGGACCAGTGACGAGCGCGGATGTAGAAAGGGTCGCCTGGCCTGCCGTATTGATCGCGACCGTTGACAAGACAGCCGAGCCGTCCTTAAAGGCAATCGTTCCGGTAGGGGTTCCGGCTGCCGGTGCAGTCACGCTGACGGTTGCCGCGAAAGTGACGGCGGAATTGAGGATCGAAGGATTGGCGGAGGAATTGACCGTGGTCGTTGTCGAAGCAGCGTTAACCGTTTGAGATAGCGTGCCGGTGCTGCCTTGGAAGGTGCTGTCACCGCCATACACGGCCGTGATGGAATGCGAGCCTATCGAGAGCGAGGACGTCGTGAACGCTGCCGCGCCACTGCTGTTGAGCGATACTGTGCTGAGGGCGGTCGAGCCGTCGCTGAAAGTTACGGGGCCAGTCGGCGTGCTGCCGGAAGATGGCGTGACCGTGGCCGTCAGCGTCACCGCCTGTCCAAAGACCGATGGGTTAGCGGAGGACGCAAGGGCAGTGGATGTGGTCGGTTGTCCGATCCCCGTCCCGCTCAACGAGATCGTAGTTGGGATGATGCTGAAGGCGTTGCCGACGGTGACGGCGCCGGTTCGCGCCCCAGTTCCTGTGGGAATAAAAGCAACAGTGATCGTGCAAGTTCCGCTAGGCGAAAGAGGAGATGCAGAGGCGCAATTGTCGGACTCAGCAAAGTCGCCGGAGGCCGCCACACTGACGATTTTCAGCGTGTCATCGGCCGCGTTGGTAACGGTGAGTTGCTGGGTCGCGCTCTGGGTCCCTAGATTCTGGTTTCCAAAGGAGAGCGATCCGGGAGATATCGTCATGATTTGCTCTGGAACCGTGACGGGGATGACTGCCTGCACGTTCTGGCCGTTGAGGGCGTAGGTCGCCGTCACTGAGGCACTGCCAGTCGCGACGGCACTTATGATCCCGTTCGCATCGACAGTGGCAACAGCCGTATTCGAAGAGGAATACGCGACGTACGAAGAACGCGTTACTTCCAGGGTGCTGCCGTCTGAGAAATTAGCGAGGAGTTGGATGGGCAGTGTCTCGCCAATCGCACCGAACGTAATGCTGGGCATCGGCGCTGAAAGTGAAGTCGGCATGTCCGACCGCTCGACGTCGATGGAAATTGGGTCGGATCCGCCAGTCTGGCCTGAACTGGTCGAGCCGACCGCGGTCAGCGCGTACGGCCTGCATGAATTAATATCCGAGGGAATGGTAACGGAGAGTTGGGCGGGCGCACTGGTCGCCATGGAGCTGAACCCGATGGGGTCCTCGCCGATCACGACCACATGCGCGAAGGACGCATTCTCCGGCGAGCTCACCGCCACCGTGATTGTTTGCCCAGGGCTCACAATCGTGCCGTCAGCCGGTGATGTGATCTGGAGCGACGGCTGGCCCTGCTGCGCCGCGCAGACTCCGACCACAGCTAGCAGGACTGAAATCGTTGTCCCGAACCCCAAAACTACGGCGAATGGTCGGCGCTTGCTTGCGGTTGTCATGGTTGCAATCCCTTCAGCTCGGACACCGGCGTGTAACGACTTACGACGAACCCAATCACGAACGCCATGCCGATCTGCCACACAAAGTGCACCGAATAAATAACTGGCGCGGCCCCGATGCCTTGGACGTCGCCTTGCGGATTGGGCCAGGTTCCCTCGAGGTGCAGCCGGTGGACAAGGTGCAATAACGCAACGCCCAGCGACGGCGCGAGCGCCCACCCCGTGAAAGCGAGCGCCGCGCTTGCAACCGACCAAAGCAGGGTCACTGAGCTTGTAGCCTGTTTGCGCCCCCCTGCGAGCAGCAGCACGTCGCCGATGATGAGAAAGCCACCAACGAGTCCTCCAACGAGCAGCGCTGCCGGGGAGGCAGCCCCTGGGGTACTCATCGTTCCTGCCTCCGCTTCGGTTAGTAAGCCAAGGGAACCGAGAGCCAGTTGGGCGCCGAAGCTTGCTAGGAATGAGACGAAGTAGGCGACCGCCGCAACGGCGGCAAACTGCAGTGCGGCCGCGATTCTGAGGGTACCGGACAGCACCAAGCTGGCGGCTATGATTACCCCGAATACGGCTCCCATAAACAGGCCCAATCTCGTCGTGTTCAAGAAGAAGATCGTGAGCAGGGCCGAAAGCGTACCTGCTGCCATTAGCACCGCCGCTAGTCGGAATCTGCTGCTACTGTTTATGGCCGTCACTGTGCCAGTTGGCATTCACGTGTCCGTTACGGATTCACCGATTTGAAGGACGAGTCCGTGACTGGAGTGTTCAGAAGGTGAATTACGACGATGGGAATGGGATTCACTGAGTCGGGATCAAGAACGCTAGGCTTTGAGAAGCCGAGGTTTTCGGTGCCCGGTGAATGCACGAACCCCTGAAAAACGAATGTTGAATCGAGACCATTTAGCTGACTCGCTTGGGCTACGATGGCGTCATTCGGTTGATTGCTGAAGATTGCCTGCCAGCCGGCAGGGCTAATGATCGCCTGCGCCAAGGGGTCGCTGTAACCGCACGCTAGGAAAATCGCGTTTGAAACGAAGCTAGTTTGAAGGCTTTGAAAGTTAGTATACACACCAGCGATGAGCGCCGTGGGCAACGGATGGGGACCCTGTGATGAAATGCTCGATACCGCCAGGCTCGATGGCGAAAGATCCCCTACCGCGCCGCTGACAAGACTACCGCCCGGAAGTGCTACAGAGCTAAAAACAAACTTGTGAAGGTTGGCGAGGATCCAGTAGTCCAGGCAGTGTTCCTGTGATGTCACAAGTTGTGCGGCCAGAGGCGAGCCGAGATGCGGGGTGTCGATCGTAATAAGCTTGTGAATGTTTCCCTGGGCGAAAGTGTCGTTACTCAGAAACGTAGGCGTGACGCTGGGCAGAACGATTGTGCGGGTGATATCGCCGCCCATGCTGTGAGCGATGATATCCGCCTGAACGGCAGCAACAGGAATACCGAGGGGATTTTTCTTTCCCGTTTTGAACGAATCGACGATCCATCCATTGACTTGCCCAACGACAACGGAGGCGTTATAGGCAAAACCGAGCGAATTGGCGCTAACGTTTTTGAGCTGCCTAGACGAGTAGGACGGATTGCTCGCCGCGACTTTGACCGGAAAGTCATAACTGGGCCGTCCGACGCTGAATCGGGAATCTACCGTATTTCCGCTGACCAGGGGGGAGAAAGCATCCCAGGCATGCGCGTTGTCCCACAGGCCATGAACCATGACGAGGGGCGGGCGCAGAATGGTGATCGGGAGTGTGCCCGTGGTGCCTTGGGTCTGGTTTTGGATTTTGAGTGAGACTGAGCGGCACGCCAAATTATCATCTGTATTCGAGACGGCGCCGCACGTTCCTGTCTTGTAGGATGTGTCCGAATTTTGCCGCGCGAAGTCTAAAGGTCCGCGGTAGACCGCGAACGCCATCGGCACTTGTTGACCGCTGGCATTGGTTACGGCGATGGCGGTTGCGGTAACTTGGCTCTGAGTGAAGGTCGTGCCACCGGGGTTGTCCAATGCCCCGTCTTCCGCCGTTGAGCTGCTTTGTGTAGGAGTCTGTTGGTCGTTGAACAGCGTTATCGTGAACTGGTCGCCGACGTTAATGGCCGGAATCCGCACGAGCACTTCGGCCACGCCATCGGCCGCAATGCCTTGCACGACCCGCCCCGACAATCCCTTGGCTGCGAGTGAAGGGCCGCTAATAGTAGCAGGCGCACTCTGACTTAATAAGTCCGGAACGGGATCGACGAGCGCCAAAGGCATCGCCACAAACACAATGTTTTGGCCCGAGACGGTGGCGGACCCCAAGATCCAGCCCAGATTGTTAATTTTTGCCGCAAAGGTCGAGGAAGCGTTCGGATAGGCAAAGGGGAGTGGCTTGTATACGCGCCCGGTTAGAAGGAAGGAGGAACCGCACGAATTCAGGACGATTGTGCCGGCGTTGTTAACGCTCGTCGCGTTTCCGCCGGCGCAGCCTGACGCATCGACGGTGGAGTATTGCCCACCGGACAACGAGAAAGCGTGCGTCACACCCCCATTGAAGGGATAGTTGGGATTGTAAAACCATTCTCCAACGATTTGTCCGGAATCATTGATGCTGGAAGGGACGGTGCCAGAGGGGGGCAGCTGTGGGATGTTCGGATACTGAATCTGAGTGTAGACTCCCCCGAAGTATAGGAAGCCCCCGTCAAAATTGCCGCCGCCCACATATGAACCGACGATTTCCCCCGCGTTGTTGATCCCGTAGGGCTGGGTATAAGGCGAGGTAGAATTCGAGTCAAGTGGGTAATCAGGAAGCAGGGTAACTTGTCCAGCTTGCCAGAGAAATCCGTGGATTTTCTGCGGTGTCGTGCCCTGCGCCGCCGTAACGTACTTGCCAACGACCTGTTCCTCGTCATTTACTGCAACGGCGATGGTCCCCAGGCCTGCACCGGGATACTGCGCGCCCGGTACGTCAATCGTCGTGAACTGACCGTTTGAGTAGAGAAAGCCGTTCTGATTGCCGGCAGCGTCTACGTATCCGCCCACAAATTCTCCTTTATCGTTCATGCCACTCACGAATTGGTTTGTGCCGACCGGCACGGGGGGAACCGCGAAAGAATATGATTGTGACTGCGCCGTGGCGGGCTTTGAAACGATTCCCAGGGCCGCTGAAAGCAGCGAGATCGCTCCGAGATACCGAACTGCGTCCCGCCGCATCGTTTGCCAAAGCGAACTCAAGACGGATGAGAGCACAAAAAACTGCGATAGCGCGGGCCGGGAAGCGCGCATTACGACCTCCATTTAGTAGCGAAGCTGGCGAAGGGTACTATGAAGCAAGATATTGTCAAGTTAATTTAGTAAGAAGCGTTGAATGGTGAACGAGAATCCCCGCGGACGTAGCGCATCGGGGGTGTGATCCTTCGGCCGATGGCGTCCATCGGGTGCGCCGTTTAGAAGCTGCGGGTTTTAACGGTAGGCCGTACTAAACTATGAACGCGCTAACCAGTTTCGATGTCGAAAAGAAGGTCCGGTTTATTTAATGGTGACGACGATGGCCGAATCGAGTTCATCCACGATGTTTCTTGAGTTCTCCCGCGCGAAGTTGTGTGAGGAATATTGGCCTCGGCTCCGCGGCTGCGTGGAATCCCTTACCAACGAGCAAGTGTGGTGGCGGCCGAACGAGGCCAGCAACAGCATCGGGAATTTGCTTTTGCACTTGAACGGTAACGTCCGGCAGTGGATCGTTTCGTCATTCAATCATACGGAAGATGCTCGTGACCGTTCTGCGGAGTTCTCCGAACGGCGAGTGATTCCGGCTTCTGCTCTGCTAGAGAAGCTGGGCGCGACTCTGCGGGATGCATCAGAAGTTCTGGCGCGGCTCACGGAAGCTGATTTGTTCGCCACTTTCCATATCCAGGGCTACACGGTCACCGGTTTGGAAACCGTTTACCACGTGGTGGAACATTTCGGAATGCACTACGGGCAAATTGTCTTTATCACGAAGCTCGTGCGCGGCGAGAACCTGGGATTTTATAGGGCTCTGGATGAAACCGGCCGACTTCCCTAAGTTCCGGTGTGATGGAGATGCAGGCGGGCGAGCACCTCTTCTGAATGGGTCGCGCGGGAGTTGCCCGCATTTAGATCTCTCATTGTGACTCTGCCTCCGTTGAGCTCGATTGACGGCGACCGCCCAGCATGAGCCCGAGCATCAAAGCCATCCCCGTTTGCCAGAGAATGTAGATTGAGTAAAGATCCCGCGTGCTACGATGAGCCATGCGCAGCGGTAATACTTCAAGAAGTTTCAACAGCATCGATCCCAACGATGGCCCAAGTGCCCAGCCGCTGATTGCTAGAACTCCGCCCCATGCAGCGCCTCCCAGCGCCCACGCAGAGAAAGGGATTCCGTCCGGTTTAGGGCGGAGGAGCCACAGGGCTCCGCCGATGAGCAGAAATCCCCCGAAAACGCCTCCGCCGAGCCACACGATTGGCGGCTCCATGTCCGGGCGCGAGCTATATATCACTGGCGGAAAGGCAGAGTCGAGTTTCACAGCCAACCCAAAGGAGAGAAGGTATGCGACGGTCGCCACAGCGACGAACCAACCGGCCTGCCGCTCGTCGAAGATCCGCAACTTCTGCAAACAAATAGCCGTGGCCGCACCAAATATGGCGCCCGTCAAGTAAACTGTTATTGAGAAAAAGAAGATACAGAACACCGCCGACGCCAAGCCAGCCGCCACCAACAACAGAGTTGCTCTGAGATCAGGTCTCATTGTTAGGATCGCCGTCCGTCGGCACATGCCCTCTCCCAGGAGAGCCGACTTTCTTGACCTCACGGATTCGGCAGACTAAAGCTCGAGTTTGTTATCGGTGCGTTTAATAGCCAGATCCCCAGGGACGAGAAAATTCGAAATCAGTTAGGGGCCGTAGACCAAGACACGGAAAGTGCCGAGGATAGCGCGGGGCCGCGGACGCGGGTGTTCGGCGGTGGGCGCCCCAGCCGGGGCAAAATCCGCTGTGTCCAGGAAGAGATTGTGCGTCTTGGTGTCGAGACCCATGGTTTTGGCGCCGAGCTGGGTCGTTACGGTGCCGACTACGCTGTATTCATCGGGCGAGTCTTCGTGAAATACGTGTATGTTTCCCGCAAAAGTGGAAACGCAGATCATCTTAGTATCGGGATCATAGGCGGCGGCGTCCGTCCCGGCGGAGATGGGAAACGACTGAATGATTTTTCCGCTGTCCGCGTCCATCACCACGAGCATTTGCGGATTGCGGCCGGAGCTGAAGAGACGCCGGTGTTCGCGGTCCATCGCCAGAGCGGTAGAACCTCCGGAGGGGGCGGTGGACCACTTCGATTTGACTTCAAGGGTGCGGGTGTCAATCGCGGCTATTTGATTCTTATCGGAAAGATTCGCGTAGATCATTCCTTTTCCATCCGCAACGGCGAATTCGGGGGAGCCGCCGAGAGCAATCGTTTTGATCACGCTGCCGGTTTTGGCGTCGATCACGGTAGAGCTGTTGCTATCGCCATTCATGGTGAAGACGCGCTTGGATGCGGGATCGTAAACGACGCAGTCGGTATCGGGGTCGGCTTTAGCTTCGCCCAACTTCTTGAGGGTCTTCAGATCGAAGATGGTTACCTGGGCGAGTTCTCCATCGCTGATGAAGCCGCGATTCAATTCGGGTGCGAGAGCGACTCCGTGCTGCCGCTTGAATCCAGGGATGTAGCCGACAAGCGCGCCCGTATCGGCGTTCATTACTTCGACGGCGCTGCCGCGAGACAAGTAGACGCGGCGGGCCACTGGATCCACCGTGACGTAATCAAAATATTCCATGGTGCTGCCCGGCGAGGCGGCAAACTTGTACGTCTTCAAAAGATGGTAGCCGCTATCGGGGCGCGCGAAAGAGGAAGCGCCAGCCGCGAGCAGAGCCAGGGCTATGGCAAGAGTATTCTTAGCAGGAAGCTTCACAGAGACCTCCTTCGGAAATGGCGTTCAGACGCGAGCGGAGTATGCCTGGCCGCAGATTAAGGCCGGATCAAGGCAGTATTACGCAGAGCGCTGCACCTCGCCGTCGCTCGGCCGTAGTGTAGCACCCAATTCCACGGACGCGGACGGGCTACCGTTTGGGGCAACGAGACGGGCAGAGAGCCGGCGAGATGCCCTTCGACTTCCCTTAGGGCAGGCCGGCGCTGCGAAGAGCAAAGGCATCCGCAGTGGCGGACTGTGCCTCTACAACTTGAGCTCCTTAGGCCGGGGCCTTGGCATCGGACGGTTTTTGTTCGCGGGTTTCTTCTTCCATGAGCCAGCGGCGGAGTTGCAGGATGTCGTTGGCGCGAGCGATGCCAATAGGCTTCGGGCTCGAGTAGGATTCGACAACGACGACATTTTCGACGTTTTTGAGAAGCATTTCGCGGTTCACGCGGTCAACCAAGTCGCCCGGGTAAGCGCGGACGTAATTCTGCCGAGCGAGTTCTCGCATGGTGAAATGGTGGTCTTGCGTATCGACTTTCAGCATGTCGTGAGGCTCGACGATGCCCAAGAGCGTTCCGTCTTGATCCACGACCGGCAAGAGTTGAACGTTTTCCGGCGTAGATTTCTGCAGGATGGTGCGCAACTCGGTGTCGGCTTCCATCACGGAAAATTGCTTGCGCATGACCTGGTCGATGCGCGCGCGCATCAGGACAGGCACGGAATAATCCTGGAGGACGATCAGGCCTCGCTTTACGAGCTTTCCGGTCATGATGGAATCGCGGCTGAAGAGGCGCACGAAACCATCGGCAACCATGACGCACACGATCAGCGGAAGGAGCGCATTCGGATTGTGGCTTAGCTCGAACAGAAACACGATGCTGGTGAATGGGGCGCGGGCAATACCTCCGAACACCGCCGCCATTGCCACGAGCGCGTAGAACGCCGGATTGCTGACCAAATGCGGAAAGAAATGCTGGCAGGCGATCGCGTAGGCTCCGCCAATGCCGCCTCCCACAATCAGGGACGGAGCAAAGACGCCGCCGGTGGTCCCTGAGCCTAGGGAGATGACAAGAGCCCAGAACTTGGCGATGGATATGCCGAGGAGGTTGGCGGGCGTGAGGCGATTATTGAGCATGTCGCGGATGGTGTCGTAACCCGTGCCGAAAACCTGGGGATAAAAATATCCAATCGCACCTAGAATGGCGGCGCCAATGGCTGGCGACCATATGAGCGCGCGTTTGAACGGGAGATGATCGAAGATATCCTCGATCCAGAATAACGCCCGGATCATAGCGATACCGATGATCCCCATCAGAATGCCCATGGCGCCAAAGAGCCACAGTTCATTCATGCCGGTCAGTTTGTACGCCGCCATGGGGAATAAAGGCGCCCAGCCTGCAAAGTGGATACGAACTCCGGTAGCGACGGCCGCGGCGAGAGCGACCGGAATGAAGGAGCGGGCTCGAAACTCAAAGAGCAGCAGTTCGATGGCCACCAGAATTCCCGCGAGCGGCGCGGTAAATGTCGCCGCCATTCCGGCCGCTGCTCCGGCGGCGAGCAAAACGCGCCGATAGTATGGAGTGAGCCCGACCGCTTGGCCGAAAAGGGACCCGAACGCGGCGCCCGTCTGAATGATCGGACCCTCCGCGCCGAAGGGGCCGCCTGTTCCGATGGCAAGAGCGGTGGCCAAGGGCTTCAGGAAGGCCACGCGAAGTCGCATCTTGCTGCGGCTGAACAACACCGCCTCCATCGCTTCCGGGATGCCGTGGCCCTTGAGGCTGGGTTCCAAGTAATAAACCATCGCCCCCACAAGGAGACCGCCGATCGTGGGGATGAGTATCACCCACAGACCGAGACGATTGTGCGCGGGGCTGGTGATCGCAAAGGAGAACTTCCCGTAGAAGCATACGTTCGTGAAGAAATAAATCAGTTCGAGCAGGCCTTCGGCAACGAGGCCGCCAATAACCCCAACCAGCAGCGCATAGCCCGAGATTTTAATGACCTCGGGCTCGAGGGCCACACCGAAGTTGCCCTTTCCCGGTAGTTTTGATATTGGCGAGGTCTCGGTTTCGGGGAGTGGAGAATCGAGCATTCGTGAGCTCCTACGAAGTCATTTGTGGGGATCGACTCAATGCCTGCTGCCAAGGGCCTATCCGCTCGCGTACCCAGACCGGCGATGACGGGGGGGCGTTAGAAGGCCGGCCTGGAGGCGCACGATTTCCTGCTTGTGGAGCCTGGAGAGCCTTGAAAGCACGGCCTCACCCCGTGGCGTCAACGAGACAAACACGCAGCGTCGATCGCGCGTATCGTGCACCTTGCGAACCAGGCCGCGTCTCGCGGCGCGTCCGACGAGTTCAACGACGGAGTTATGGCGCTCCTGCAGGAACTCAGCCAGTTCAGAGATGGTGGCCTTGTGACGGCTGGTATAGCCGGCGACGCCAAGCAACAACTGATGCTGCTGAGGCGTGACGCCGCAACTCCTAGCAGCTTGTTCACTGAAGCGCAGGAATTTGCGCAGCGCGTAACGAAACCAGGCAAGATGGCGAACCGTTTCCTGAAAAGAATGTCCGTTCGTCAAATGCTTATTGGAAGAGCGCGCCATCGCGAGGAATAATTATATCGCAATACGATGCATTCCTCCACCGCGCTCATAGGCGCGCGTTCGCGGCTGTAACTCGCGCGGCCACAATCGAGGAGCAAGGCGAACCCAGGCAGGTCGTGGCTACCGAGGCGACCCGACGGTGGAATGTGTTGCTCGCCGCGTGCGCTGCGGGTAGAATCCGCCGATACGTCCCCCCAAAGGAGTTCCTCAATGAGCGACGATTTTGTCCCCGGGCAGCGGATAGGAGATTACGAAATTCTGGGAGAACTCGGCGCCGGAGGAATGGGGAAGGTTTACAAGGTGCGGAACACGATTTCCGACCGCATCGAGGCGATGAAGGTTCTTTTGGCGAACCTTGCAGCGCAAAAGGAATTGGCTGACCGGTTTCTACGCGAGATCAAGCTGCTCGCGAGTCTCGATCATCCGAATATCGCCAAGCTGAACACCGCGCTGACCTTGGACAATCAATTGGTGATGATGATGGAGTACGTGGACGGCGTAACGCTGGCCTCGCGCCTGCTACAGGGACCGATTGCGGCCGCGGATGCGGCGAACTACTCCGATCAAGTGATCAGCGCGTTGGGCTACGCGCACAAGTTGAATGTGATCCATCGGGACGTGAAGCCGGCCAACATGATGCTGACTTCGCAGGGCGTGGTGAAGCTGATGGATTTCGGGATCGCGCGTCCGAACGACGAGGCGGGCATGACTTCGACGGGGGCGACGCTGGGATCGATGAACTACATGTCGCCCGAGCAGGTGCGTTGCGAGCCGGTTGACCAGCGCTCCGATTTGTATTCGATGGGCGTATCGCTCTACGAAATGGTGACCGGCAAATTGCCTTTCCGAGGGCACAGCAATTACTCCGTGATGTCCGCGCACTTGCAGGAGATGCCGAAACCGCCCATTGCCGTGCGACCGGATCTGCCGAAAGGGCTGAGCGATATCATTCTGATGGCGATGGCCAAAGATCCGCGAGAGCGCTTCCAGAGCGCAGAAGCTTTCGGGGCTGCGCTGCGAAGCGTGTTCCCGGCTGCAGCGGGAGCGGTGAGTCCGATTCCCGCGCCGGTACGCGTGCCGCAAGAAACGCCGGCTGCTTCTGCTGCGCGAATTCCCGCAGAGACGGCGCCTGCGATGGCGGTCGTCGCCGCCGCGGAATCGCAAGCCGCGACGCGGAGCGGTCACCGCGGCGCTTACATGGCACTGGGTGGGATACTTGTGGTTGGGATGCTTTTCGCGGCGGGCTTTTACGTGCCGCGCGTGATCAAGACGCACGCCGGCTCCCGCGCGGCCGCTCCGCAATCCGATGCGCAACCGATAGCTCAACCTGCGGCCCCGCCGGTAGACGTGGGTACACCAGGGCCTGCGGCGGGTGAGGCTGCCGGTGCTGCGGAGGTCCCAGCTGTTCCAGCGCCTGCGGCGACTCTACCAGCTTCAACCGCTCTGGCTACTCCGGCTGCTGCACCTGCCGCTGCCGCGCCTCCAGCGGGTGCGCACGCCCGAGCAGATTCCGCTAGTGCCAAGGCGAGCCAACAGGCCGAGCAACAGGCTAACCAAGAGGCGGAGCAGAAGGCGAACGAGGAAGCCGAACGCAAGGCCGCTGAACTCAAGGACGCGGAGCGGCAATTCGATCAGGTCGCGAGTCGTGCGGCTGCGATTTCCGATGGCCTGGATACTTTGCGACGGGCGCAAGCTGCTCAAGGATATGGGTTGCGCGGAGATATCGCCACGGCCGAACAGCTGATGAAGACCGATCTCGGGAGGGCTCAGGACGCCTTGCAGCAACAGGACGGCGCAAAGGCCAAGGAATATCTGGATGAGGCGGAGGTTCAAGCCTCGATCATCGAAAGATTCCAGGGGCGGTAGGAATCCTTCGCTGGCTAAGCAGTGCCCAGAAGCGCGATTAACTTTCCTACCCAAATAGCTGCGATCGCACGCCATTCTCGCCATTTTCGGACATGGAAATGATGTTGTGGTGATGTCCGAAAATGGCTAGCATGGAGATATCCAGTCCCCTATATTCGGCCCGTGACACGGGAAAACCATACGCTGTATAAAGCTCTGACGGCTCGCGACCCGCGTTTTGACGGGATTTTCTTCGTGGGCGTGACGTCTACTGATATTTATTGCCGTCCGATTTGCCCGGCGAAAACACCCAAAAGAGCAAACTGCCGGTTTTTCAATAGCCCGCAGGCGGCCGAACAGGAAGGTTTTCGGCCATGCCTGCGATGCCGTCCTGAGCTGGCTCCAGGCAGCGCGCCGGTGGACGATTCTCAGAGGATCGCCCATTTGATGGTGCAGCGAATCGAAGAAGGCTCGATAGACGACGATGAGGGACTAGAGGCCATCGCCGACCAGTTTGAATTAAGTTCGCGGCAGATCCGCCGCATCATCAAGAAGGAATTGGGCGTCGCGCCGATCCAGTTGATTCTTACGCGGCGCCTGTTGCTCGCGAAACAATTGCTTACGGAAACCGGTTTGCCGATTACGGAGATCGCGTTCGCGAGCGGATTTTCGAGCCTACGACGTTTCAACGATGCATTTAGCACGCGGTACGGCATGCCGCCCTCGCAACTCAGAAAAAGTGCGTTCGACGATGCAAGCATCGTTATGGGCAGCGATACCTCGACCCTGCAACTTTCGTATCGCCCGCCGTACGACTGGCCGGGAATGCTGGCTTTCCTGAAAGCCCGCGAATTGAAGGGCGTTGAATGGGTGACGGACAGTTTTTATGCGCGTACGGCGCAGTTGGATGACCACAAGGGCTGGATCAAAGTGACGCAGGCCAAGAAGAAAAATGCGCTGATGGTGGAATTTACTCATAGCCTAAACCCAGTTTTGCCAGCCCTCTTGGGCCGGGTGCGGGACTTGTTCGATGTGAACGCGCGGCCCGACATCGTCAACAGGCATCTTCGCAAGGACGAAATTTTACGCCCGCTGATCAAAGCCAATCCGGGCACGCGAGTGCCGGGGGCATTCAACGGGTTTGAGACGGGCCTGAGAGCAATTCTTGGGCAGCAAGTGACGGTGAAAGCCGCAACAACAATTGCTTGTCGACTGGTGGAGGCATTTTGCGAACCTATTGTCACGCCGTACCCGGAATTAGGTTATCTGGCGCCGGC
>DASYZC010000092.1:0-6488 GCA_035949735.1 Candidatus Acidiferrales bacterium | reverse complement strand
CCGTTTGCGCCGCAATATCGGCCGCCAGTTGAGCCTTGACGCCCTTTTGGCTTCTCTGACGATTTGAAAAAATAGGCGGCTCTACAGATTTCTTTAATTTTCTTGCAACCGAATGCTTTTTGCCGCAGTCATAAGTATTAGCAACCCGTTATAAGTTGTTTGCAAGACCCGAAGCACAATTACAGGAGCCATCATCATGGTGAACCGCAAGTTGTTTCGCCCTGTCCTTACGGAAGTGAAGGAGCAATACGTTCCGCGTCCCTCCCAACCCGCGCCGCAAGCCGCACCGCCCGCCCGGAAAAAACCCGCGCCGCCGGACCAAACCTTCGCCGAAAATTTTTACTTTGTGAAACAGATGCAGTCGCGAACTCCCGTCGCCGTGGTTCTAACTGATGGAGAAGTGCTTCGAGGCACCGTGGAGTGGTACGACCGCGATTGCATCAAGCTCACGCGCTACGGCAGCCCCAATCTGATGATCTACAAGCACAGCATCCGATACATGTACAAGGACGGCGACGAGGCTGCCCAGGGCGGGACCAACGGGCAGTAAGGTGCCTTTTCCCCGCCGGCTCGGATCGCTCCACCGGCCACTCACATGAAAATCGGAATCACCTGTTATCCCTCGTACGGCGGTTCCGGCGTGGTGGCCACAGAACTCGGCATCGAGCTGGCCGCGCGCGGTCATGACGTGCATTTCATCAGCTACGCGATGCCCATTCGCCTCAGCGGGGCGAGCGAACGCATCTCGTTTCATGAGGTAGAGGTCACCACATATCCGCTGTTCGATCATCCGCCGTACGCCCTGGCGCTGGCGACCAAGATGGCCGAAGTGGCGGAAGCAGCTTCGCTTGATCTCTTGCACGTCCACTACGCGATTCCTCATTCGGTAAGCGCGTTGCTCGCGCGCTTGATGGCCATGCCGAGGCGCCTGCCTTTTATCACCACCCTGCATGGGACGGACATCACCCTGGTGGGAAACGATCGCAGCTATCTACCCATTACGCGCTTTTCGATCGAGCAGAGCGACGGCGTCACCGCGATATCGAATTATCTGCGGGACCGCACCTTGAGAGAATTTGAGATCAAGCGGCCCATCGAAGTGATACCCAATTTCGTCAACTGCGATCTCTACAAACGGTCGGACGATGCGCGTGCTCGCGCGAAATGGGCGCCCGGCGGCGAGCCTATCCTGATGCACCTTTCGAATTTCCGCCCCGTGAAGCGGATCACCGATGTGATCGAAATTTTCGCGCTGGTTCGCGAGCAGATTCCCGCCAAGCTGGTGATGATCGGCGACGGCCCGGATCGCGGCGCCGCCGAGTACGTGACGCGCAAGAAGCGCTTCTCGAAAGACGTTTTCTTTCTGGGCAAGCAGCAGCACGTCCACGAAAAACTTGGGTTGGCCGACCTGTTCCTCTTGCCGAGCGACGAAGAATCTTTCGGGCTTGCCGCGCTGGAGGCAATGGCGTGCGAGGTTCCCGTTCTTGCCACCAACGTCGGCGGAGTATCCGAAGTTGTCACCCACGGGGCGGACGGCTACTTATTCGAGCCGCGCGATGTGGCGACTGCCGCGAAATACGCGCTCGACATTCTCACGCTTCCCGACCGCGGCCGCGCGATGGGCCAGATGGCCCGTGTCGATGCGCGCCGCCAGTACTGCTCGAACGACATCATCCCGCTCTACGAGGCCTACTACGAGAAGGTCCTCAATTCCGCGCTTCCCAACGCCCGCGCCGCCGTCAAGACCGTGGTGTAGCGAGTTCCTAGTCTTCGGCGCTATCACCTCACAGAAGCCAGTGTGCGCTTGACACGACAAGGCGGCGGGTATAGGTCTTTAGTGAAGATCAAGATAGAAAGTCTGGCTCGGAGTGCCTCGGCGAGGACCAGATCATGGCGCCGCGGGAAATTCGGAAACTCCTTCTAGTGCATCCGAGTTCGTTGATGTACTCGGAGGTGTACCTACGGCTCGAGCCGCTCGGGCTCGAGCTTGTAGCCGCAGCATGCCGAAAGAGCGGCTATCTTGTTCGTCTCCTCGATCTCCAGGCCTGCACGCAAAAGGAATATTTTCGCTGCCTCAACGAGTGGCGCCCGGATGCGATCGGATATTCGCTGAATTATTTGGCGAATATTCCCGAAGTAGTGGATCTGATAAAAGCGACGCGCAGATTATTGCCAGAGAGTTTTCTTTTTGTCGGCGGACACAGCGCATCCTTCACGGCGCAGGAAATTCTCGGGCATTGCGCCGGAACCCTCGATTGCGTGGTGAAGGGCGAAGGGGAGGGTATTGCCCCGCTGTTGCTGGAGCGCGCTTCGACAGACGGCGATGCAATTAAATGCTTGCCTGGCATCGTGACGCTTTCAGGCGCAGGTCCAGCCCCGGAGCTGGTGCGGAACCTGGATGATCTAAGCCCGGCGCGAGAGCTGTTGCCGAGAAGGCGAAAATATTTCATTGGCGTGCTCGATCCGGCAGCTTCGGTCGAATTTACGCGCGGTTGCCCGTGGGACTGTGTTTTCTGCAGCGCCTGGACGTTCTACGGACGGAATTACCGCAGACGCAGCGTCGAAGTTGTGGTCGAGGAACTTGCCGGCATTCAGGAACCTGGGGTATTCCTGGTGGACGACGTTGCGTTCATCCACGCCGACCACGGTTACGCAATCGCCCGCGAAATCGAACGCCGCGGAATCAAGAAGCAGTACTACCTTGAAACGCGCGGCGACGTCTTGATTCGAAACAAGGAAGTGTTCCGTTACTGGAAGCGGCTGGGGCTGGAATACATGTTTCTTGGCGTGGAGGCAATCGACGAGGAGGGGCTGAGAGCCCACCGAAAACGCGTCAGCTTGAGCAAGAATTTCGAGGCGCTGGAGTGCGCTCGGGAACTGGGAATCGTCGCCGCGATCAATATCATCGCCGATCCGAGCTGGGATGAAAAACGCTTCGCCGTGATTCGCGAGTGGGCCTTGTCGGTTCCGGAAATCGTGCACATCACCGTGAACACTCCGTATCCCGGCACGGAGACGTGGCTCACGGAATCGCGCGAATTCACTACGCGCGATTACCGGTTGTTCGACGTTCAGCATGCCGTTCTGCCAACGAAGATGCCGCTCGAGAATTTTTACCGCGAACTTATGGAAACACAGCAAGTGCTGAACAAGAAATTCATGGGCTGGGCCGCGCTCGGGCGCACCCTCGGGCTATCGCTTGGCTTTTTAGCGAAGGGCCAGACTAATTTCGTGAAGATGTTGTGGAAGTTCAACAAAGCCTACAACTGGAAACGCCAGGTTTCCGACCATCGCCGGGAGGTCCGCTACCCAATTAATCTTCCAGGTGCGCAAAGAGAAGTAAGTCCAGCGACGCTTTACATTCATCAGCAAGAGGCGGCCAAGCCAGCCGGTGAACCCAAAGCCGCTAATTGATTATTGAACGGTTAAAGGTCTCCTCAGCAACGTAACTAAGCAAAGCGTGCCGGCGACAATGTTGGTTGATCTCTTACCATCTTCGCAGTACTTTCTCTCCATCGAGCAATCCGTCATACAGAGGTGTGTGTTTGCCAATCTCTGCCCCTGATGTCATCGAGCCCGCTTTTCGCCACGCCAAGGAACAGCTCCTGCGGCCCTTCCGCTTTGGCCAATGGACGCGCTTAGCCTTCGTCGGACTCCTCGCGGGTGAGATGGGCTCCTCTGGAGGATGTAATTTCAATTATCCTTTGAATACACCGCACGCTCCGCATGCCCCGTACCCCGCGTCGCATGCGTTTCTCGGTGATTTTCCTGCGCAACTGGCGGAGCACGCAGCGTTATTTGCCGGTTTGATCGCGGCTCTAGTGGTGGTCGGGATTGGGCTGGTGGTGCTGTTCACGTACATCGCCAGCGTGATGCGATTCATTCTTTTCGATAGCATCGTTGCGCGGGAATGTCACATCCGCGCGGGATGGACCCGCCGCAAGGAGCCCGGCTTCCGTCTATTTGTCTGGCGGCTTTGGTTCATGCTCGCGACTCTCGTGGCCTTCTTGCTCGTCGTTGGTATTCCGCTGTGGCGCGTCTGGGCCCTTGGCTGGTTCGCGCACGCTCGCGATCATGTGCTGGGATTCGTGCTGGGCGGAATCGTCTTGTTCCTGGTTTTGCTGGTCCTTCTCATATTGGTAGCCGTGATCAATGTAATGACCAAGGACTTTGTCGTCCCGCAAATGGCCTTGGAAAACATCGCCGTCATGGAAGGCTGGCGCAGGCTCTGGGAGTGGATCAAGAATGAGAAGGGCGGCTACGCCGGATACATCGGGATCAAAATTGTGCTGGCGATCGGAGCCGCGATTGCCCTCCTGATCGTCACGGTAATTGCGATGTTCGCGTTGGTTATCATTATGGGTTTAGTTGGAGTCGCGGCGTTCTTTGGCGGCAAAGCGGCTGGATGGACCTGGAATCCCTACACCATCACGCTGGCGGTGGTCCTGGGGTGCATTGCGCTCGCAATTCTTATCTTTGTGGCGGCGCTGATTGCTGTGCCGGTAATCGTATTCTTCCCGGCGTATTCGATTTACTTTTTTGCGCCGCGATACTCCCCGTTGGCATCGCTGCTCCGGCCCGAACCATCAGCCCCGGTCGCACCCAGTTAGCCGCCGCCGAAATCCGCATTGGGATTACTGCACATTCGGCTTATCAGTACTCCACTTACACGAGCGGCGCGTCACTCAGGACTTGAGGGTTGTTTCGGCGTAGGGTGGGTCCAAATGTGCCAGCGAAAGTAATCGGGTAGAACGCGCGGATATGCAAGCCACAGGAAGGAAAAGATGAGCGTCCCGCGGTTACGTGCCCGAACCACGGAGGATCATCACGTACACGTTGGCACCTTCCCAGAAGCTCCGGCGAGTTTGGAGATGAAGGGCTGTCCATGCTGCAGCGAGGGTCCCCCTGGGTGAGGCGTCATAGGCCAAGAGACAGGCGTAGTTGTAGTTCCATTCATGGCGCCTTTTGGTAGCGGCGAGACGAGGCAAGCCACGGTAGAAGAAGGCCTGATAGATATTCGTGACTAGCTGTCGTTTTGCAAATTCCAGTGAGCCGCGCGGAAAATACTTTCCCTCGAACAAGATGGAGTGCGGAAACGGATCGCGGAGGGAGAAATCCGGGCAGCTCTGCGTCAACGCGCCACCTTTCTCAGGGTTCGTCCAACCTCGGTAAATGTCGCTGGCGCTAGCGCCTAGAACCTTTTGAAAAGGATGGCGCTCCCACCAAATGGGCGACTGCCTCGATATGCCCGGCGTCGTCCGGTAGTATTCGTTGAGCAATGCCTGTTGTGCCTGTTCCTCGGATAATCCATAAGTCTTTAGTAAGTCGCAGAGTATCGGAAGAGCCTTCCCATTCAGAAAGGCGGCCTCCGGAAGGCGCAAATGCTTCTGTTTATCGTCAATTTTTGCCGCCTTGACCGTGCTACGAATCCAAGACTCCATGTCGGCTGGTCCGGGTAGCTTCTTATTCAGTGTCTCCTCTAGTTTCTTGAGAAACTCCAAGGCCTGGTTCTTGGTCGGAGCGCCCACGTGAAAATCTCCACTTAATTGTTCTACAGTCATTGTAGATCGAGAGTCTAACAGACAACGTCATCCTGCTGGAACTTAGCGGAGAGAGAGATTGATGAGGACAACGGCCGTTTTCGGCTTTTGCTCGGGCGGTTGGTTAGCCTACCGAACAAATACTACCCTAGTACCCTCACTTGTCCAGCTTGTGCGTTAGTCATGCCGGGCGGTCGGGCTGGCGATCGCCCGTAATTTTGCCTGGACACGTCATTGCTGCTGGATGTAGCGTGAGGCCGTTCCTGCCTGATGCTTACGAATATGCAATAGCGATGGCAGCAATTCGTGAAATCGGCCCCTGCACGTGTGATGATTCGAAAATTGGGAGCGAACCCGCTCCGCTAACCCTGATCGGCTGCGAGAGGAGGCACTGGCATGGACAACCGAGGGCTGTTTGCTGGAATGTTTTTCATGTTCTTTCTGGCGTGCCTTGCGGTGGTGTACGTTTACTTTGCACTGGCGCTGCAAACGATCGCTCAAAAAACCAACACGGCCAACGGATGGCTGGCATGGATTCCTATCGCCCACATCATCCTGATGCTGGAGATCGCCAAGAAGCCGATTTGGTGGATCATCCTGTTTTTCATCCCCCTCGTGAACCTCGTCATGGCGATAGTGGTGTGGATGGGGATCGCGGAGGCGCGCGGCAAGCCGAATTGGTGGGGCATTCTGCTCATCATACCGGTCGTGAACCTTATCGTGCCGGGCTATCTTGCCTGGTCTGATTGAGCCGGAACCGAGAGTGGGATTGCGAGGCCCGGCGCGGCGTTACCTTCGTGCAACCCTGTAAAAAGCAGAAGGCCCGCCTTTGCAGCGGGCCTTCAGGGGAGAAAGCTCCTGGCCAATGCGCGGTAGGCCACGGAACTCGTTCCTGGAACGCAGTCTAGTGTGGAGGTTTTGCGAAGTCAAGGCGAAACCCAAGCGTAG